>JAZTZP010000153.1:0-59909 GCA_045637525.1 Clostridia bacterium | reverse complement strand
TGCATTTTTTCTTCCATAACGTTTGCGAAGCAAACATATCGCGCCGACAGGCATATCGCGTGCGTTAGCACATATCGAAAATTCCGTTAGGAATTTATATCGCGTTTAGCGACTTATTTAAGTCGCTAAACTATAATTTATCTTTTTGTTAACAATTGTTCACTCATTCAAAAATCGTATTTGTAAAGGTAAAATAAAAACACCCAAACAAGGAAAACTGTTCGGGTGCATACTGAACCTAATCTGTAAGAACATATATGAAATACATTTGCATATAAATGATCAGAATGAGCGTGCGTAATGATGCAATTATTTATTTTTGCAAGCTCTATGTCATACATGAGCGTATGAATATATGTATCAGCATTAAAATCAATCAACAACTCATTGTTTAAAGAGCCTGAGACCTTGTTCTTATATTCTTACCTTTTCTCTTTCTTGCCTCGTTGCATGTGTCGCACTCGCAAAATATTGCCGGAAGCCCCTCATAAGCGGCTGTTCCCAAATATTTTATCTTCACTTTATCGGTATCCTCATTTATTAATTATTTTGTCTGCTCTCCTTCGGCAATTGAAATATACTTATCGGTATTATAAAATTCTCCCTTGGAAAGATTTATAATTTCAACATCACCCGCTTCTATTTCAATTGTCATTCCATCTTTAAACGGAGCACATATCTTTTTAAAATATATATGCATATTATATTCTCCCGAAGCATAAACGTCTTTTAAATTTACCCTCGCAGTTTGTTTTTTGTCAGACAAATTAAACAAGGCTATAACTATCCCCGCTCCCGCAGTATTAAATATTTTAAGTATTCCGTCATGCGGATTTTTAAAAACACAGTCCGCTGTAGGCTTTGCCGCATTATCGCACCTTAATACTTTTCCGTTTTCATCAATAATCGGCATAAGATATTCTTTATCGGTATTACCTGTTTCATCACTTATATAAACAGGTCCTCCGCTTACAGCTCTTAAAACACTACTCTGCTTTGCACTGAAATGCTTTGTCCACCACATATCGTAATCACAGTAAAAAAGGTTATCACTAAAAATTGCGTTATACGCATTTTGCGTGATATGACTTTCAAATCCGTCCTCTTTATCCGGGAAAAAGTCGTCGCTGTTTCTGACGATACATGAAGATTTTCTCGAAAACATATCCAGGCTTCCCATTCCCATACAATTTATCATAACAGAACCGAAATTTTCAGAAACCGACTTTTCAAGTGCATTGTGAAGATTGACTGCCTTTTCACAAGGATTTACAGTATTTCTGTAAAATTCAAATGCGTCACCCTGTGCGTCCACTTTAAGAAAATCAATCCCCTGCTCTTTTAAATATTTATGCCAGTTACTGTAAAACTTATATGCTTTTTCTTCTTCACCGCCCGGAATAACAAGCCCCGAGATATTCTCAGAAAAATTATCCTGCTGATTCCGATATTCCTCACCGCATTTATCTATTCCAAACCAATATCCCATAAATGCATGCCATATACCGACATATTCTATACCATATTCCTCTTTAATATGTTTGATAAATGCCTTCAAACCATCGGGGAATTTTTTCTCATCCGTAAAGCATGAATTCAGCTTAAAGTCTTTTGTCTTTGCCCAGCCGTCATCTATCATTATCCATTTTATCGGAATATCCTTTTCTTTAAATTCTTTGAGCTTTTCTTCTATGCCATAAGCTGTAACATCATGATAAAATGCATTCCATGTACACCAGCCAAGCCCCTCAAGCTGTTTCGGGTACTCTTTCTTTTTCTTTTGAGGAGTTATTATTACACCATTTTCAAAAGCCGTATCATAGCTTGTCTTAACTGCATCATACGGATTATCCGATACGCTTATAACGCACAAAGGAGCTTCTATCTTTGTGTTACCGCCAAAATACTGTCCCGCCGTAATTTTCAATGCATTTTTATTCTCTCCCGGTCTTGCACAACACCTTGCAAACTTTCCGGAAATCGGCATTATATGAGCATATTCATTATTATTATCTGTTAAAATCTGTTGCGTGTTATCAGCAAGCTCCGTAAAATCATTAAAGAATTTCGGTCTTGTCCAGAACGGATTAAAGCTTTCAAGGGAAAGTCCGGAAAATGTTGTTTCTTCCGCTTCCAGCTCCAGTATAAGCCCGGTTTTTGCGTCAAAGCATCTGTAATAATCATACGGATAAGGAATAACCTCTACACACGCATTTATAATGCATGATTTTTCAAACTTCTTTAAGGTTATGCTTCCTCTTACATATTCATTTTCCGCAATTTCAAATTCAGATTCATTTTTCGGTACAAGCTCCGTTGTTATCTCACCGAATTCATCAAGCACAACAGTTAATTTAATATTCTTAAACACGAGTTTTACCTCCGCTATTCTTTCTGAAGTTTTTTCATATATGAAAGCCCATTACATAAATTCGCAGCAAACGTCTGAGCAGTCTCTTTTGGCATTTAATTTCTTAACAGTATTTTTACTCATCCCCTGCCATAATAAGCTTATCGGTTATATTCGTCCATTTATCTCTGTTAATTGTATATTCGTCATCATTTACAATCTGTACTTCGCCCGAAAGTCTTATGTCCTGAGATGACGCACCCACAAGAATACCGTATCTGCCTGATTCGGCATGCCAGTCGTTTATATTGGTATTATAATATGAAAATGCACGGTTGTCAAGATATATTTTCACCCTTCTTGTTTCTCCCGGCTCTAACGACAGCTTTACAAAGCCCTTAAGCTCCTTTAACGGACGTACAACCGAACTTTCCATTGGCGCAACATACACCTGACAAATCTCTTTACCTGCCATATCTCCCGTATTTGTAATGTTAAATGAAACCTCGGCAGACATAGAATCAGATGAAACAATCTGAAGGTCTGAATACTCAAATGTTGTATATGACAAACCATATCCGAACGGATACCATATTTCATCCGTATGCTCGTCATAATATCTGTAACCAACAAATAAACCTTCTTTGTAATCCAGATATCTTCCGTTTGCACAGAACTTTATATCAGGATTGATTTTTTTCATAAACGTAACGGGAAGCTTACCGCTCGGATTAGCCTTGCCAAACAAAACTTCTGCAACAGCACGTCCGCCGCCCTCGCCTGAAAACCACATCTGGATTATGGCTTTAGGTTCTACAAGTCTCATAAAAGGTGCATATGCCGAACCTGTCTGAGTTACAATAACGGTATTTTCACAAAATCTGGAACATTCCTCGGCAAGACGTATCATATGTATAGGAAGTTCAAGACTGTCTCTGTCCTCACCTTCAACCTCCCAATAAGGGTGATTGCCGGCAAACATAATAATTATTTCACATTCCTTTGCAATTTTCTGTATATCAATCATATTTGCAAAGCTTATATTTCCGCCGAGTTCATCATATAGCGGTGCATACATAACCTCTGTATCACCGGCATACTTCTTTATATACGCCAGCGGTGAGTCAATGCTCTCATCATCAACCGATACAATGCCGCTGCCTCCGCCTCCGCCTAACGTAGGCTTATCTCCGAAATAACCCACAACACCTATTTTTTTATACTGTCCCGGTTTAATCGGCAGAATATTATCATTTTTAAGAAGTGTTATACTTTCCTTTGCCATTTCGACCGCAACCTCATGTGCTGCGCTGCGATCAAATTTTTCTGACGGTTTTGGCATTTCATTAATTCTTTTTACCATTTTAAGTATATTTGTCAGCGCTCTGTCCACGTCCGATTCCGTGATTTTTTTATCCTTCATCGCCTGCATTACTTCTTCAATTATGGTCTTTCTTGACGGCATAATCAAATCCATACCAGCTTTAACTGCATTTCCGACATCATGAACAGCCCCCCAGTCGGAAACAACTGCACCATCATAGCCCCATTCATCTCTTAAAATATCGGTAAGAAGCTTTTTATTTTCCGAGCAGTAATGACCGTTAACTTTATTGTATGCACACATAACCGATGTCGGATTAGTCTTTTTTACAATAATCTCAAAAACAGTCAGATAGATTTCTCTCAGCGCACGCTCCGAAATCTCTGCATTCACCACTCTTCTGTGATTTTCCTGCTGATTTGCCGCATAATGCTTAACGCTTGTTCCGACTCCATAGTCCTGAACTCCCTTCACATATGCCGCTCCCAATTCTCCTGCAAGATACGGATCTTCTGAAAAATATTCGTAATTTCTTCCGCAAAGAGGGCTTCTTATTATATTTACACCCGGAGCAAGTATCATACTTACGCCTCTTGCAATACAGTTTAAAGCCAGCTGATTTCCACCCTTTTCAATAAGCTCTGTATTCCATGTTGCCGCCTGAGCAGCCGGGCATGGAAAAGCAATATCTCCACCCTTTATCTCAGGCGGATTTTTCACTATACATCTGACACCCGACGGTCCGTCCGACATTTCTATAGTATCGTTAATTCCGTATTCGGGCATTATCTTTGTATTCATAGCAATGCCGGTAAGCATATCCGCCTTATCTTCAATTTTCATTTTTGAAAGTAACTCTTTATACATAATCATTCTCCATTTCTTAGATTGCATCTGCAAGCGGTTTCATATCTGTTCCGCTCCACAAAAATGCTTTTACGGAATCTGCATTCTCAGGAATTGAATATGTCTTTGATAAATCCGCACTCTTACCGTGTTCTACCGATACGCTGTCAGTCATCACACAGCCTATAAGGTTGCCGTCTTCATCATATGATGCTATTGCAATTCTGAAATTATCGGTAACGCCAAACATATTATTGATATTTGCGACTGCTGTTAAAACATCCTTTACCGATGTTTCACCGGTCTCCCATTTAAAGCTTACTTCAGCAATTCGATTTGTGCTTTCCAGGAATAATTTTTCGGTTATATCGTCCATTCCTGCTCTTACTTTTATTCTTGTCGTACTTGTTACATCCGCTCCGAATGTATAAGAGAAGCTTCCGTCTTCTTCCGGATTTATCTGAGCAATGTGCTTTATCACGTCAGTTCCCGACCCGTTATCCGCCTTATCAACCATCATAAGCGTAATTTGTTTGTCGCTCTCATTTATAAGATAATCGGGAAGCATTCCTTCAAGCTTAATTTTAAGACTCGTATTTCCGAAATAACTGTTTACTTTTGAATCACCGCTATTTGTATTTTCTATGTTGTTTCTGAGAATAAACTCAACAGGCTCTGAATAAATATTTTCGCTGTCGATACAATTTGCAAGGCTTACACACTTAACTCTCGCAAAGTACGGCTTATCAACCGTAAATTCATAGTTATTCGTTTTGTTTTTAACATTAGTTCCTGTCTTCGAATCGTATGAATATGTATAGACGGGATACTCATTTGAAGATGTATTATAGCTTATTAAAATATTTTTAAAGCTGCTGCTGTCCGAAATTTCAAATGTATAGTAGCTTCCGTTTGAAGTTTCGCTCCATCCTATTCCGGTAAATTCTTCCTTTAAAATTTCTTTTTTAGGTTCCATATAAATAACCGGTTTTTCCGTATTGTGGTTATTTAACGAAACAAGTCCCATATTTGCTACAAGATTAGCTATTTCACTTTCAATTGAACCTCCGAATATTGATGACAAATACGAAACTTTCGGCTTACCGTTGTTATTCGGCTCACAAACATTATAGAGTCCGCAGTCAGACGGTCCGTAGCCGTTACTGTATCCGCCTATCAGCGGAACTATATATCTGTTTCCTGTGTAATAGCAACCTGTATCCGCAACCAAATCGCACATTTTCTGAACTTCTTCGGAATTACTGTAATCGGATGCTTTTTTCTTTCCTGTTACTACATTATATATCTTTTCATACGAACCGGCAGGATCTTTTTTATAAAATCCTCTTGCTTCAAGTACCTGATTATATTTTTTATTTAAAATACCTCTGTATCTCGTTTGCCAGGTGTCGCTGTTTGCAATATTATTATTTTTGTATCCGTCCAAAAATTGCGGTTCATTACTGAAAAAGTAGTTTTCCATAAGAGTCTTCTGTGTTGCATAATCAGCGCTGTTTCTTATATATGTACTTGCATCAATAACAACGTTATCCATTATAACATGGTCGTCACCGCTGTGCTGGAAAAGTCCGTAGCTGAAATTTCTGATTACATTTCCATAGTTCCAGCTCATGTCCGAACAGTCATCGTTATATATTGCACGGCCGTTTTTCTTATCCGGTAGTGAATCATGAAAATAATTATATCTTATTGTATTTGCACGGTTATTTATATCCCCTCCGACATAAATTCCGCCGTTATCCGTAATCTTATTTACAACTCCGGAAAATTCATTGTATTCAACAATGTTCTCTGCGCCATTTAATATTATCGCTGAATAGGAGGTATTTTCAATAAGATTGTGTGATATTATATTTCCTGTTGAGCCTGACAGCTTAAGCGCTGTTGAAACATTTCCTATATATGTATTTTGTATAAAATTACGTCTTGGTACGAGTTCGGAATTCCTTTCCGCCGACTGTGATATCTCAACGGTATGCGCGCCCCCGACATCTCTTATATCAGAATTCAGTATTCCGCATTTTTCAGTATTATACATATTTACGGCAATATTCTCAATATCATTCACTTTCATATTCTGAAGAACTACTCTTTCACTGTTTTTGATATCAAACCCGCCGTTTGCGTGCTTTATACCGATATTATCTATTACAACATTACTGCATCCGTCCATATTAAAAACATATCCGTCGTACTTTGTATAATTTATTACCTTGTCTTCAAAATTAAAGTCTTCGGGCAGATACAAATAAAAACGCTGTTCCGTGTCATCGGCAAACCACTCACCGAAGGTATCGAGTTCCTCGAAAATATTTGTGTAATAATATGTACTCGGTATTGAGCTCCAGAAATTTGTTGTTATCGGGGAATAGTTAGGCGTAATTGCGCTTGTTGTTTTAACGGTCTTTTTTGCTTTATCAAACCAGACAATACCGTCTGTAAAAGACCACTCATTTGCAACTCTTCCGAAAATATGAATGTTTTTCGTATCCTTCCATGTGAAAGGATGCATATCTCCCGGCTTCCACTCCATAGGAAGTCCTGTTCTGATAAAACCTTCTCCGTTTTTAAATGATCCGTCTTTTATTACATTTACTACGGTATCTGTTCCCTGATTCGGGTATCTTGACACATAAAGCGGCATATCACCTAAATTAAATGCTGTTTCATATGGTATTTTATCAAGACCGATATCATCGTAACCGATGTAATATAGATTTCCGAGAGCATTTTCGTTTATTCTCTCATATGTAACCAATTTTGTGTTTTCAGGAGTAACTTTTTTTGCAAGACTCAGTGCTATATTTTCTTCAGCACAAAATACAACCTCTTCATCAGAATAAGCTCCGATAAACAAAGAATAATCATCATTTGCATGAGAAGAAGTAATATCTATTGTATCTGAAACATCGTATTCGCCTTCTCTAAGGTATATTATGCTGTTTCCCTTTTGTTCAGAAACTCTATTTAACGCCTCTTCGATTGTTTTTAGAGGTGAATCCTCCGATCCGGCTCCTGTATCATCACCGTCAACGGAAACAAAATAAATATTCGTTCCAACCGCTTCAAACGGGCTGAGCACCGGAACTTCCGCCGGAAGCTCTGCTTTTGCCTGATAGAAGTTTTCAAGCATATTTGTCCCTGCAAAAGGTGCATAACCGTTTTGTTCCTGAAGTTTTAATAATTCTCCGAAATTAATATCCACAAGCTCGGTACTGCTTGCATAAATGCTTTGCGGAACACATATGTTAATCAACAGCACAAACGAACTTAACAGCGATGCAAAATTCATTTTTTTAAATTTATTACTCATTTTTATTTATCCTCTCTTTCTTTATGCTGTTTTATCATTTAAAACCGGATGCTTAACCGTTATGATTGTTTTCCCATCTCTACTTTCAACTTCGCATCCGTATTCCTCTCCATAGAAAAGCATACATCTTTGATTTACGCTTAGAAGACCGTGAGTTTGCGTGCTCGAAACTATGCCCTCGGCAAACTTTGCCCGAAGCTCTTTTACTTTTTCGTCCGAAATCCCTACACCGTCGTCTATAACCCGGATTTTAAGCATATCACCATCGGCATCAATTTTAAGCGTTAACGTGCATTTTCTGCCGCTTGGTACGATCCCGTGAAAAATTGCATTTTCAACTAAAGGCTGAATTATCATTTTTATTATGCTTACATTCATAAGGCTATCATCAATTTCTTCAATGTATTCAAATTTATCTCTGTATCTCATCCTTTGAATTTCAAGATATTTGTTTATAAATATAAGCTCTTCACGAAGCGGGGCAGTATAGCTGTCACGGTTCATGGCATAACGTAAAATTGCCGAAAGCTCTGTTATCGCTTTAATCGTATTTGTATCGCGCTTGTGTTCTAATATGTCAATTGCGCTTATAAGATTTAGTGTATTATATAAAAAATGTGAATTAAGCTGACTTTGCATTGCTTCTATTTTTGTTTTGCTTACAAGCTCAATTCTGTTTGCAAGTTCATTTTCTATTTTTGAGTTTTTATCAAGCATAGTAAGTATTTTATTCTTGATGAACTTTACTTCATGAAAGCTTCTTTCGTTTTTCCGCTCCTTCCCCTCAATAACAAGGACAAGGTCTAAAATATTATTATAAAACTCAGATACTATAAAAAACGCAAGCACTACTGTAATAAGTACAGATAATAACATAATAAACACCATCATCAGCTTTATTTTTTTCATCTGATTATCATGCTCTGTTGAATCTATACCGACTACAATTTTATAATCATCAATACCGGCGGATGTTGACATAAGTATTATGTTATCCCGACTCTCAACCATATCAGACTCATCCTTTACAGCCAATCCTATTTTTTCACCCGTCTCTCCGGCATCTTCAAGAGTTTTTCCGATTAAGTCCGTATCCTGGGCATAGATTATATTATTACAGTTATCTATAATGTAAAACTCACGTAATTTCTCATTTACAGAATTTAAAAAGCTTTCAATATCTATGTTATAAGCTATAAGATTGTCCCCACCTATATTGAGAGATTTAATAAATGTAAGATATGATTTATTCATCCCACGTCGCTTTACCGTTCTTACATTTACGGATTTTCCGTTTTTTTCATAGTCATCTATCCACATTGCATCGTGAAATTTACTTCTGAAGTTTCCCGAAAACTGAGTGCTGTTTGATATTATATATCCGCTTTTCGGAAAATAAAAGTATATACTGTCAACATATCCGGGATTTGAGCTGTATCTGTCTATAACATTTTTTATACTTTTAACGGATTTTACTCCGCTCCCTGTCGTAATATCACCGGAATATGCCATTATCCTTACATCATCGTTATATGTGCCTAAAAATTCGCTGTAACTTTCTGATAAGATGTCAAAGACTTTATTAATCTTATCTTTTATATTAAATACCACTCCCATGCAATATCGGTTCATTTCGTTGTTAACAGCTCGTCTGTATCCGCCGGTTAGTGTTATTGTAATTATGGAAAACACAAAAAAAATTACGAGTGAGCAAATCAAAAGATTTTTATAAAAATATTTTTTCCACTCAAGGTTTTTTATATTATTCATAACCGTTTTAAATTCAAACATCTTAACCATCTCCCATATAGACAGAAATTACAAATACTGTGAAACGATATAATTTCATTTCACAGTATTTGCTTATATCAAGCATCCGGATCTTTATACAGTACTGATGCAGGCTGTGCTGTAAATAAATCCGGTTGCATGATATTAAAACAAAGTATTATCCGCCATTTATAACAGATATAATCTCTTCATAAGTCATGTCGCTCTTTGCAAATTCCGACTTGTTATTTTCTACACTTCGATGAACTGTAAAATAACTCTCTGTGTAATAACAACCGTTATCAAAGCTGTCAAAATAATCGTATAAAATTTTGCCGTTTGCAATTGCTACAAATCTTGTACCATCCTCACACGGGATTGTACCTATTGCCACATCATTCCACTCACCCGGCTTTATGATTCCGTCATTTACTAAAGTCAGGAATTCTGTTTGTCCGGCTTCGTTTTTATACTTCTGCAATTCAATTGAATAATTTGTATTCGAATCTTTTGAAAGAATAATACTGTACAAATCATTTGAAGACAGTCCGTTTGATGCTTTTTCAAATGCAAGACCTGCAAACAAATGCCAGCTTTCCAGCGAATCAGGCTTAATCTTTATTGTGGCAAAAGAACCGTATGGTATTACCTGTTTATTTCTTACGAAAACATTTCTGTCCATAAGTGTATTTAAAACAAGATTTCCGGATTCATCATTTACAAGCTCTATCGCCTTATCCTGACCACCTGCAACTGTCGAACTGACAAGTTTTTCCCACTTATCTGCATTTGTATCAATCTGAACAACAGTTCCCGGAACAACAGTCTTTTGAACATCGAATATTTTTCTGTTAAGCTCGACAAGCTTATCATCAATATATCCCTGAACATTAGTTTTTTCCATATATGCTGTTGCATTGTTAATATACGCCTGGAACTCGAGCTTAGTACCTTCAGGATACTGATTAGGTTCAGTTCCTTCAACAATAGCATTACATATTTCCTGAGCTTTTAAAAGTCTTATGCGAAGTTCTTTCTTTTCTGCACGAGAAACCTTATTTGCTTCTTCGGTTGTCATTGTGTAGAAATCGTAAATTTCACTTTCAACTTCTTCAAAGTTAAAGCACATAGCCTTTGACTGAGCTATAATTTTATAAAAATAATGCTTATCAGGCTGTAAATCAACCGTGGCATATGGCTGAGGAAGTACAGTATCATAAACTACTGTTTCAAAATTTTCATCCTCTGCAATTATGAGCCTGTAAAAGCTTGCTCCCGTAACTTTCAGCCATTCAAAGTTAACGTCAGCAGGTGATACACGCTTTTCATATTCTTTTTTAGGAAACATGGGATCTTTAAATTCACCCATTTTAAGATTTCGCCACATATCACAATCTTTAATAATTCCTATTTTTTTCATAGGAATTTGTTCAAATCCCGGCATCTTATCAAGTAATTCCGGATTTATAACTGTAAAATCGGCATTATCATAATCAGCGAAATCTTCTTTTTTAACTTCATAATTATTTTCGTTGATTATTGTGTCTCTTGAAGTTGTAGCAATTTCATGTCCGCCGCCGAGATGCAGATTATTCGCTAAATAGAAGTAATTTGCTTCCAAAAGCCACTTTTCAACCTCACCCATTTCATCTGTCGGATTATTATTTATAAAATCATGATATGCATATATATTTTCAAAATACGGCTGATGCTCAGGGAATGTTTTAATCCATCTGTACACGGTAGGATCTATTGCATACCTGTTTGCCATGCAGTACCATGATGATTCATGCGTATAGAAAGCTCGTTCTCTGTGTTTTAAGTAATTACTGAAGTAGTTTGCACTCGTTGCTGCAGCTTTCCTGTTTTCTAAAAATATATTATTGTACCACGAACCAAATTTTCCGTTATGTGCAAACGATCCGTAATCACCGCCGTGAAGCACATTTCCGTAAGCAAGAAAATACGAACCACCCTCATCAAAGTACAATCCGCGACCATATTCAGGCTTATCGGACGGATGATGCAGATAATTATATCTTGCTATAATATAATCGCCTGCAGAACCGCCTGTATAATACGGCGCTCCGTCATTCTGGATTTTGTCGCCGCCGGCACTTTCATTATACTCAAGATACCAGTTTATTCCGTCTCCTGTAAAATGGCCGTGTGTTGAATCAATCGCTGAATTATGAGATATAACAGCTCCGTTTGCACGAACCATTATTTTGCTGTAAGTATCTCTTCCTCCCTCTATAAAACAATTCTGAACAAAATTGTTTCTCGGAACAAGATCATAAACATAAGGATCTTCATAACGCTCCTGAATCATACTTACGGCATTTCCGGGGCACCCAAGAAAATAGCAAGTCGTAACACCGCTGTTTGTACAGTAATCAAGATATGCCGCACCTGCTGAACAGTTTATGAATCTGCAATTCTGAACAACAATATAGTCGCCGTATGTAACATTAATTGCTTTTGAAACGATATTCTTAAATTCAATGCCGTTAAATACAACATTGTTCATATCATTGCCGTCAAATATATTATTATCCTTTATTGAAAGATAAAATACCGAATCTTCACTGCAGTATGAAGGCATAAACATATACAATTTGCCTGTTTTTCTGTCTAAATACCATTCTCCTTCAGTATCTAACTCTTCAAGAACATTATAGAAATAATATGTATTTTCGGCAGTAGTTCTGAAAACTCTCTGATTGACAGTACCGAACTGTCCCCGAACCGTTGCAGTAAGATTATCTCTGTCTATTGCTAAAATTCTTTTATATTCCGGAATATAGTTATATGCAAAATATGCAAATACTCTGGTATCATCAAGCGTTGCCCAATTGAGTGCTCTGTCGTCTGCCATCTTCCACTCAAAGCTCTTCTCACCATCCGGCTGTGCCTCATGAACCGCCGGGTCATCCACTCTTTCACCTACTCTGAGCAAATTATTATTCGGATAACGCGCTAAAGTCATTTTTTCATTATCGCAAAACAAAACAGGATCTACTGTTTGTGTCATATAATCTCTCTCCTGTGAAAAAAGTGTTCCGTAATCCGTTATACCATAATCCTTCAAATCTACTTCTACTATGCTTTCCCTTGCTTCCGGATAAAATCTTGACTTTATCGCCTCGTCCGACACCGGTTTAAAATCTGCGGCCGGAATAGCTGTTGAGCTTGTAAAAGTAACATTTTCGCCGTTATATGCACTGATATACAGCGGTGCATCATATGCTCCCGAATGCTTTCCGTTCATTTTAAGTGCTTCGGTAATGGTATATGTTCCCTCACGAAGATATATTACCATGCCTTTTTTTCTGACTGCCGCATCTATGTTTTCAACCCATTTAAGTGCTCGTTTTACGGTTTTAAAGGGTTTTTCAAAGCTTCCGTCATTTGAATCCGAACCGTCATTTGATACAAAAATACAATTTTCACCCGTTACCTCAAACGGAAGTACAACACGTATTTCATCCGGCATTTCATCCATTCTCTGATGAAAACGTTCCTTTGAATTTGTATTATTATAATCTACAACACCATCAAGCGTATAAACTAAATTGTTAATCGTATCCGCAAAGCCTTCCGCATAAGCGTTTGCTATCGGGAGAGCACAAACCGCAATTGCGGCTATGATTTTAATCAAAAATTTCTTTTTCATCGCCTTCCCCCTATTTGTAGCTGATATATAATCTGTGTCCCGATCTGTATAATGCTATAAACTTCGAACAATCGAGTTCAGCATCTTTATATGTTACAAACTCACCCATATCGCCTTCACGAAGTTCTCTTGTGCTCCTGTCATATATCCAGATAGACACCGGCTGACCGTTTAAAGGCATGGTGTAATCTACATATGTATATAAATCCTTAAACTCTTTTTCTCCGCTGTAAAACTTCTCAACCGGAGTTTCTGCCTGATTAACCGAAATAATATGGTCTCCTTCTTTAGCATATGTCCATATATAATGCCAGCGCTTTTCATAGCGGTATTTCTCTGACATATAGGAAACGTTTTTATTAAACCAGTCACGGTCACAGTCATATACCAAAACTACATTTCCCGCTTCAACCATTCCGTCATCATCCGCTCCCCATTTGATTATGTCACCATAGTCTATGGAATAAGGATTTTCAATTCCTGCAGTATATGAGCCTGATGTTGTGTTAAAGAAAATCGCTTCATTCTCTAAACGCAATTCCTCCTCCGTTCCATCAAATTCAACCGTCAGAAGGTATTCCGGCTCATTGTCATCGTTTACAGCTTTCCTGATATCAGTAACAATTGCACCTATATTTGAACCCATTTTTGCCGATTTACCAAAAATCTCTCTCTTAACAAGAGCTACTGTTCCAAGCATAGAGTCAGAATCTGTATTGTAGAGTACAAGATCTCCTATGTCACTTTCTGAACTTGAAACATATTTCGCCTTAAAATCTGAAAGTGTGTAGCAATAAATTTTTCCAAGCTCATACGGGTCTTTAACACAAAATACCTTTGTGTTAAAATCTGTCGGGAATTTCGACTGATAGATGTCTCCGAAAGAAAGCGTATTAAAATCAAATCCTGCTCCTGAGCTGTTTTCATAAAGTATATTTAAAGAATTATCCGTCTCTTCTCCTCCATCACGGTTAAAATAACTCGTGTCAACACTTACAACCTCGTTGTTTGCATTTATTCTGAAAATTGCAAGTGAACCTATTGCTCCTTTTAACGCATCGGCATATTTTTCCGCATTATCAAAACGCATCCTGTCTATAAGAGCTTTATCGCTTACCATCGCAGTTAAATACGAATTATCTTCTGTATAAATTCTTACTGTTGCCTTCTCTGTATCACTGTCAAAATATGCTTTTTCAACATATGCAAGCTTTTCTCCGGAAAGCTCCGCACGTTCTCCCCATATAATATGACCATAGTGATTTACGTTAAGCTTATAGCTTCCGCCTGCTGTTACAAAATCCGATAAATATCTTGATGCAACATAATCTTTTCCGTCAACATTAACAGTCTTATCTGTCATATCCATGCTTCCTACAAAGCCTGTTACAGTTTCTTCAGCAAGATAAATTTTAACTGCTCTCTCATCAAAGCTTCGTGCAACAGATAAAACATATCCGTTGTGTGCAATATTTTTATAGTCGACGGCTATCTTGCTTCCGCCTGCACCAAGCATAATCTTTATATCCATATCAGCTTTTTCAAAATCAATTGGTGGTATTTTATTTCCCGATGAGCGAAGTATATTTGTATCTGCATTATATGCTTCAACTATAAATGTGACATAATCTTCAATTATAACAAGGTCATATTCGTTATTCTCATCATAGTCGATAAGCTCAACAAAGCCTTCATCCGGAGTAAAGTTTTCATTTTTAAGCTTCGTTCCGTCTGTTACAAGTCTTCCGTTATATACTATGTTATAATCAATAGCAAGACTTGCTTTTTTTACTCTGTTTTCTACGCTGTATGTATAAGTTCTGTCAGAAAATCCATCGACATCTTCCGAATTTATATGAATTATTTCCTGTTTTTCGGATTCTTCAACTGCAAGAACATATCTGTCGTCGCCCTGCAAATCTTTGTAATAGAGCTTCACTTTTTTACCTATATACTCTTCACAGTTTACTCCGTTTGCATTATATGCTGTTGAACCAATCTTTATTGAGTTTTTAGTGGACTCACTTCCGTCAAGAGAAGTAATACCGTTATCCGTCACAACGCCCTCAACCATGTATATATCAAGCACAGCAGTCATGTAATATCCTTCAATTCCGGCAGTAGTATATTCTTCTTTACCAAGCTCGACATTAAGAAGATTCTTAAGTATTACTGCCGCCTCAAGAGTAGTTATCGTCTTGTCGGTTGTCATTTTCACGTCGTCAAACAATCCATAAACAGCAGCCGCCGTCATATAACCTGCCGGCCAGCCTCCCTTTTTATCAACAACAAATTCAAGCCCTAAAGCTCTTATAAGAACCGCCGCCATTTCTGCCGCAGTTATACTATCATCCGGTCTGTACAGTCCCTTGTATCCGGTTATATAACCCATATCATAAAGAACCGAGATTTCATTTGCATACATTGTACTTGCATCAATATCAGCAAAAGTATCTGATGCTGAAGTTGAAACCATATCACAGTCCTTTAAAACATAAATGGCATGAGCAAGCTGTCCTCTTGTAATGTTAAGTGTTAAATCAACATTTTTATCAAAAACTCCAAGTGCAGTCATAAGAGAAACGGACAAAGCCTCATTTTTCGAAAGCTCCGGAGCTTTTTCTTCCCCGGCATCGCCGACCTGTATATCCACTTCCGGTATTTCAGATTCGTTTGCATCTATAATAGACTCAAATAAATCTTCAGTCTTTTCACCTTCACCTTCAATAAATCCGGTATTCTCTCCCATTTCCTCCATACCTGCATTTTCCATTCCTTCGGCAAGTACCGGCGCCGACAGAGACATCAGCATAGCAGATATCAGGAAATATATTAAAATTTTTTTAATTTTCATCTTAAACCTCCGTTTTAAATCTGTAAGTTTAACCGGTACAGAATTATTTAATAAGCTGATAAATCATCTTTGCAGCCTGTGCACGTGTTGCATATTCAAATGGTGCAAAGCTTCCGTCACCCATTCCGTTTATAATACCGTCTCCCGCCATGCTCGAAACTGCAGTTTTTGCGTAATCGGAAATACTGTCGTAATCAGCAAAATCAGTTTTTGTGTTTGTAAACCCTTTTCCTGCAACTATTGCCGCATTATATATCATAACCGCAATATCTTGTCTTGTAACATATTCACCAACTCCGAACTTTGTTTCGGATATACCATTTACTATACCTTTTGACTGAGCACTTGCGATAAACTTATAATGCCATAATGAGCTGTCTGTATCTGTAAAATCAGTCTTTGCATTTTCATCTGTAAGATTAAACGCATTCATGATAATCTTTGCAATTTCTTCTCTTTTTAAAAGCTCATCGGGCGAGAATTTGCCGTCTCCCGTTCCGCTTATTATGCCCTTTGTATATAAATAATTAATCGGCTTTACTGCCCATTCAATATGTGAAATGTCAGTAAAAGCGTTTGAATTTTCGTTTTCATTAATATATGACGTACCTGTACTGTTATAGTCGCTTACAATATAATTTCCTGTGTTTCCGCCGCCCGTAACGCTTCCGCCACCGCCTCCGGCAGATCCGCCGCCACCGCCGCTTCCGCTACCGGGTTTTCCGCTGCTTACACCATTCAAAATCTCACTTACCGCAGTATCAAATGCGACTTTTAAAAGCTCGGCACTTGTAAACTCCCTGCCTATAAGCTTCTGACAAACCTTCTGCTGTGATACACCTTTGTAATCAAACTGAACTCCCGTAAGGGCGGAAATATCTGAGATTATCGCCGGAATTAGCGACCAGTTGGATGCTGTTTTTATGCTGTCTAAATATTCAAATTCTTTCTTACAATTAACAAGTACGCTTTTTATAACATCAATACTTGCATTATCATTTTTAATACTGTCTTTTTTTTCTGTAATTCTTGTCATAACGGTTGTTTTATGTCCTTCTTTTGTTACAACCGATAAATCAAGACCTAAAACTTCCGAATAATCTTCAATGTTTGTATAAGCTACTGTTCCGTTTCTTATCATATCGAACAAAGCAATAATATCATCTCTTGATTTGAAATTATATTCATCTTTAAACTGTTCGTCATCGCAAATAACATATATCGGATATACTCCGCTTGCTTTGTCAAATCCAAACGAATATTCAAAATTCCCGTTAAAATCTACCGAAGATGTTTCCATATGTGCCACGTTTTCTGCAGTTTGAGCATCGCTTAGCGTTTTACCCGGCATCATCACAAAAATTGTCGCCATACGGTTTGAATAATTTCCGTCTGTCCTCACTTTGAAATGAAGCTGACTTCTTCCCTCTTCAAAAAACGATGTGTTTTCACCGTAGTATTCCATATCAACAGCATATGAAACTGTTGACGACACTAATGCCGCACACAAAAATGAGATGATTTTTCTTGCTTTTTTGTTCATATTAGTTTTCTCCTGTCTTTTACGCCCGGGACTGCATAAGAGTCCCGAACGTAAATAATAATACTAAATATTAATCTATATTCTTTGCCATGCAATAAGGCTTCATGCCTTCAAGGCTGTCCCATGCCATTATCTGAATACTTGACGCTCCTGAAACATTTTCTATAACAATGCTGTCGGAAACATCTGCAATATCAGATAACTGAACAGGCTTCTGATTTACACCTAAAAGATTCATATTGCTGTCATATGCTGCTGCAATAACAAGCGGTGTAACAATTTTTGTTGATGCAAATGTAAATGAAACAGTTGTATTTGTTCCGTCATCTGATTTTGACGCATTTATAATTGAAACATATCCATCTGCTGAATTATAATATTCAAACTCAATTAAATCCGTTGACGAAGCTACTCCGTAAATATCTGTTAAGTTAGCTGTTACAAGAGCATATTTTGCAGTCTCTGAAAGATTCATTGATACCTTTGCACTGAGTCCGTCCGTTGCAAGAACAGCAGATTCAATTGCATTTTCTATAACATCAGTACCTTTCATAACCTTAAGCTCTGAAAGCGCTGCCGCAGTTACAGGATCTGAGAATTTCAACGAAAGCTCGTTTTCACCCTGACTAAGTGCTGTATTATCTGCAACGATTTCAAATTCATTTGCTCTTAAAATCTTGAAGTTTTTCATCTTAAGAACAGTCGGTAATAATGCACCGTCTGCACCGGCAGTCTTTACTAAAGAGAGTCTCATTGACAAAGACTTGATATACTGTCCGTTCGCAGCATTTTCTGCCGGTGAACTGCCATATGAAGCCCACTGTCTGTTTGTATCCATTATAACTTCACCGTCAAGAGTAATCTGACTTATTCTTGTTTTACCGTTTTCATCAACTGTCGGATCTATAACATACTGTACTGTGTGCCATTCATCTTCTGTTACTCCGCTTGCATATGCAATTCCGTCCCAGCTTGATCCCGAAACGTTAGGCGAAGTTCCGAACGGTGTAATCATATACATGAGTGTGTTTTTGTCTCCAAAGTTTACCCACATATTATTTCCGTTGCTTCCGGCGTTCTTAAATGAATACTCCATAGATATTACGAGAGGCTTCGTGCTTTGCTTAACGTCTGCAATGTTATTGAAGTTTATTCCTGCAAACTTCCATGAATCAGAAGCATATCCGTAAGACTCGGCAGTTCCGTCACCGTCCATGTCGTAGTATAATTGCGGAGTTCCCTCTGTTCCTTTTGTTCCGTTTGTTAATACCTTATTCCAGCCTTCGTTATCAACTGTTATTGTTGTAACTCCGTCCTCGTCGGTTTCAATTGTTGTAAATTCCTGTCCTGACGGACCGAATTTCTCCTCTGTTAATGTATATCCTTCAGCAAGGTTATTTTCAGAGCCTTCTAAAGCAGGAGTCTTTCTTACTGTTACAAAATCAATATCAAGACCTTCTGCCAAAACTCCGCCCATAAGTCCGCTTACATATGCATTGTCAACTACAAGTCTGTAAGCCGCACGGCTCTTGTAGTCCGGAATATTAACAGTTAAAGTTTTGCTGTCACTTCCGAGTTCAGCAGTATATCCGGCTGTCATCAAAGCACCGTTTTCATAAATCTTAACTGCCCCGTCTGATAATTCAACTGCATCTGTAAATGTTACTGTTATATTTTCAGGAATAACATCTGTCTGACCGTCAGCAACCGATGCTGTTGCAAAAACGTTGTCTATTCCTCTTTGAACTGTAAGGTTTTTAATTGTATCTGTATAATCTTTACCGTCGTCATTATATGAGCTGTATTCAATTGATGCTATTTTAACATCTGTTTCTGTATTTGTTGATCCTGTTATACCTTCAAGCTTTGTTATTACTCCATCAAGCTCTATTGCTGTCATCTGATAACGGTTTTCTTCTGATAACTCAGGTGATAATACAACCTTTACGCTATGCTTATCCGTAGCTTTCCAGCTTGTTGTCAGTTTCTGTTGCATCGATTTATTTTTAGGATTTCCTTTATTATCCGTTGCTCCGGTTGGATCATTAATTCCATATTCAACAGTAAATCCGTTGTTTCCGGCATTATTGTAAAGACTGAATGCCAGACCACCTGCACCCATAATCTTAAATGCAGTAGCCGGTCCGTTTACCCATGCACTTGTTTCCGAGTTATTTGACTGATAATCAAACGAAATTACTATCGGTTCCCCGTTATTTGATGTTTCGTCTACATTAAATCTTGCAAATGTATTAGCTCTGCCCTGACGGTACCAAAGCTGTTTGTTTTCATTGTTCTCGTCGTATGCTACCGGATTGCCGTTTGCATCTTTATTATACCACGCCTGATAGTCACCTGATGGCTTAGTTGCATTATATATGCTCCATGTCTTATCAGTAGCCTGTGTCATGTAGTACGCATTTGTTTCAATCTCTTTATACTTAGCTCCGTTGTGATTAAGCGTAAATCCGTCTGTTAATGACCAGTCGTCATAATAATCAAACGCCGGCTCTAAACGCTCCCAACTGTTAAATACCATTTCCCAGTCGGTCGTCTTATCGCTTGCAACTATATTTCTGATAACAGCAGCTGTAAAGCCTATATTAAAGTCTTTTTCCATCTCACCGCCTAAAAGACCGCTGACGAGACTACTGTCAACCTTAACATCATATTTTGCATAGCTCTTGTATAAATTAAGCTTAACATCAGCTGTTTTGTTATCGCTCATTGTAACGCTGTAGCTGTCTGCCTGCATCTCTTTGCCGTTTTCATAAACCTTTACAGCTCCGTCTGACATTTCAACTGCATCTGAAAATGTAAGGGCAATATTACCCGGAACAACATCCTCAGCTCCGTCCTCAACAGATGAAGAAACTGTAATTGGTGCAATACCTCTCTCAATAACAAGATTATTAATTGTATCTGTATAATCTTTACCGTCGTCGTTATATGAGCTGTATTCAATTGATGCTATTTTAACATCTGTTTCTGTATTTGTTGATCCTGTTATACCTTCAAGCTTTGTTATTACTCCGTCAATCTCTATTGCTGTCATCTGATAACGGTTTTCTTCTGATAACTCAGGCGATAATACAACCTTTACGCTGTGCTTATCAGTAGCTTTCCAGCTTGTTGTCAGTTTCTGTTGTATCGTTTTAGTTTTAGGATTTCCTTTACTATCCGTTGCTCCGGTCGGATCATTAATTCCATATTCAACAGCAAATCCGTTGTTTCCGGCATTATTGTAAAGACTGAATGCCAGACCACCTGCACCAATAATCTTAAATGCAGTAGCCGGTCCGTTTACCCATGCACCGGTTTCCGAATTATTTGACTGATAGTCAAACGAAATTACTATCGGCTTACCATTGTTTTCTTTTTCGTTTACAGGGAAGCTTGCAAGTGTATTAGCTCTGCCCTGACGGTACCACAGCTGTGTGTTTTCACTATCCGGGGCGTATGCTACCGGATTGCCGTTTGCATCTTTATTATACCACACCTGATGGTCACCTGATGGCTTAGTTGCATTATATATGCTCCATGTCTTATCAGTAGCCTGTGTCATGTAGTACGCATTTGTTTCAACCTCTTTATACTTAGCTCCGTTGTGATTAAGCGTAAATCCGTCTGTTAATGACCAGTCGTCATAATAGTTAAACGCCGGCTCTAAACGCTCCCAACTGTTAAATGACATTTTCCAGTCGGTATCAATGTCATTTGCAACAGGTGTAACCGCATTGTCTGAAGCAAAACCGGTAACTCCCGCACATTGTACAGCCATTGCCGCAGCAATTGCTATACTGAAAATTTTCTTTACTTTCATCTTTTTTTCTCCTCTTTCTTTAATTTTTTTTATCGAGAAATACATGCCTGCATCATTGTATTTTTCATTTAAACTTCTGTCGGCATTCTGTAAAGCTTCATGGTACCGTCTGCGCTAAAAATATAAACAAGTACCTTTTTATCCGCTCCGCCGTTTTTAATTTCTACGCTTCCGCGTGCTTTCTGACGATTGCCGGCTCCTTCTTTTACCGCTGTAACGCTGTTCAGTCCAATTAAAGCTCCGTCATTGTCATATGTTGATACCATAATTACAAAGCTGTCGCCACCGCCCGAAATATTATAGTTAACTTCGTTTCCGCTTCTTACAAGCTCTGCTGTTATGTTATCGGGATATTTAGCTGTTGAAAATTCATATTCATTTTCAGTTATTGAAATATAGTCCTGCACAACGATGTTTTTGTTTATAACAAGCTTATATGTCTTGTCATAGTACAGTCCGCCTTCACCGACATTTATGAGAACCTGCATATCATCATAGTCCTTCGAAACCGATAAAGTATTTAAAACTGCTTTTTCGGAGCCATCCTCACGAATTTCGTAAATTGTAAAATCTTCGCTTTTTAATTCATCCGGTATCGGATAATTAAAATTCAGCTTTATGGGATCCACGGGATTTTGCACTCCAAGCGGCATAAACATTTCCGCCTTCAGTCCATCCTCGCGGCTGACGCTTATGTTTCTCAGCTTAATTGTCGTAGTGTTATTTGCCGCTGTTGCCTCGGTCGGTTTTGCAACGTTCATCATAAGTTTATCGAGAACCAATGTTTCATCCGTGTATGATGATGTTGTTGAGTACATTTTATCGTAAAATGTTATATTTCCATCAATAATAACTGCCGTAACTTTGCTTCTTCCCTCATAAACCTTAGGCGAAAATACTACTTTAATATTATGCCATCCGTCTGTTGCCGTACCGAGCGGTACTTTGTTTGCAACCGAAACCCCGTTTTCATAATACTTAAGCATTGTTTCCGTTGATGTGAAATCCGACAAATAGCACTGCACACCTAAAATATCCATGTAGTAGCTTCCCCATTCTGAAACCGCACCTACATTTTCTGCTCGCCAGTCATATGATACTACAAGCGGCTCACCGTTATTTGCAGTCTCATCAACTAAAATATCAAGATTGAGCTTATTCCAGCTGTCATTTCCGTATCCCAAAAGCTTTTCATTGCCGTCCGCGTCTGTATAATAGTAGTAATTGTTCTTACCGTATTTACTCTCCTCAGCATTCCACCATTCAGCCGTATTTACGACAACTTCATACACATCATCTGTTTTTGAAGCTTCATAAAATCCGTGTCCGTGGAAAGACGTATTCCCTGAGCTGATTGTTATATCGCCCAAACTTCTGTCTTCACTTCCTGCTTCTCCGTCCGGTGTGTCGTCAAGCTCACCGCTCTCTTCCTCAGGAGTTGAAAAGCTTACGCCAAACACATCATTATACTCATTTCCCCATATATCTTTAGCTCCGGTAACCTCCATACGGTAGTTTCCGCCACCCTCAAGATTCGTGAATTTAATGTTTGCACATTCTTCGCTGTATGTAATAACAGTTCCCGGCTCTGCAATAAGCTCGTCATCAAAATCACAGTCATATACCTTAATATTGCCGTCCAATGAATTTTTCTCAAGCTGTACGGAAGATAAGATATTAATTCCCTCAGCTCCGATTTCAGCACCATCGGCAAAATCAGTTGACAGAACAATGTCATCAAAACCTCTTGTTATTTTTAAATTACTTATATCAAGACTTTCCGACGCTCCGAGGTGCATATATAAGTCCATTTTAGGCACATAACAGTCGTTATCTGTTTTGCCGTCTTTTGTTCCGTATATGCCCGTCATCGGAATTACCTGACCGTCAAGCATAATTCCGAGCATTTCGTGTCTTCCCCCCGAAACTTTTGGAGAAATAACAACAGATATGCTGTGTTTTTGCTTTGAGGAATCTTTTTCAATATCAAGATTTCCGCCGTTATGAGCAATCTGAAGCTTTCCCGCTACATCATGTCTTACGGTAAAATCCATAAATTCCAGTCTCGGCGAATTCCACCAGCTCTTGTTCTGAGTTGTTATATCAAAGTCGTATGAAATAATAATCGGCTCTCCTGTATTCGCCGTTTCTCCGGCATTAAATCTCGCAAAGTAATTATTTCTGCCCTGATGATAAACCAAAACACGCTTTGAAGTATTATCACCTGCATCATATGCAACAGGATTTCCGTCAGAATCAAATCGCATATAGTATTTATATTCGCCCGTAGTATCAGACTTTGTTTCTCCCGAATCCTTACTCGGATAGCTGAAGTTTGTAAAATCGGCATATTTCTCAGGATCAACCACAATCTTTAAACCGTTTTGCGTATTAATCTCCGAGGCAAGATATTCAAAACCTTCCTGATTTCTTTCCCAGTTCCAGATGAGCTCCCAGTTGGTGTCACTGTCAGTTACAACCGTATCTGATGCTGCAAATGCTATATTAGGTATGAAAAGCGCCGCTGTAATTATATAGCTGATTAATTTTAATCCTTTTTTCATAATTTTGTACCATGCGCTCCTTTCATTTGATTTTTTATTTTAAATTATAGTTTATCACTTCTTATTAGCCATAAATTCGTCAACCTGCTTCTGATAACATTCAATAACCTTATCAATGCCTGCTTTTTTAAGCTCTGCTCTGTATTCTTCCCAGTATGTATCAGGATCGCCTACCGCTCTGTCTATCATTGATACGAGATATGTCTGCTGAACCTTATTACACTGTGCAAGCTCAAGAGTTATTTCGCTTGTATCAAACGCAAGTCCCATAAGCGGTGATTTTACAGCTGAATCGTTAAGAGCTTTTGTTTTTTCCCATACATCAGCTTCCTGTCCTACCTGCGGATATGCATTAAATACATTTCCGAATACCCATGATGAATTTGTGAAGTATCCGCTTTCAGAGTCACATTCGATATGCTCTTCATCAACCCATTTATAATGCTTACCTTCAATACCGAAAGCTACAAGATTATATACTTCCTTATCTGTATTTAAAAGCTCTAAGAATTTAATACTCTCAACAGGATATTTTGTATTTGCATTTATAACTGTCTTTGTAGAAAGCGGTGTTGCTTCTGCTACATATGCTGTTCCAAGCATTTTGCAAAGATAATCATATCCTGTCTTATTTTTAACCTCTGCTTCAATTCCCGGCTTATACCATGTTGTATATGAAGCATATCTTCCTACTGCATAGTCCGCAGAGTCATCTGCAGCTGTTGCTCTGTCTTTTCTGAAATATCCCTTTTCTCCGCATTCATATGCAAGTCTTGCTCCGTCTATATGGTTTCTGAAATCCGGAGTTGCCACAACCTTTAAATCATCATAATAAATCTTCAAAAGTGTTGTTCCGTATCCGCTTGCATGCGAAACCGGCAACGCTTCAATTGACGGGTCACGCTCAAGTGCGTCTTCTACAAATTCTCCAGAAGATCTCATATCAAAAGGATATAACTCCGGCTCATTTGCAAGAATCTGCTGCCAGAACGGCTCTAAATCCATAAGTGTATCTACTGCATCAAAATCAAGGTTATATTTCTCTGCTAAGTCTTTTCTTACACATAAACCTATGTTGTTTGCTTCAATTTGCTGATTCGGTACACAGTAAATTTCACCGTCAACCTTTGCAGCTTCCCATAAATAGTCCTCAAGCTCCGATTTTAAAGCCGGTGCATGTTCATCTAAAAGCTCTGTAAGCGGGTAAATCGAACCGTTGTCAACAAGCTCCGGAACAGTCATTGCATATGCACTTGTTATATCGAAATATTCATTTGATGCAAGCATCAGATTTGTTTTTTCTTTCCATGCAGACCAGTCGATAAACTGGATGTCTACCGTCGCGCCGATTTTAGCCTCTAAAATTTCATTCAACTTCGCCTCAACAGAAGCTTCATCCGATTGCGGATCACCCGGTACGAGGTAAATAAGCTTCGGAACTTCCCCGCCATTTGCAGTTTCCTTCTTCTCTCCACAGCCGGCAACCGACATCATGCAAGCGATAGCTGTAAGACAACTTAAAATTCTTTTTGTTTTCATTTTTATACTTCTCCTTTTAAAATTTATTTACTGAATAATTGCAATATGCACTTACTTATTAATAACACAAATTATCCCTTAACACCCCCGACAGTAAGACCTTTAACAAAATACTTCTGGAAAAACGGAAATACAAACAGCGCAGGTCCTGCTACAAGCACAGCCATCGCCATTCTTGCCGTTTCTCCCGGAATATCCATTGAGCCCTGAGTCAAAGACTGCCCGGTCTCACTTGATTCTTTAAGGAGCTGAATATTTCTCATTATACGCTGAAGAAAATACTGCAAGCTCACCAATTCCTGATTTTTAATATATAGCATAGATTCAAACCAGCTGTTCCACTTTCCGAGGAAAACCAATAGTGCAACCGTTGCAAGCACAGGCTTTGATAAAGGAATTACTATTCCGAACAGGGTTCTTGTCTGACTTGCTCCGTCTATCATTGCCGCCTCAATTATACTTTCGGGCAGTCCCTTGAAAAATGTCCTTATCATAAACACATGCCATACACTCACTAAAGTCGGCAATATGTACACCCAAATGGTATCATTAAGATGAAGATATTTAGTCATCAACAAATATGTCGGAACCAGACCTCCATTAAAGAGCATTGTAAAATATATTAAAAAATTAATTATATTTCGTCCCGGCAAATCATTTCTTGAAAGAGGATATGCCAAAAGAGACATAAATAGTAATGAAAGCAATGTCGCTCCCGATGCAAATATAATTGTAATTTTATATGCCTGTAAAATCTGAACGGGATTTTTCAGTACATATCGGTATGCATCAAGTGAAAAATTTTCAGGTATTAGTTTATAACCGTTAAGAAGCACATCTTTTTCATTTGAAAAAGATACACCAACCAATATAAGAAACGGTATGACTATTGCCGCTGCAAGACAAGCTAATACTAAAGTCAATATCACCTGTCCAATAAAAGATTTTTTTCTCATCTTAGTAATGTCCTTTCTTTTTATTCGAATTATCAGAACAACCCGTTTTCGCCGTCTATTTTCTTGCTCAGCCAATTTGTTCCTACTACCATAACAAGACCTACGACAGATTGTAAAAACCCAATAGCCGTTGTAAGCGACATATTATTTGATTCTTTCATTGTCCTGTAAACATATGTATCAACAACATCCGTCACATTGTATAAAAGAGCCGAGTCCATTGTTACCTGATAGAACAGACCGAAATCACCTCTGAAAATATTTCCTATTTTCAAAATAGTTAAAATTGTTATAACAGCCATTATTTCAGGTATCATTATTTTTCGCGTAATCTGAGAATTATTTGCGCCATCTATCTTTGCCGCTTCAAATAATGCTTCATCAATTCCCATAAGTGCCGCATAATACATAACGCTGTCCATACCCACATGTTTCCATATATTAACTATTGTAAGTATTGCCGGCCAGTATTTTGGCTCGGAATACCATGCTATTTCAGGCAACCCGATACTTCTCAAAAAGTTGTTCATCATGCCGTACTGCGGGTTCAAAAATGCATATACAAGGTATGAAACAAGCACCCAACCTACAAAATTAGGTGTTATGTACAGCGTCTGAAGCACCTTCGTTGTTTTTCTGCTGGTTACATTATAAAGTAATATCGCCAGCATCAATGCTGCTATTATTCCGGTTACAATAAACAACAAATTTAAAAGTATTGTATTACGGGTTATTACAAAAAAGTCATTTGATTTTAAGAAAAATTCAAAATTCTTTAGTCCAACCCAGTTTGAACCAAGTATTCCCTTATTAAACTTATAATCCTTGAACGCTATAATAATACCAAACATAGGTACATACGAAAACAATATCAGCATAAATAAAGGAATCGCCATCATAGCATACAACTCAGTATAATATACTCTTTTTCCGCTTCGATTTCGTTTTTTGGCTGCACAGCCCTTTTTTAAAACCATATCCATTCTTATTAACACTTCTCCTTCACTTATTTTGCATTAAATTAAGCTTAAACTGTTTTTATTTTAGCATATTTTTTTGTATTCGACAATCCTCAATTCATACTTCCATATCCTCATTCTTTACCTTTTTATATTATTCTGTCATTAACTGCAGAAAAAGGTTAAAAAATTATCCAATTAATAGTTTTCTACTACTATCATCTGATGGCATTCAAACCTGTCCGTCTCAAAGCTTACATAACCGTCTTTAATTTCAAAGGCAATATCAATATTCTGAGGTGCTTTATAAACTCTTTTTACATTTTCGGCTTTTACCGATGTATGTGTATTGTATATGTCCGGTAAATCCTCAATAATCTGAGTTTTCTCACCTCTTGTAACGGGTGTTGCATACAAATGATGTATAACCATTGTTTTATCTTTTTTGGTTACCGTAACAACACCTTGTGCCGGTAAATCTGTAATAACAGTTTTTTTATCCTTCAGCAGTCTGTCAAGTGCATATACCACCATTTCTTTTAAAACAATGCTTCCCTTTACAGCGTAATCTTCAAAAACATTCCAACCGATATAAATTCCGTCTTTTCCCTCAATAAATGCGCTTTCACAATCCTCCGGATTATTCGGCGTATGCTGATGAGAGCTGAAGTGTTCTTTTGTGCGGTTAAAATAAGGATTTTCACGTTTTCCCAAAACTGTTCCGTCAGTTTCTTCCACTCTGTATCCGTCGCTATACATTACAAATGCACTGTTTCCGAGGCTTTTTAATTCAAATCCCGGTCTGAAATAATCAGGCTTATACTCCGCTTCCCCGATATATTTACAACCAAAATCAAACGCAAATTCCGCTTTGTCAACTTTTGTACCCGATTTTCCGGTCGCAAGAAGCTTTCCGCCACGTGATACAAACTCTGATATTTTCTTTTCCATATCATCATCTATTACAACATTGTCAGGCAAAATTATTACCTTGTATTTGCAAAAATCCTCTTCCATATCTATGTAGTTAAACAGATATTTTCCCTCAAGTAATATTCTTGAACAGCCGGTATCCGATTTCCCTATTTTAGTTGCAAATGTCTGATTCAGCTTTTTATTGATGTTATAATAATTAGATACTGCTTCATTACCGAGAACTGCTATATCTGCAATATTCTTAAAACCCTTTAGCCACGGTTCTTTTTGTTCTGTTTCGCTGTAAGCACTTCCTATAAGCTTATATGTTGCCATATCCATAGCTCCGAGCGGATGAAGCTGATCACCTATTGAACATCCTGCACCGTTTGCAACAGAGAGTGCCACTTCGTATCTTAATGCATTCGGATGCTTAAACCCTCCAAATTCACCCCATGTAGTATGAAATTTTCCGGTCATTCCGATATAATCACGTCCAAGTATTCTGGCATATGAAGCCGAGACGGGAAAATGGTCATACCCCCAGCCGCCCGTCGGCAAGCTCTCAAGCTCCAGATGAGAATTTACATACGCAAGATCGCGTCTGCCATGTCTGATATGTCCTCCGTTATGAAAAACAGGCAATCCCGGTTTTATTTCATCAATAGCCTTTCTTACTCTGTCAGTATAATTTTTATACACACGTTCAGCCATTTCAAGCGCTGCCGCAGTATCATAAGGCTCTCTTCCCTCGCTTATACGTTGCTTTACACAAGTATCGCAATAGCAGGTACGCACCCCAACAATATCAAGAAATATACCGTCAGCGTCATAATTTCTCAAAACCTCCTGAATCTGTTCTGTCAATTTATCAAGATAAGGAGTATTAAGGCAAATACCGTGATAACCTACTCTGTCGGATTTTAAAGGCTCAAGTAATCCTTCTTCATATTCCCACTGCGCAACACTTGCCCACTCAGGATGTATTGAAAGCTCTTTTTCATCAAGCCCTGCCGATAAATAAACAGGAGTTTTTACTCCTATTTCATGTGCCGCCTCAATCTGTGCCCCAAGCAAATCAAATTTCAGTCCGGGATGCATTTTATTGGCTTTAGTCGGATGATATGACCATCCGTGATGACACTTTGAAAAGAGCGTTATTGAATCAACATGTCCGACTTTCAGCGCTTGCTGAAACTGTTCTTTAGAAAATCCTTCTCCGATATTTTTTATCGCTTCACTTGTATGAAAATCTAAATTTATCTGTCTGTATCTCATATCTGTTCTCTCCTGATGTTGTTAAATAAAATTCATTTAATATCATTTTAACACCTTTTTTTCGCATCAGCAATTCTCAATTCATACTTTTATATACTCAATTTTTACTTCTTTTAAAAGCGTGATACACTTTTGCACCGACAATCGCGAAACAGTGCCCTTTAATATATATTCAATTCCGATTTTTATACTCAATTTTTACCATATAAAAAAAAAGACTTTACTTTTTAAAAAAATATGATATAATATATATAACTATAAACGTGGAATCGGAGGAAAGTAAATTGGAGAGACGTAAATTGTATGATCTTATTTTAGTTGATGATGAATGCTTTACCATAGATGTCTTCGCAGAAGTAATTAATTACAACGAACTTGGATTTAATCTTGCAGGTACTTTTTATGATGGCCGCGTTGCAATGGAATATATAAAAACACATCATGTCGATGCTGTCATTACCGATATAATTATGCCTGAATTCACCGGACTTGATCTCTTACGCGAAATACGCTCAATCAATCCGGATATTGAAGTGGTGTTCTTAAGTGCCCATGAAGATTTTAAGTTTGCTTCTTTCGGTATCGATCATAAAATATTTAAATATATATTAAAGCCTCTTTCGGTAACATCATTAACAGAGGTTCTCACATCGCTACATAATCATCTTGAAAATAAAAACTCAGCATCTACCAAGATAACATTCCAGAATTACATAAACCCACGTCTGCAAAAATCCCTTTATGACTTTATATATAAACATAATATGATAACTGCAGAACAGCTTCAAAGCATTATGAAGGAATCTAATTTTTTATATAATCTGTCTTCTGATTATATGACAATTATTGATATAAATCTTATTGAGCTTGATTCTTTTTTGGAAAAAAATGATGATTTCAACTCAGACACTATTATTCAGGCAGTAAAAAACCTTATGTGCCGCGGTGATTACCTTGTCTGTCCGCTTATATATACCTTTGACTCCTTTAAAGTCCTTCTCATCTCAAAAGCTGACAGCACCGAAGAGTTTATGAAAATCCTTTTCGACTTTAAAAACTCATTAATATGTGATCTCGCCGCTATCCTCAATCTTCAGATTGAGATTTCTTTGTCAAGAATATTCGTTAATATATATGATCTTGCAAACTATAACAAAATATTTACCGAAGCTTCTCAACAGGCGGGTATTCTTATAAATATGATTATGAAAAAAAGCAACAACCTTCAGATTGCCGACAAGCTTGATGCTATTATCGACAAATACAATACTCAGCAAACCTTTATGGAAACCTTTGCATGTTCGATTTATCAGCAACTGATTACATATGCCGATCCTGAAAAAATGCATGAATTTAACATATATCCTGATGATATAAAGCTCCCTTTGGAATTTGACAGGCTTAACTCACCTATTCAGATACAACGTCTTATAGAGTATCTGCCGCAAACTATAGAAAACACGATAAGCTTTCTTTCAGCCAAAACCAATTCTCAACCCAGCGCTATAGAAAAAGCAATATACTTTATACAACAAAACTATCATTCAACAATATCACTTACAGACGTTGCAAACTATGTCCATTATAATCCGACATATCTTAGCAGGCTGCTTAAATCTCAGGTAGGTGTATCATTTACCAACTATCTTAATAAGATACGTATAACGCACGCAGAAGACCTGCTCTGCAAAACAAATGACTCCATATGTGCAATTGCAAAAGCTGTGGGATATGAAAGCATGGGATATTTTTATAAAAAATTCAAAGAAAAAAACAGATGTTCGCCTGACATTTACCGCAACAAAAACAAATAAGAATTAAAGGATAAAAGGTCAATTTTTCGTATCCTCTTATCCTTTTAAAATCAGGGAAAAACAAAATCTTAATTTTATTATATACAAATACTCATTTTTCAGGATTTTTACTATGTTTTCTAAAATCAAAAGACCTCAAGATTTTTTATCAATCTTAAGGTCTGTTTTCTTTTATTCAAAATATCATTTTTTTGCCTTTTTAATACTACTTTACCTCTACAATTCCGTCTTCCTTTATTGTGATTTTCATACCGTCTTTTACATATTCTAAAAATTCATCACCAAGACAGTCAATTACCGGCATTGAAACGCCGTCAGCCCACACATCGGCAAGAATCGCACCTGCTGCCGCAAGAGAGTCTATATGATTTGCAAAAAGCATACACGCAGGATTCTTTTCCATAGCACATGCACAGTAAAGCACAAGCCCTCCCGTTGTTGAACCTATTGTCTGTGGAAGGCAAAGTGCCTTTCCTATCATAGATTTTCCGTGAATATCCTTGTTGTTCTGGTCACCGCATTTCATCTCTTTATCTCCAAACTGAAGTGCCATCTGAAAAGATGCAAGAGTGTTAAAGCCTTCAGTAGATACCAAAGCTTCAGCCGTAACTGTTCCGGGTGTAACAACCCTACCTTTAAATGTTCTCATTATCTTTTCCCTCCCGAAATGATGTTAAGGATTTGCTCATCCGTATAGTATTTTGCACTTGTGTATGTGCGAAGCTTGTTGGAGGATGTGATAACCGGCATTTTTTTGCACAATGGGTTATTCATATACATAAGCGGACAGATATATGATGTTATAATGCCCGTAGCTTTAAGGCGTGTGGCATATTCTGTCTTTTCAAAGGCTTCAAGCACTTTCGGAGCGGCGGTAAACACTGTAGGAATAACCACCTTTTTCTTGCCGTTTGCTTTAAGCTCTTTTTCAGTATTTACTGTCCAGTCCTTGAGTTGCTGAAGTGATAAATGCGGGCATCCCACAAAACAAAGCTTCGGCTCGGCATCGGGTTTTTTCCACACTACGGGATAATTCTTCTGCACTCTTTCAAGCTCAGCATCGTCAATGATATATTCCTTTGCCCCTTCCGCAATTAAAGATGCCGCAAATTCTTTCGCTTCCGGAGTTAAGTTTTCAATATGATAAAGACCTACTGCTCCGTTTGATGCAGTTGCTGCACCGAAATCCTTCAGATATGATACAGCAGAATCGTTAAGTTCTGTTCCTATCCATTTGTCAAGTCCGATAACATACGGAACATCTTCCATAACCTTCATACCGATAGCGGAGCCTAAAAGCTGTGCCTCGGGCTTCTTTGTTGTTTTAACTATAACTTTCCAGGTTGCCCTTCTGCCTTCATCCGTAAGCAAACCGAAATACGGAACGAAGCCTACGATTGAACCCATTATGTCGATAATTCCGGAATTACGGTTACATCTTGCGCCAAGAACAGAGTTTGCATAAACAACCGCACTTGATTCTGCCCATGAAAGCACATCGCCTTTTTGAGGTTTATTTCCAACCTCGTCCATATAGCAGGTACAGGTAAAGGCATCTTTATTCATCAGACCGAGCTTATCAAGCTGTTTTTCATAGAAATCCTGCTTTGTATACATAAACTTATTAAACACTAAATTCTGCAAAAAGCTTGCAGGAACATTTTTGTCAAGCGGTCTCGGATCGACTGAAAATTTTTGTTCCGAGCATACACCTGCGTCAAGAAGCTTTTGCATAAGGTCATATACGGGTGACATTACCTTAAGACCAAAGGATGTCACCAGGTGATTGTATTTTGATGTAACAGGTACAAGTTTTTCGGCTTCAAAGGCTTCACCGTACATAACAAGGGTTTTCATTACCTTTGCAAGCACTTCGCCCTTTTCACCATTAAGAATTGCTTGTTGTTCTTTGGTAAGTATCATTTTGCTTCCTCCCTTATATCTTCATACATACATCCCACGCACCCCAAATAACACTGCGGAGATTTCCAACCTTTGAGGCATCGCCGATAATATGTATTTTACGACTGTTTTTAGCTATTGGTGCAGGATTGTAACCCACGGATAAAACAACCGAGTCGGCATTGATTTTAAATTCTTTTCCGTTTTTGTCCTTAACTCCTACGCCATCGGACATAATTTCAGATACTGCTGTTTCAAGATGAACAGGAACCCGGTTTGTCTTAAAGAAATCACGCAAATAGCTTGTGTTTGCAAGACATACTCCCTTTGCTGTTATAAGGTCATCCTCCATTTCAATGATTGTCGGCTTTTTGCCTTTCAGATAAAGATCATATGCTATTTCGCATCCGGTGAGACCGCCGCCGATTACCGCAACATTTTCACCAACATCTTTGTTTCCGAGAAGATAATCTATCGCTTCAACAGCCATGTCCGCACCTTTTACGGGAATATTTTTCGCTCTTGCTCCCGTTGCCACGATAATTTCATCTGCACACAGCGATTTAATATCTGTTATTTCGGTATTCAGCTTAACATCAATGGGGTGCTTTTTAAGCTCCCTTATGTACCATGCAATAAGTGCTCTGTCCTTTTCCTTAAAAGCAGGAGCAGACGCGGCGATAAATACACCGCCGAGCTTATCACTCTTTTCATAAAGCGTAACCTTGTGTCCTCTTTTTGAAAGAAGAACAGCCGCTTCCATACCGCCGATACCGCCGCCGATTACTGCAATGTTCTTGGATTTCTTTGCTTTTTTGATATTGTACTTCTTTGACTGCATTGTTTCGGGATTGAGTGCACACCGTGAAAGTCCCATTGTATCGGAAAGGTCTTGTGTGTTTGCGTGTCCCTTCGACGATGAGAAATTAAAGCAACCGCTATGACAACAGATACAAGGCTTTATATCCTCGATTCTGTCCTCAATCATCTTTGTTATCCATTCAGGATCAACAAGAAACTGACGGGCAAAACCGACTGCATCTATTTTTCCGTCAGCAACCGCCTTTGCACCCACTTCGGCATCCATTCTGCCTGCACACACTACGGGAATATCCACAAATTTCTTTATGTGTGATACATCCTCAAGGTTGCAGTTCTCAGGCATATACATCGGCGGATGCGCCCAATACCAGGAATCGTAGGTTCCGTTATCGGCATTGAGCATATCATAGCCGGCATCCTGAAGATACTTTGCAGCTTTTTCAGACTCCTCCATATTTCTGCCGACTTCAACATACTCTTCACCGGGCATAGCCCCCTCACAAAAACCTTTCATTTTAGACTCTACGGAATAGCGGAGTGATACGGGATAATCCTTGCCGCACTCCTTTTTGATCGCTTTTACAACCTCTGCCGCAAAGCGGTAACGGTTTTCAAAGCTTCCGCCGTATTCATCGGTACGCTTGTTAAAAAATTCTATCGCAAACTGGTCAAGAAGATAACCCTCGTGTACTGCATGAACTTCAATACCATCTACACCTGCATCACGGCAGAGCTTTGCAGTTTTTGCAAAGGCTTCGATAATTTCGTGAATTTGCTCCACCGTCATTTCGGGACATTCTATGTCGTGTGCCCAACGTGAAGTCTGTACAGATGGAGAAGCCAGCTCATGCGAGGTATCAATAATCGGTTTTACAATAGCTCTTGTGAGCTTATTCTTATGGAGAGGTGCAACAAGCTCGGTTATCGCCCAAGACCTGCCCATTCCTGCCGTGAGCTGTATAAAAAGCTTTGCTCCTGTCTTGTGGATTTCATCCATAAATTCTTTCAAATCCTCAAACATTTGAGGATTTTGCCAAAGCCATTTGCCCCAGAATATATCCTTAAGAGGCGCTATACCGGGGATAATAAGACCAACATTGTTATTTGCCCTTTCAAGAAAAAGCTTTGCAGCCTCCTTGTCGAAGCCGCATCCGGTAAGTTCAAACCATCCAAAGAGCGATGTTCCGCCCATAGGACACATTACGATTCTGTTTTTGATTTCCACATTTCCTATTTTCCAGGGTGTGAATAAAGCCTCGTATTTTTCGTTCATTGTATTATTTTCCTTTCAAAATATTCTGTAATGTTTCATTATTTAAGAAACATATGCAAAAGCTTTTCATAAAGTTTACTTTTGTATGGCTGATAACGCATCGGCAAATCAAGCCAGGTCTTTTTATCCATAACCGATTTATAATGTGAAAAAGCGTCAAATCCGTCTTTACCGTGATATGCCCCCATACCGCTTTCACCAACACCACCAAAGCCCATTTCGCTTGTTGCCAGGTGAACAACTACATCATTTATGCAGCCACCGCCGTAAGAAAGCTCGGTTGTAACACGCTCAATATGTTTTTTGTTGCTTGAAAAGAGATACAAAGCAAGCGGCTTATCTTTATCTTTTAGTTCATCAATAACAGTATCAAAACTGTCAAATGTAAGTATCGGCATAATGGGACCGAATATTTCTTCACCCATAACAGCATCATTTTCAGTTACATTATCCATAACAGTAGGTGCAATCTGATTGGTTTTACTATTTGTTTCACCACCGATAACGACCTTGCTTTTATCTATAAGCGAGCTGAGTCTTTCAAAATGTCTTTCATTGATTATTTTGCCGTAATCCTTATTTTCAAGAGGTTTATCACCGTATTGCTTCTTTATTTGCTTTACAACTTCGTCTATAAACTTATCCTTTACAGAACTATCGCAAAGAATGTAATCGGGAGCAACACAAGTCTGACCGCAATTTAAATATTTACCAAATACAATTCTTTTTGCTGCAAGTTTAATATTGGCACTCTCATCTACGATACACGGACTTTTTCCGCCAAGCTCTAATACAGCAGGTGTCAAATATTCAGCCGTATGACGAAGTACCTCTTTGCCAACCGCCTGACTTCCCGTGAAGAACACAAAGTCAAATTTCTGCTCTAAAAGTGCTGTGTTTTCAGCTCTGCCACCCGTTACAACCGCAATATATTCGGGAGCAAAACACTCTGTTATGATTTTCTCAATAATCTTACTTGTTGCACAAGAGTATGCACTCGGTTTGACAATCGCTGTATTTCCTGCCGCAATAGCATCTGCAAGCGGATCAATAGTTAAAAGAAAAGGATAATTCCAAGGACTCATAATAAGCGTGTTGCCGTAAGGAACGGGCTGCTTAAAGCTGTGTGAGGCAAAGTTTGTAATCGGAGTGTATACTGTCTTTCTTTTTGCGAATCTTTTTGTATGACGAATCATATATGAAATTTCCGACAGCACAAGACCGCTTTCACACATAAAACCCTCAAAATGACTTTTACCAAGGTCTGATTTTAATGCTTCATTCACTTCGTTTTCGTATTTCTTTACGGCTCTGTATAATTTTTTCAACTGTTCGATACGGAATTTTACGGGAATTGTCACACCGCTTTTATAATATTTTCTTTGTTTTTCAAGCATCGAGGCGATTTGTTCACTTGTCATAATTATTCACTCCAATCTGCGACTTTGTAATAAAATTTTTCAAGCTCTTTCTGTGTCATAAGCTTCGGTACGGGGTAAAGCGGATTTGCTTCTTTTTCTGCGTGCTTTGCCATCAAAGGAATATCTTCTTTCCTGATTCCGCTGAGTTTATCGGGAATACCCATATCTTTATTAAGCAGCTTTATAGCATCAATAAATTTCTCAGCACCTGTTTTATACGAATCATTTGCACTGCAAACGCCTGCAGCCATGCCAAGCTTGTGAAGCTTTTTATATATGCTTTCTCCGTAAGCCTCAAGCACATAAGGCATAATTACTGCGTTAGCAAGTCCGTGAGGAGTTCCGTACTGCCCCCCAAGAGAATGGGCAACAGCGTGAATATATCCAACATACGATTTTGAAAATGCTATACCGGCCTTGTAAGCGGCATGAAGCATATTTTCTCTTGCAGTATGATTTTCACCATCGTTATATGCTGCCTTAACATTTTCAAAAACAAGCTTCACAGCTTCAAGTGCAAGACTTCTTGTTTCTTTTGTTGTTGAACGACCTATATATGCTTCAACGGCATGGGTAAGAGCATCCATTCCTGTTGTCGAGGTCAGATGCGGCGGTAATGAATATGTAAGTTTTGCATCAAGCACCGCATAATGCGGAATAAGCGGAAAGCTCATGAGTGCATATTTATGATGCTTTTCACTGTCTGTTATGATGGATGCCAAAGTTACTTCACTTCCTGTTCCCGCAGTAGTCGGAACAGCGATAAGCGCAGGCAATCTGCGAAGTACACGAAGTATCCCTTTCATTTGCCCCACATTTTTTCTCTGATATGCAACTCTTGCTCCGACAGCTTTTGCACAGTCCATAGAAGAACCGCCTCCAATCGCAATAAGACAATTGCAATTATCAGCCTTGTAAATCGACAGTGCATCTTCTACATTGTATACTGTAGGATTAGGTTGAGTTTGGTCATATACCTTATACTTCACATTACTTTCTTTCAGTGCCTCTTCAAGGGGCAAAAGCAGGCCATTTTTTACTATGCCTTTATCTGTAACAATAAGTACAGATTTAATATTTTCTTTTTTAAATACATTGCTAAGCTCTGCACATGAATTGACAATTTCAGGTTCTCTGTACGGAAGAATTGGCAATGCAATACGGAATGCCGTCTGAAATACACGGCAAAATGCTGATTTAATAAAAAACATAATTACCTCTCATTTTCATAGGATTTTGCGACTTTATCTATATTTTCGCTTATAATCTTCAGATTGCGATAAAAAGCAACTCTTTCTTCATCAGAAATACCCATACTTATTTCGTTAAGAACAGATGCGATTTTATCTGCAATTCTCTTTCCGGCACTCATCCCCATGTCTGTAAGCTCAAAAGGAGAATTGTACCTTTTTTTGTTTTGACATTTACATATCAGATATCCGTTTTTTTCAAGATAGTCAAGACTTCTTGAAATAGTGGCTTTATCTTCTTCGCAACGTTCACAAAGCTCTGTTGCTGTAAGCCCTTCAGATATATACAGATAATAAAGGCAGGAAATATGCGGACTCCTTAAATCGTAGTTCACCATTTCCTGATTCTTAATTTTACGAATGTTTCGGTTTATCCGATTCAACAAAACCGTAAAAGTTTCAAAACGCTCAACCATTGACTTAACCTCCAATAGATTTGTTGAAGTTTCAACAAGCATATTATACCATAAACTTGTTGAAAAGTCAACAAGTTTTTAAAAAAAATATTACGTTACGGTGTAGGATTACAATTGATGTGTTACATAAGTTATGGAAATGGGGCTGTTTCGTTAAGACAGCTCTGTACTAAAAAAAGAAATGACTCAAATCCATTAAAATGGTTGAGTCATTTCTGCTTTCATTGTATAATTAATTTGCTGAAAATATCATGAATTCTAAAAAATTGAATTTACATAATTTAACCAACAAAATCCTCAATACAGCGCTTGTATGCTGAAACAGGGTCTTCTGCTTTTGTTATTGGTCTTCCTACTACTATATAATCTGAGCCTAACGCACGCGCCTTTGCCGGTGTTGTTACTCTCACCTGGTCGCCCTTGTCTCCGTCCTCGAAGCGTATGCCCGGTGTTATCGTTAAAAACTCTCTTCCGCAAGTACTGTGTACCTTTGTAGCCTCAAGCGGTGAACATACAACACCGTCAAGTCCGGCTTCCTTTGCGTTGCTTGCATAGTGCATTACAACCTTCTCAAGCGGATCGTTTATCATAAGGTCACGTCTCATACGAGCCTCGCTTGTTGATGTAAGCATAGTCACAGCGATAAGCAACGGACGTGTTCCGTCCGGACGTGTAAGACCTTCAACAGCGGCTTCCATCATTGCATTTGTTCCGAATGCATGAAGGTTTGTCATATCAACATCAAGCTTTGAAAGAACTTTCATAGCCTGCATTACGGTGTTCGGAATATCGCAAAGCTTTAAATCAAGGAATATTCTGTGTCCCTTGTCCTTTATTGCACGAACAATATCCGGACCCTCTGAATAAAACAGCTCCATACCGATTTTAAGATAAAGCTGACCGTCTTCAAACTTGTTTATAAAATTAAACGTTTCCTCTCTGTCCTTAAAATCACACGCAATTATAACATCTTTTCCCATTAGTGAGCACCTCCGATAATTTCACTTAAATTTTGTATTTTATATTTTTCCATAACCCTTGGAAGATTCTCTATAATCTCCGGGCATACAAACGGATTTACAAGGTTTTCCGCGCCTACCTGAACAGCAGTGGCGCCTGCAAGCATCATTTCTATAACATCTTCCGCCGTTGAAACTCCGCCCATTCCGATAATAGGTACGTCAACCGCTTCATAAACGCTGTACACCATTCTTACAGCGACCGGGAATATAGCACGTCCCGAAAATCCGCCTGCCTTATTTGCAATAACAGGCTTTTTCGTCTTTAAGTCAATTCTCATTCCCATAAGCGTATTTATCAGACTTATGCCGTCCGCTCCGCCTTTGCAACAAGCCTCGGCAATCTTTGTAATGTCGGTAACGTTTGGGCTTAGCTTCATGTAAACAGGCTTTTTCGTAACAGCCTTAACCGCTCTTGTAACAGCAAGAGCATCCTCCGGGTTTGTGCCGAAGCTCATACCGCCATTATGTACATTAGGACAGCTGATATTCACCTCAATAATTCCCACGCAGTCCTCTTTATCTATCTTCTCACAGCAGTATGCATAGTCATCAATAGAAAAGCCGCTTATATTTGCAACAACCTTTTTGTTAAATACCTTTTTCATTTTCGGAAGCTCTTCCGATATAACCTTTTCTATACCGGGATTTTGAAGTCCGACTGAATTAATCATTCCGGAAGTACATTCCGCAATTCTCGGAAGGTCGTTTCCGAATCTTGGCTCTTTTGTTGTTCCCTTAAATGAGAACGAACCGAGCATATTTATGTCATAAAGCTCCGCAAACTCATAGCCAAACCCAAAAGTTCCGCTCGCCGGAATTATCGGATTATCCAGCTCCAATCCTGAAAGATTTACTTTTAAACTCACCAGATTACCTCCTCACTGACAAGCACAGGGCCGTCCTTGCATATTCTCTTATTTCCGTATTTAGTCTTACAGCTGCAGCCCATGCACGCACCAAATCCGCAGCCCATACGCTCCTCAAAGCTGAGCTGACCGCAAGACTCAGCCGTATCGTAAACCGCCTTCAGCATAGGCTCAGGACCGCAGGTATAGTAATATGTATAACCCTCTAAATCCTTTATAACATCAGTAACAAAGCCCTTTGTTCCGGCTTCTCCGTTTACGGTTGAAACATAAACCTCGGCGCCTGTCGCTTCAAATTCCTCTTTATAGAAAATCTCAGCCGCTGTATTAAATCCCATTATAACAACAGGCTTTTTGCCCTCTGCTATAAGCCTTTTTGCAAGAGCATACATAGGCGGAACACCAACACCGCCACCGATTACAAGAGGACGCTCCCCTGAAACCGTCATGTCAAATCCGTTGCCTAATCCGGTTAAAACATCAAGCTCTGCGCCGGCAGAAAGTCCCGACATATACTCCGTACCTTTTCCTACTACCTTATATATAATAGTTATCGTTTCATCATCATAATCACATACAGATATCGGACGTCTTAAAAACAGACCGTCAAGCTGTATGTTTATAAATTGTCCCGGGCGAACAGTATCTTTTACTTCGCCGGATAAAATCATTTTATATATATCCGCCGTAAGCTGTATGTTTTCCGAAACCTTAAGCTTCAACTGCTTCATTTTCATTAGTTCCTTTCTTTGTTATATACTTCTTTTCCGCCGACAGATGTAACAATACATCTTCCGAAAACCTTCATTCCGGTAAAAGGCGTGCTTTTTCCCATGCTTATAAATTCAGCCGGGTTAATCTCATATTCCTCATCAAGCTTAAATACTGTAAAATCCTCGTCGCTACCGATATTAAAACGCTTTCTCGGATTTACGCTCAATAACTCTGTAAGCCTCTCTAAAGTAATAATGCCGGTCTTAACAAGCTTTGTATAAAGCACCGGAAACGCCGTTTCTATTCCCGTTATACCCATCATGCTCTTTTCTAAGCCACGGCTTTTTTCTTCTGCCGAATGTGGTGCATGGTCGGTTGCTATCATGTCTATTGTGCCGTCTTTTATACCGGAAATTAAAGCGTCACGGTCATACTTTTCACGCAGTGGCGGATTCATCTTAAAGCGTCCGTCCTCTTCTAAATCCTCATCGCACAACACAAGATAATGAGGTGCCGTCTCACACGTTATGTCAATTCCCTCTTTTTTCGCCTGACGTATGAGTGCAACGCTTTCCTTTGCAGATATATGGCAAACATGGTATGCTCCGCCGTTTTCGCTTAAAATGTCAATGTCTCTTGCTATCGGCATGTATTCACTTTCCGAGCATATCCCCTTGTGTCCGTGCTCCTTTGCATATTCACCATCATGAATATATCCGCCATTTAAGAGTGAGTTATCTTCGCAGTGCGCCACTATTATTTTACCCAGCTTATTCGCTCTTTGTATAGCATTTACCATCATATCATGGTCCTGAACGCCTTTCCCGTCATCTGAAAAGCCTGCCACAAGCTCTGCCATATCTTCAAAATCAGAAAGCTCCTCGCCTTGCTCGCCCTTTGTTATCGAGCCGTAAGGATACACTCTTATTTTAGCGTCTTTTTCTATTATATCGAGCTGTATTTTAAGGTTTTCCAAGCTGTCCGGAACAGGGTTTAAGTTAGGCATTGAGCATACAGAGGTATATCCGCCTCTTGCCGCAGCCGCCGTACCGCTTGAAATAGTCTCCTTATATGAAAACCCCGGCTCTCTTAAATGAACATGAACATCAACAAAGCCCGGAAAAACACAGCAGTTTTCCATTATTTCCATATCGCCGTCAGGTGCGGTAAGCCTGCCGTCACAAACAGCAATGTCTTTTTTATCAAAACCGCTTCCGTTAAATACATAAGCGTCTTTAAGCAAATATTTCATGACAATACACTCCTTTGTACTTATCTGCCTTATTTAGTATATCACAAAAAACATCAACTGTCAATCATAAAAGATATTTTTGTGAAATTTATCACAAATTCTGCATATACTCACATTAATACTTGGTTTGCGAAACACTCCCGAAAAAAGACTTCCTGTCCGCTTTTATTTCTGTATATGTATAAGTATTACAGATACCGCCCCGGTTAATCGCAAGGTAAAAAATCAGCGACATAGCAGTTTTGGCTTTGTCGCTGATTTTTTGTTATCCTTTTGGTATGTAAATTCTGAAATGACTTGCTACCTCGTCAGTTCTTCCTGTTATATCTGTCTTTGCTCCCTCAACAGCTATATTAAATGCTCTGTAATTAAAGCTTCCCCACCATTCTTCGGTTACCGTTACTATATGCTCCGTAACGTTTTGTGGTCTTGTTGCCGTTGTGTTTTTAGTGTCCGGCGTTATCCAGCCCTCGGGGCGATATTGGTATCCCTCATCTATTACAAGCAGTGTACCGACAGGCAAATCATCCTTTGTAAACAGATTTTTACTTGAAACATAATACGGGCCGTTTGTAGTAGAGGTTGTAAGCTTACTGCTCTGAACGGAATTATAGAACTTATGCGGCACCGCCTCCCATTCAAGCAATGTATATTTTGATAAGTCCACCTCATCATTTTGTTCGGGAGTTTCCGGTTCCTCAGGCTCTGTCGGCTCTTCCGGTTCTGTCGGTTCCTCAGGCTCTGTCGGTTCTTCCGGCTCTTCGGGAGCTTTATACTCCGTTACCGCATCAGGTTTTAAAACAGCATTCTTTACGCATTCCTTTATAATCGGATAATAATTCTCCGGTATCGGGTCAGCCTCTGATGAATTTGGTATGAATGTAATATCATCAACAGGCAACCCTGTAATCTGATGAAACCATGTAAGTCCTGCAATATATCTTCCCAAATTTTTATCAAGATGATACCCGTCACGGTTTAATGTGTCACCTATACTGCTTGTTCTTACATTCTGTATCGCAGTGCCGGCAGGAATGTAAAATGCAATTTCTTCATGATTTAAAACCTTCGACTTAAGCGTTTGGACTATTGCATTATACATAGTAAGCTGATCATTGTTGTAGTTTTTGTAATCACCCTTTGCAGAGTCCTTTGAATATGCCCATGTCATGTGCCACGCTGTTTTTGCATACGGATTTGTTTTATTCTCATTTATATACTCAATAAGCCCGGCAACGTATGGGTCAAATGTGTCCGGCATACCGCTGTTTCCGCTTGACTGCTGAATGGTAATAAGATTCCAGTCCTCATCCTTTATGCAGTAGCTTATACTCTTACCGCCTGTCTGACTCCATTTGCCTGTTTTATTTTTATAATATATATATGCATTACTGTTATTAACTGCATTATCATAATGCTGACTGAGATTACAGCCGCTCTTATATGCATTACCAAGCACAATATTATCAATTCCGTAATTATCGGCTATGCCGTAAAGCCACTCTAAAGCGTCAACGCTGAAGCTGTTTCCTATCGCAAGCACCTTAAGAGAATGAATTGTCTTTTCTTTCGCCTTGCATACCGGCACAAGACCGTCCGCCCATACAAAAGCTTTTGTTATCTGAACATTATCTATAATATCTGCCGTAAGAGAAAACGAGTTCTTTCCGCTCTCCATCGTTTTCATACCGGATGTATCAACCTTTATAAGCTTTCCGTCATCGGAATACGTTGCAAGTATAACCCTGTAAGACTTCTGTTCGTCTCCCGTATATTCAAAAGAACCGCTTACAACAATATCTCCGTTTTCACAGCCCGTCTCAAGCACAGCATTGTTAAACACCGTCCCGGCATAAGCCGTTCCCGAAACTAAGGAAACCATAATAATCATTAAAAATAAAAGTTTTTTCATTTTACGCCTCCGCATATAAAACGTTATATCTTTGCAAAGAGGCTGTCGCACACGGTGTTTAACAGCCTCTTTATTAGAGTTTGCAAAATTTAAAATGGTAAATTATTGTAAACAGCCTGCGCAATTACGCCAGCACCGTCAACAGTCGGATGAATGCCGTCAGCATAGAATTTATCGCCTGAATCTGAAGTCGCGGCATTTACATCAATCAAAGAACTTCCCGTACTCTCGGCAACCTGTATAATCTTATCTTTCAGATCACCCGATACCAGAGTATTATAATCTGCATTACCCGTAAACGCACTCGGACTTGTATTTATATAAACTCTCGGCTTCTGCGGTTGATTCTTGTAATAATTAACAATCTCTGTTAAGTCATTTACATAATTGCTGTCAAGCTTTCCTGATGTTACATTACTTCCCTTTGCATCGTTTGTACCGAGCATTATAATAACAACATCCGGCATGAACTCAGCACTGTTTGTAAAATATAAATGATCCCGGTATGAATTGCCGACGTAAGGTGATTTCATCGCAGTAGCACCGCTTACACCAAAATTCTTAACCTCATATCCGTCGCCTAAAAGAAGTGCAAGCTGATACGGATATTTCTGTGTTGCTGTAAGGTTTGTTCCGGCTGTAATACTGTCACCAACACATGCAACCTTTATAGGAATGGTATAAACCTTAAGTGCATCTAAAACAAGCTTCTTTCCACCTGTATTTTCAACCTTTACAGTATGCTCCACACCTTTTGCAAGGTTTGTTTTTGTAAATACAGTTCTGTTTATCTTTTCTGTTTCGCTGTAACTGTTATAGGTTCCGACAACTGTACCGTCTATTGTAACGGTTGCTTCTCCGCCCTCAGGTGAAAGAGGTGCTAAAATATCAATACCCGTACCGGTAAACGTAAATTCATAAGAAGAAGTCGCCGCTGTACCTGCATGATAATCGCCGTTTTCATAACCTGAAGCAGAAACTGCCGTCATTGCGGAATAAGTGATTTTATCGCTGTCATTATTTATAATTTCAGGTATCGGATCGGGCGGTACCGGCTCATTATCAAACTGAATCCAGTCTATGTTTGCAACTCCGCTTCCGCCTTTTGCCACGAAATACACATCCTGCATTCCAACCTGTGAGTCAATGCTCGTATACTGTTCGTCAAATATACGGTAACCTCCGGTTGGCGTTACCTCAAGTGTTCCTATTATGTCACCGGTCGGAGTTCCGAGACGGATTTCAATCTTTCCGCCAACGGCTGAAGTAGCAATTCTTGCTTTAATTCGTGTGTAGCCCTTCATACCGAAATTGACCTTATACATAAGCCAGCGGTTGCTGTCAAAGCTTGATGTCCATGTTACACCGTTTTCAGTCTGTGTACCAACAGAGCCAACCTGTGAATCATATGCCTCTGCTTCAAATTTTAAAGGATCTTCATACGGAAGCGGCTCTGCACATTCAAGAACCTTTACCGTACCTAAAACAGGCACCATATTCTCATCCCAGATAAACAGCTTAAGCTTTTCTCCGACAGCCGGCGGCTCATCAAGTGATAAAAGTGTTGTAACCGGTGCGCCGGACGTATCAATTGTCATACTGTTTGATGCAACCGCCCGGAGCTTGCCAAACGTATCATAAAGAGCAAGTGCAATAAGCACACCCTTATCTTCTCCGCTGTTGTTTGTAAATGTAGTGTTTGCCTTAAACTTATTATTAACACCCATAAGCTCGGAATTCATTATTATTCCGTCATCATTGGTAATGGTAATATCGCTTTCATTTACTGCCAGATCATCACTCGGAGGATCTACGGTAATGGTATATGTAGTTTTTCTTGTATTATTCAAAGCATCCTGTGGCTTAACAATTACTCTGTCACCGGTCTGTACAGCGCCTGTTCTTGCTGTACTTGTAGTGCCGACATATACATTAAGGCTTGCACCTTCAGATAATGTTAACTCATTTTTAAACGTTTCAACATCAGTTGAATACGGCACTCCCGAAATAGTATCATTACCGTTTCTTACCGTATATTCTGAAGAGCTTACGGTTGCAAGCTGATTTTGCTTACCGCTGTATAAAAGTATATTATCTACATAAAAATACGGGCTTACATTATCCGTACCGGTTGGATAATACGAAAGGCGGTTAACATAAACAGGGTCACAATTCTGATAAAGTGCCAGATTATTCGCAACATTAGTACCGTCAACCCATACCGAAAGCTTGTTAGTCTCTGTATCAACCTGTGCCTTTACATGATACCAGGTCTTTGGCTTAACCGGATAATATCTTCTGGTATTTCCCACGGGAATATTAATCTGAGACGCATTATCAACAGATATTGAAGTAAGGAGTGTATTTTCCTTTGTTCCCACAAGTCCGTTAATTTCCGGAAGCTTTATCTGAGGTGTCGGAATACCCTCAAAACGAAAATCATATTCTAACGTCACAATACCCGACATAGGTTCAAAATCACGGGTATTCATATGATTTCTCTTTTGTGTTGTATGCAAAAGACAATTATCCGTTTCATCTATAACGTCAAAATCTGTTATACTGTTATAAACAGGCTTTTTAACGAGCTGCATAGGCGTTGCGGCATGCATATTCCAGCCTAAAAGATTTGAGTTTCCTGCCGCATTATCAAACGTATCGTCCACCATAATCTTCGCTTTATGCTCTACTAAAACTGCCTTTTCATTCTCTGTACCCGGATTTAATACAAATCGCATTTCGGCAACTCTTATCGAGGTTGTACTGTCAGGCACCGTCAGCTTTACATACTCATTTTCCGTACCTGCAAAGGTGTATGTTCCAAGGTCTACCCATCCCGATGTGGCTTCCGCACCGTTAAAGCTTACGGTCGCAGTCGATGTTGTGCCGTTATGGAATATCTCATAGGTCTGATTACCCGATGATGAATGTGCCACCTTGTATACCTGGATTTTTACATCGCCCGCCTCACGAAATTCCGGATTCCAGCTTGCTGTTGCACCCGGGCTCTTTGTATAGTAAGACTTAAGTCTTGCTGTTGAACTTCTGAGTGTGCTTGAATTCCATGTACCGCTGTACATAAATGTACCCTTTCTCTCACCGAGAGTCGGATCATCTGCGCCAACTCTTGAAGTGTATTCATCATAAATCTTTCCTTCACCCATTAAGAAAAACTTAAGCGTTTTTGTCATATCCTCCTGACAAGCCTTTACAAACTCAAGTGCGGGCTGAATCTTTTGTTTTGCAGCCTGAGGATCTTTTGCGATTGCCAAAACCGCAGGCTCTACCTTTGCTTTATCTTCTTCTTTATCCATATCAAAGAGCCAGTCACCAAGTCCTATGTCCTCCCACATAAAGCCTTTTGTCGTCTGAGCTGTCCAACGTCCCACCGTTGCAGGAATACCGTTTCCGAGACTCATAATCGGTGAATGCATTTCATTACCGAACACTCCGGCACTCTTTGTATAAAGGCTAAGTGCCTCATCCGGCAACCAGAACTCTTCATGTAAAACAATCTTATCCTTGTATTTTTCAGGAAGCGGATCTATAATAACGTCCTTTCCGAGCTTCATCTGTGTTGCATCCTCCGGACAAACAACTACCTTCATTCCCGTCTCATCTACTATTTTTTTAGCTGTCTCACGTAAAACCCCGTTATCAGGCTCTTTATATTTCTGATTTGACGCGTCTGACGATTCGTTGTAGCTTGCACGTCCCAGCTCCCAGTAAGGAGTATGACGGTATCTTGGTATAAGGCACATATATCTGCCTTCCTCAAGACCGTGTTTTGCCATAAATTCAGCAGCTTTTTCATCATTTTTTATATCAAAAGCAAACGCAGAATCCGGACCAAACTGCATTACCGGAGCGTTTACTCCGTCCGAAAGTGCACTGATCAAAGAATGAGAATCACGGAAATATACAAAATCTGCATTGTTCATTATTTCCTGTGTTAAAAGATTATTTGTATATGTAACTCCGAAAATTCCGTAAGGCTTGCCGCCGGAAATACGCTGAAAGCCTAAAATTTCACCGGCAGAAATCCCCGGGCCCGAACCACATACAAAATAGTCAGCCCACTTACAGGCATCAATAACCTTTTGTTCGTTTGGCGCTGTTATTTTAATACCCTCCGAATCAAACTTTCCGCGGACGATTTCAACATTCGGGAAACGTCTTTTAATCATTTCCTGCACCTCAGCAGTTGCACCTGCCGAAAGTAGCTTTACCTCTGCCTCCGGGATATACTTTTCAATTAAAGTAAGCAAACCCGGTCCCTGTGCAATATCGCCGATATTAACCTCCTGCGCTACCGAACGCACCAAAATACGAGGTGCTCTTTGGGTTTGCTCCTCAATAGCCAGAGCAGGACATATACCTGTTATAATAAAGGCAATTGTCATAAGAACTGAACAAATTCTTTTCAATTTTTCCATCTCCCTTCTTAACCAAAAAATTCAGGTAAAAAGCAAAGAACGGAGTGCATAGTTATTCCGAAAACTGAAAAACTCTACACTCCACTCTCCAATCTTTAATTTAAAACACGTCGATTTAAATGCTTAAAACGGTAAATTATTGTAAATTGCCTGTGCGATTGCCTCTGCACCTGTTACATTCGGATGAATACCGTCTGTCTGGAAATACTCACTTGATGCTGTGGCAGCATTTACATCTATAAGATTAACGCCTGTTGCCTCAGCAACTTCTGTAATCTTAGCTTTTAATTCTCCCGATACCAATGTGTTGTAATCTGCATTGGTAGTAAACGCACTCGGGCTTGTATTCAAGTAAATTCTCGGCTTTTGCGATTGATTCTTATAATGATTAACAAGCTCTGTTAAATTATCAATATAATAATCTTCAAAGAGACCGCCTGTAACGTTTGTGCCCTTTGTGTCATTTGTGCCAAGCATTATAATAACAACGTCAGGTACAAACTCAGTGCTCTTTGTAAAGTTTGCATGATCCCAATATGAATTTCCTACCTTAGGATCCTTAAGAGCAGTAGCACCGCTTACGCCGTAGCCTTTTACCTCATATCCGTCGCCTAAAAGCTGTGCAAGGAAATAATGATATTTCTGTGTTGCTGAAAGATTTGTTCCGGCTGTAATACTGTCGCCTATGCACGCAACCTTTATAGGAATTGTATATACCTTAATCGCATCTAAAGCAAGAGTCTTTCCGCCTGTATTTTCTACCTTAACGGTGTGTTCTGTTCCCTTTGCAAGGTTTGTTTTTGTAAATACAGTTCTGTTTATCTCCTCAGCTTCGCTGTAACTGTTATAAGTTCCGGCCTCCACACCGTCGATTGTAACCGTTACTTCTCCGCCGTCAGGTGAGAGAGGTGCTAAAATATCAATACCTGTACCGGTAAACGTAAATTCATAAGAAGCAGATGTACCGGTTCCGGCATGATAGTCACCATTTTCATAGCCTGAAGCAGAAACTGCCGTCATACCTGAATAAGTGATTTTATCGCTGTCATTATTTATAATTTCAGGAACCGGGTCCGGCGGTACCGGTTCACTGTCAAACTGAATCCAGTCTATGTTTGCAACGCCTGTTCCGCCTTTTGCAACAAGATATACATCCTGAACACCTACCTGAGATTCTATACTCGTGCACTGTGTCTCAAATACTTTATGACCGCCCGTTGCCGTTACTTCAAGAGTTCCGATTAAAGTACCTGTCGGTGTTCCGAGACGAACCTCAATCGTTCTGCCGCTAAGCTGAGCACCAAGATGTGCTGAAATTCTTGAATAACCCTCCATTCCAAAATTAACCTTATACATGAGCCAACGGTTACTGTCAAAGGCTGATGTCCATGTTATATCGTTTCCTGTCTGTGTTCCTACCGATGCATGCTTATCATAAAAAGCCTCTGCTTCTATTTTAAGTACTTCTTCATAAGGAATTACTTCTGCAGTTACAATCTCTCTTGCCTCTTCAAGGATAGGCTTCATGTCCTCATCCCAGATAAACAGCTTAAGCTTTTCTCCTGCAGTCGGTGGAGCATCGAGCGTCAGCGTAGTTGTAACAGGTGCACCTGAAGTATCAATATCTACCGGATTATATTCAACAGCCTTTAATAAGCCATCAGCACTGTATAATGCCATACTAATACTAATCTTCTGAGTCTCGCCTGTATAATTTGCAAATGTTGTGTTTGCCTTAAATACTTTGTTTAAAGGCATAAGTTCTGAATTCATCACTACACCGCCACCGTTTGTGATTGAAATATCTTCCTCATCAACCACAAGACCGCCAAGCGGTTCATCTACTGTAATTGTATATGTAGTTTTTCTCGGATTGTTAAATCCCGACTGCGGTTTTACAACTATCCTGTCGCCCGTTTGAACAGCGCCTGTTCTTACAGTACTTGTAGAACCGACATACACTCCGGAAATATTTCCGCTGTCTACTGCCGTTACATTAGCTTTAAACGCTTCAGCATCTGTTCCGTAAGGTACGTTGATAATCGTATCATTACCGTCTTTAACTGTATATTCCGAAGACGTTACCGACGTACGCTGACCCTGTGTACCGCTGTAAACAAGCACATTGTCTATATAAAATCCCGTAGATTGCTTTTGATTAACAGGATAGAATGTCAGTCTGTTTACATGACTTACATCATACTTCTGATAAAGTTGCTTATCCTTAACCTTGTGCACTCCGTCAATCCATACGGAGAAAGTATTGGCTTCGGTATTAATCTGTGTCTTGATATGATGCCATGTTTTCAGAGTAATTGCATACGTAAATCTTGATGTACCGCTGTGAACAATGTTAATATTTGAATTAGCGTCTACCGTTATAGCGGAAAGCAATGTGTTTTCATTTGTTCCTACAAGTCCGTTAATTTCAGGAAGCTTCAGCTGTATTGTCGGAACTTCATCAATACGGAAATCATGTTCAATCGTTACGATACCCGACATCGGATCAAAATCACGATAGTTTCTGTCAAGATCGGAATTAGCCTTAGTCGGCGGATAATAGAGACAATTATTTGTTTCATCTACTATATCCTGCTTTGTTACCTCATTATACTCCGGCTTTTTCACAAGCTGCATCGGAGTGTGATCATCAAGTGTCCAGCCTACCAGTCTTTCATTTCCTTTAGAATCATCAAAAGTATCCTCAAACATAACCTTTGGCTTATGCTCTACTAAAACTGCTCTTTCATTTTCAGTACCCGGATTTAACACAAAACGCATCTCGGCAACTCTTGCAGATAAATTAGCATCTGTTACCGAAAGCTTTACATACTCTTTTTCCGTACCTGCGAATGTATAAGTTCCGAGGTCTACCCATCCCGATGTATCTTCCGCACCGTTAAAGCTTACGGTTTTGGTTGATGTTTGACCGTTATGGAATATCTCATACGTCTGGTCGCCCGATGATGAGTGTGCAACCTTATACACTTCTATCTTCACATCGCCGCCCTCGCGGAAATCCGGATTCCAGCTTGCATAAGCACCTACCTTCTTTGAATAAATAGATTTCAAAGTTGCAGTAGCACTGCCTAAACTGCTGGTATTCCATGAACCGTAATACATAAATGTACCCGTTCTTTCTCCGAGCTCCGGACTGTCTGCTCCGATTTTTGATGTATTGTCATCTTCTATCTTGCCTTCGCCCGTTAAGAAATACTTAAGAGTCTTTGTCATATCCTCCTGGCAAGCTTTAACTGTTGCAAGTGCCGGCTGCATCTTTGCTTTTGCCGCCGCATTGTCCTTTGCAATGGCTAAAACAGTCGGCTCAACCTTCGCCTTTTCATCATCTTTATCCATATCAAAGAGCCAGTCTGAAAGACCTATATCATCCCACATAAGACCCTTTGATGTCTGAGATGACCAACGTCCGACAGTTGCCGGAATGCCGTTTCCGAGACTTATAATCGGAGAATGCATTTCGTTTCCGAATACTCCGGCACTCTTTGTGTAAAGGCTTAGCGCCTCATCCGGAAGCCAGAATTCATCATGCAAAACAATCTTATCTTCGTAGCCTTCGGGAAGCATATCTATAATAACATCCTGTCCGAGCTTTATCTGTGTTTCATCCTCAGGACAAACAACAACCTTCATTCCCGTCTCGTCTACTATCTTAATAGCAGTTTCACGAAGAACTCCGTTGTCCTTCTCTTTATATTCCTGATTTGTCTTATCCGATGATTCATTGTAGCTTGCACGGCCTATCTCCCAGTAAGGAGTATGACGGTATCTCGGAATAAGACACATAAATTTGCCTTCTTCAAGACCTTTTTCTTCCATAAACGCTTCTGCTTTTTCATCGTCTTTTATATCAAAAGCAAATGCGGAGTCCGGACCGAACTGAAGTACGGGTGCATAAACGCCGTCTGAAAGCGCTTTTCTGTATGAAGTGCTGTCTCTGAAATATACAAAGTCCGCACCGTTAATCATTTCCTGTGCCGAAGCACTTCCGCTGTAAGTAACGCCGAATATTCCGTAAGGCTTTCCGCCTGAAATACGCTGAAAACCTTTAATATCGCCAGCAGATATTCCCGGGCCTGAACCCTGTACAAAATAGTCTGCCCATTCGCAGGCATCAATAACCTTTTGCTGGTTTGGCGCTGTTATCTTTGTACCGGTATCGTCAAACTTTCCGCGAATAATCTCATAATTCGGAAAACGCTTACCGAGCATGGCAATAATTTCTGAATTCGCACCTGCCGATAATACCTTTACCTCTGCCTCCGGGATATACTTTTCAATCAAAGCAAGCACTCCCGGCCCCTGTGCAACGTCACCGATATTAACCTCCTGCGCTATCGAACGCACTAAAATACGCGGCGCTCTTGCAGTTTCTTCCTCGACTGCCAAAGCAGGGCATATACCCGTTATAATAAAGGCAATCGCAATAAGAATTGAATATACTCTTTTCATCATTATAATAACTCCTTTCTCCTTTATCTGATACTTTTTTTGAATAAAAAGTATTGACAAATCTTTACTTATATTATATAATAAAAGCAGAAAATTTGTCAATATTCTATTCATTAAGAATGTGTGGTATTCGCTTATTTTATGGAGGTTATTATGAAAAACACTTATTTTAATGCAGAATCAGAATTTAAAATAAATAGTATCGGCTTTATAAATGTGTTGAGAGATGAAAATTTTACCTATGAATACAAAAACGGAAAGGAAAGATATTCTTTTATATACGTTGAAAACGGGGAACTTGAATGTCATTTTACAGACAGCGAAAAAACTTTGAAAGCAGGTAAAAGAAGTGTCCTTTTTGTACCGAAGCACCTTCCCTGTAAAACCACATATTTAAAAAACAATACGATAGTAAAACTGATTATATTTGATATTGATACAGAGCAATTACCACTTTACCTTACCGTACCGGCTATAAAGAAATCGCCTGAGATGATTTCTTTGTTTAATTCGATTTCAAAAATCAATATGCATAATACTTTGTTCCTGTCTTCAAAAATATATGAGCTCATCTACATCATAGAGACAGAAAATATGATAATTCCCAAAAAATACAAAAAAATCATGCCGGCAATAACTGAAATAAAAGAAAAATATTTTGAAAATAAAAAACTCTCATATTACGCCGATATATGCAATATGAGTGAATCGAATTTCAGACTGCTTTTCAAAGAATATACCGGGAAATCGCCGATAGAATACAGAAATCTTATACGAGTTTCAGAAGTAAAAAAAATGCTCGACAGCGGTGAATTTTCAGCAAGCGAAGCCGCATATCTTGCAGGATTTAATAATATGTCGTTTTTCTATGAAGTTTACGGCAGATTCAGTAATTCCGCTGATAAATCAGCAGATGGGGAAATGTTATAAAAAAATTATGCTATAATAAATTCTGTATCTATTATAGCATAGTAAATCATATTTTGCAATATTTTAAAAATTTTTATGAATAAACGTTCATCACATTTCTTTTATCAATTCAGGCATAAAAAATCTGACTTTTATCTTTGTGAAATCTATCAATTAACTCGAATACCTCTGATACTGCTTTATCCGCATCCCGGCAGCATTCACATACTACATCCGCCGCATCAGAAAGTACTTTCCTGCCCAAGCTTACGGATATGTCCCGTTCTGATTCCAGTGCTTCACGCAGTACAACGGATACAGCATAAACTTTTGATACCAATCCACAGGCAATACACATATCGTCTGTCATTTTCAGTAATAACTTCATGTCTTCTGACGTAATTGTTAATTCTTCTTTTTTCTTTTCCATTGCATTTTTCTCCTTAACTTAAAAAGTGCGCAACCGAAGCTACGCACGAAAAATGCATATCTCTGATTGCTGCGACGCAATTAAAATTTCACAAAACAGGTATGCGAAAATAGAGTATGCATTTTTACCGAAAAGTAAAAAGAAACACACCTAATTCGTGAAATAAATTATTTAATTACGTCGCATTGTTATTATAACATAAGATTTTGTTTGTGTCAATATTTTTCGGGAAATTTATTTCCCGGAAAAATAACAAAGGCTGTGATAATATGTAAACAACTTACAAATCACAGCCTTATTTTATATTTTATTCTTCACTGTATTTAATCATACTTTCATAAACGAGCTTCGCCGCCTGGGCTCTTGTTGCGTTTGCTTTCGGCATGAACTTATTATCTCCCATTCCGTTTATAATACCGGCTTTTGTAAAATATGCAACTGCTTTTGCCGCATATTCACTTACATCAGCCGCATCGTCAAACGAAACGTCAGCTAAACTGCTTTCTATTCCGTAAGCACGGTAAAGTATTACAGTTATATCTTCTCTTGTAATTCTGCTTTCGGGATTAAAATTATTTTCGGTATCCCCCGAAACTATCCCTGCAGCCTTTGCCGCATACACGTATTCTGCATACCATGCGGTATCAGAAACATCTGCAAACTTTTCTGTGCCTGCATTTTTTTCAAGACCGAGTGCCTCGGTAATCATCTTTATAAATTCAGCTCTTGTAACACTATCATCCGGAGCGAATACGCCTGCACTTTTTCCGGATAATATGCCTTTTTCGTAAAGATATTCAATTGCCTCTTTCGCCCATTCAACTGATTGAAGGTCGTTAAACACCCCGGTAGTTGTCGGTTCAGTTGCAGATACAACCACACCTCCGGCATTGCCTGATGATACTGAAGACGATATGGAGGAACCTCCTCCGCCGCCTCCACCACCGCCGCCGCCTCCGCCGGTCTGAGGTCTTGAATTAATAAAACTTGAAACTATACGGTCAAACTCCTTAACAGCCTCTGTATATGAAGTGTATGCATGACCTGCAAAAGTGCTGTAAGCAGTTACCTGCTGAGTTCCGCTAAGCTTTCCGAAATTTGTTTTGTTATACGGGAACAGCTCATAGAAATCCCGGAATATAACGGTTGTTTCACTGTAATGCTCCGTTTCTATCGTACAAAGAAGAGCTTTTTCATAAAGTCTCGATATGGCTCCCTGAAGTGTCTTAACAGGCGTTTGTATAAGACCTGCCGATATTTGGGGCTTGCCCATGTTTTTCTCTACATAACCGGAGAAAATTGCAGATTCATCTATATCTACCGTGCCTTCGTCATCTGATGCAAGAGAATACTTATCCTTATACTTATTAACCCATGCTATCATATTCTCAGCTGATGCTATATCGTTAAACGAAGCGATTGCAATAAATTCATCATAATCATTTCTGAACTCTTTTGCACACTCCTGGAGTTCGTTATACTCGTCCTCCGTCTCGCATTTTTCGGGCAAATCATAATCAACCGCCGACATAAGCTCGGAGAATATCGCTGTACCGTTTATACCCAGCGCTCTTGAAATCTCAGCATCAACAGAGAGTGCCACGGCATTTTGTTCGATAAACTCCTTAAAGCCTGTTGTCAGGCCTTCAAGATTTTTAAGTACTGTAAGAAGATCTTCACCCGAAGTATACGAATACACTTCGGCCGGAGCAGTGCCAAGCTTATATCCCGACACGGTAAACTTATAGTCTCCGCCGTCAAATGAGGCTCCAAACGGCATTTCACGGAATTTAAACTCCGATTTTCCGTTTACAACATCTGTTCCGATTGTCTGGTCTGAAAAGACAACATCGCTGTCCGGACCGTTAACAACAAGTGTAAAGCTTGTATTATCCTTTACAGTATCTGCCGAGCCGCTTACCGATATAGAATTATTTTCATTATTATACTTAAGCGTTACATTTATTCCCGCCGCCTGTGCCGCCGGCACTGCAAGCAAAGAGCATATTAACGCTGCAATTAATTTTTTCTTCATAATCTGACTAATCCTTTCTAATAAGCTTTACTCAAATACAACAATCTCCGATGTCTTTCTGTGTACAATATACGCACAGATAACATCTCCCTTTTTAACGCTTGATACCGCAACGCCCGTGAGCGGCTCTTCGTCTTCTTTAACCTTTACGCATGAGACATTCGCCCCGGCAATAAACTCTTTTGTACCATCGGTATGAGTAATTTCGAGATAATCGTCAAACTTATCCGTTACAGTTCCTACTATGTGACGAAGATCCTGATTATTACTTCCCACAGAATATGTAGTTCCCGTTATAAGATATCCTGCGGTCTGCTCTTCTCCTGCATCATTATAGTAAACACGTGATGTCTTGCCGTCATTTGCATAAACCATCTGAAGTCCGCCTATTTCGTTATCGCCTCTCGGTACTATTCTTATCCAGTCTCCCGATTCTAAGTAATTTATAAGCCACAGACCCTCATATTCCAGATCCTCTTTGCTTATTTTATACTCAACTTCACCGGATGAGCCGAAACACTCAAGCACATACCATATATCGTTATCATCATCTACGCATACCGTCTTTTTATGGAATACTACTGCATTATCATAATTATTCTCACGGTTCTTTACTACAAGAAGATCTATATAATTACCTTCCTTATCGTATGAATACAAATCGCCTCTTAAGCTCTCTGTTTTTCCCGTTACTCCGGAGAATACGTAATTTGAAATATCTTCCGCATCGCCCCATATCGACAGGAATTTTCCGTCAACCGCAAGTATTCCGTCAACTGCTCCTAATGATTTATTTACCAGTACTCTGTTTGATTTCTCGTACTGATATTCAGCTCCCTGACGTCTTCTTGTGAGCGTGTTCATAACACTCTCGGTCTCGCCCTTAAACGTATCAACCATGTTTACCACATTTTTTGTCATACTGTATCTTATAGGCGTTTTATCAATATCTGTGCCGCAGTTGTCAAAAAGCTTCTTTCCTTCTTCATAGCTCTTTGCTCTTACGCCGTCTACAAAAATCTTCTCACTGCACGGGAATGTAAGCTGCTTGTTATCGGATGTGAAAATCTTGATATACAACTCTTCATCGTTATCGGTATCAAGATAGCTTCCGATATATAATCCTACGTTTTCCACCTGTGCAATTCCTTTTAAATATATGATTTCATTGACAGCATTTACATAAAATTCAGCATCCGAACCTGCCGAAACATTCGACGGCAACATGCCCGACCTTTTATACTTTTTAGAGTCTATTGTAATATATTCTTCATCAATTGCAGAAATATTTCCTTCATATCTTCCGCCGCCGACTACGAAACGGATAATTTTGCCGCCTGTTTTGTTTTTGCTTATGTAAACCATAGCAATATCATCGACTTTCATATCCTTTATTCTTACGGACTCTCCGTTTTTCACACAGTAAACGAAGTCATCCTCCGTATCATATATAATATCCTCGCCTGTGATTTTATCAACGACAAGCTGTTCTTCACTGTCAAACGCTTCAACCAGACAATCCGTATATTCATCTATAAATACTACAGCCGGATAATGAGGATTTTCTATATAGCGAATACTTCCTCTCAGCGGTAATGCATCTATAAGCTCACCCAGCGGACTGTCTATCGCCATTCCGTTATACAAAATAATTGTATCAGCCTCAAGTTTAATGGTTTTTGTCTTTTTCTCATCGCTGTATTTTATAGCCGATGTAGTTATTTCCTCTATATCAAATTCGGTGCTGTCTATTTTTGTTACGGTGACATTCGACAGAGGTCTTATATAAACAAGCTCCTCTCCGCCGTTTGCCTCGGTATAAAAATACTCACATTCATAACCTAAAAGCGCTTTTGCGTTTGTTTTTCCGGTATTAAATACCTTATCGCCAATTCTTACATACTTAAAATCAATGTTGCCGTCAGGAAATGCTAAGGACGTATTATTGGTTTCATTCACCATACCCTCAGCCATTTTATATCCTTTGGTTTTTGTTATCATAAGCTCACGGTTGTCGTATTCAAAGTTACCTTCATCATCAGCTGTTCCGTAAGAAAAATACTCAGATATCGCCGCATTATAGATAAGCTTTGCAGCTTCGCTGTTACGAAGCTTTCCACCTGATGAAGAGAATCCTTCTGTCAGCCCATTCTCAATCGCTACTCTGTAATATGCATTACTTGTTCCGTACTTTTCCGCCACTGTCTCATATCCGAGCGCACGGCATACCATTTCAAGTGCGGCATTAAACGTTACAAATCCGTTCGGATTAAATGTTCCCTTTTCTCTTACTATTCCTCTGTCTGCAAGATAATTAACTGCTGTTACTGCATCAGGATCATCTGTTACATCAGAAAAACGAGGTTTTGTCTCATCATACCAGTCGACATTTAAAAGCCTGTAAAGCATCTTTGCAAACTCGATACGTGTAATGTATAAATCCGGATAATAAAATGGATTATCCTCATCAACCTTAACCACTCCAAAAGCCGCCAATGTGTTTATTTCGTCCTTATACTTATTATCCGCTATATCCGTAAATACCGTTGTTTCACTGTATTCTTCATACACATCCTGATCTGTAAGCGGTGCAAAGAATTGTAATGTAAAAATATTTGTCGGACTTCCGGATGCTTTTTTAATATACAGACGGTGTGTACCTACAACTTTCTTTATTATCGGAAATCTGCGTACGAGTGATATATCAAAACCGCCGCTGCTTACTGCATCAAATTCACCGATAACATCGCCGTCCATATCGTCAATAACCAGCTGAAAAACCGAACCGGCATACTCATCAGGAACACCTATTCCCACTTCAAAATACGTCGGTGGCGTCATTCCGAAATCTACATCATCAAAGTAATATCCTTCACCGTTTGTCATGCTTCCCAAAAATGCTCCGCCTACATTGTAGCCGGTTTTGGTAGCTCCGTCAATCGAGTTTGCCCACAAAATCTCATAAGGATCCTTGTAAGCCGCCGAAAAAGCCGGAACACATACAAACGATACCAACATAGCTATTATCAACATAATTCCTGTTAATCTTGTCTTAATCTTCAATAGCTACCAACTCCTTTCATTAAATTATAGTTTAGCGACTTAAATAAGTCGCTAAACGCGATATAAATTCCTAACGGAATTTTCGATATGTGCTAACGCACGCGATATGCCTGTCGGCGCGATATGTTTGCTTCGCAAACGTTATGGAAGAAAAAATGCAAAGCATTTTTT
>JAZTZP010000152.1:0-25020 GCA_045637525.1 Clostridia bacterium | reverse complement strand
TGTGCCGGCACCTAAAATAATAGCAACATCGGAAGATGCTTTTTCATCTATTCTACCGTAGTTTACAATACTAATTGCGGTGAATATCAGATGAAATAATATTAACAAAATAAGGAACAGAGAAATTAAACAAAAAAGTTTTTTCTTATCTACCTTATGCACAATACCACCACCTTGGTTTAATTATAGCATAAAATGATAAACCAAACAAGATGTATCGTCATTTCGGTCGTTTGAGTCCAAAATCACGGTGTGAGCCGTAGATGTAATCAATGCGAAGTCCATGGCTTATGTTTTGCATTAACAATACCATTTTTGCGGAATTGGAAATTCGTCAGAAAGGGGGTCGTTTCCATTAGCGTTTTTATAAATCAACTCAATAGTTTTTTTCATTTTTTCAGCATCGCACAGTTGAGTGGGAGCGTTGCCGATAAAACCGTCTGTAATACATTTATGATAACGGAAAGCTGTATCAAATTTAGTAAAACGCAACGAAATATCACATGTAAAATCCGCATGATATAGGGTTATATCGCGCTTTACAACTTCTCCGTTTTCCCTGAGGACAGACGTATGCAACGGTTCTTTTGCCATTCGGTTTTCAGTGCCTAAAATTTCATCAACCGCGTGAAGACAGGTGTTTTTATTTTGGGCTACACCCACTAGCAGAACGTATCCTTTTCTATCAAAAATTTTGGCGTAACAACTTTCAGGTGCAGTTGGCGTTTTAATAAAAGTTTCGTCATTTATGAAATCTTTTGCTTTATCTCTGTTGCCAAAAACCGCTATAGAATGAGTTGGATTTTCTGAACGGATACCGAGTTTACTTCTCAGTGCCACGGTTGAAAATGCGCCTATACAGTTATCATCACTTGCCATATCCAAAGTAACCTCTTTTTCAAGATTATGCCAAGTGTGTGTGGGTACACAGAACAAACCACCGTTTTCGGTAAAATATTCTATTAAAATTTGGAGCAAACCTTCTGCGCCACCTTCCACATTTCCGATAGCGCGAAGCGAAGAATGCATAATTACTATGCTGTCTTTTGGGGCACTCATTTTCTCTAATTGAGCAATTATATCTGCTTTCGAGTAAATTTTCATCACAGCTACACCGTTTAAATTTATATATCATAAATATTATGGTTTTTAAATGAAGTATTTACTTCTCAAATATCAGGCACAAGGCTTACCCCTTGCACGAAGCACGAGCTCACGCTCGTATGAAGCGAAGCGTTCCGCAATATGCCGCAGCACACTTCATTAGCGTAAGCGTCTTCATAGCCGAAGGCTGCTTAATGTTCCCGTAAGGGAACGCTTCATTCCACCAAACAAAAATGACACCTTGAAGGTGTCTTTTTTGTTTGGTACGCCGGAAGGGATTCGAACCGCCGACCTTTTGGTTCGTAGCCAAACACTCTATCCAACTGAGCTACCGGCGCATAACTTTTTACAGTTACTAAAATATGATACCATAAATTTTTGAAATTGTCAAGAGTTTTTTTGAATTTGTTTTAAAAATTTTTTTCTTTTATCAAAACTACATAAAAATTGTATCAGAAAGGTTAATTATATGTAAATAATTGTTTTCATTTCAAAAAAAACTTGACAACCCTTTATCAGTAATGATATAATTATAAATATAATGAGTAGAATATTAAGGTAGTGATGTTTTACTTATATGATTATTTGAAAATTAAAAATATACTTGGGGAGAATAGAGAAAGTGGCGAAAAAAAGAAAAAATAAAAATAACAGAGGCAGAGCTAAATTTAATACACGAAGATATTTTACTGTGCTGGGAGTAACGCTTGCACTCATACTTGCCGGAGTGCTTGGATGTATGGGCTTAAATATCGGCCCGACAACAGATAACACACGGGAAGAGGTTGTAACGGCACCGCTTTCCGGCGGAAAGATAAATATTTTGCTTATGGGAGTAGACGCAGCGGGACTTCGTACGGACGCAATAATGCTTGCATCATACGATACGGAAACAAAACAGGCGCATATGCTGTCAATTCCACGTGATACAAGAATGTATGTAGGCTCACGTTATCAGAAGATAAATGCTGCTCATGCCATTACGGGGGGTACCGGCAAGATAGCCGGGGCACAGGGAACGATTGAAGCGGTTACAAGGCTTACAGCTGTGCCTATAAACTATTATGTGGAATTTTCGTTTGAGGCAATTGCGGCGTGTATGGATAAGTTAGGGCCGGTTGTATTTGAAGTTCCCGATATTGAGGGTAACGGAAAAGGACTTGTATACGATGACCCGGTGCAGAGTCTTCATATAAACATACCTGCCGGGGAGCAGGAGCTTGATGGCGAACAAATAGTTCATCTTCTAAGATTCAGAAAAGGAAACTACAACGAAAAGACAAAGTCAAGACCTCAATATGCAAACGGCGACATAGGCCGAATACAGATGCAACAAAGATTTTTAACTGCGCTTGTGGATCAGAAGCTGAACGCTTCATTAATACTTAAGCTGCCGGCGATATTCAAGGAAATAAGCAACGGTATCAAGACAAATCTTACAACGAAAGACGTTTTAACCTATTCAAGATACTTAAACGACTTTACAAGCGCCGGTATTCATACTTACAGTTTGCCGGGAAATACAAGCGGCGGAGAGTATGAAGCATCTTACTGGATTTGTGATCTTGATGCGACAAGAGAAATAATACAGAATAATTTCGGCTATGATGCATCGGGTATAAGCATAGACAAGCCGGGAACGGCGCCTCAGTCTACACCGAAAGCACAGTCTTCGGGAACATCGTCTTCAAACAAGAGTAATTCTTCGGGAAGCTCGGGTAATTCGGGAAGCTCGGGTAATAAGAGTACAAGCAGTACATCGTCGTCTTCTCAGAGCAGTACAAAGAACACCGGTTCTTCGGACAGCGAAAAGAACACAGCTTCGACCTCAAAATCCGACAGTACGACAAAGACTGATACGGCGGCGAAGACAAGCACTCCTGTAAGAGAGAAGACACCAACAACAACTCAGACACCGAAAAAGAGTTCGACACAAACTTCACAGAAGTCGGATTCTGGTACAAAGAAGGAAAGTACGCCGAGCAAGACTGCATTGCCGCAAAAACAGCAATCGTCTTCCGGCTCAGCAGAATAATATATAAAAATGCAACAGACCTGCCGAAAAAAACAGCAGGCCTTTTGCATGTAAAAAAGGAGAATATCCGTGAATGGAATAATACTTATAAACAAGCCGGCGGGGCTTACATCCCATGACGTTGTGGGAAAGGTAAGACGGATTTTAAAAACACGCCGTGTAGGACATACTGGCACGCTTGACCCTATGGCGGAGGGCGTTTTGCCGGTATGTGTGGGCAATGCAACCAAGGCATCGGATATGCTTACCGTGACGGATAAACGTTATACGGCGGAGCTTATACTCGGAATGACTACGGACACATTAGACGCAGAGGGCGAGGTTTTGACGGAGTGCCGTTCAGAGTGTACAGCGGAAGAAATAAGCGGGGCGGTGTTATCCTTTAAGGGCGAAATACAGCAGATACCGCCTATGTATTCTGCGATAAAAAAAGACGGTAAAAAGCTTTATGAGCTTGCACGTGAGGGGAAAAGCATTGAGCGTGAGCCGAGAGCTGTTACCATATATGATATAGGCATATTGGAAACAGACACGGACAGGCAGTCTGTTACAATAGATGTGAAATGTTCTAAAGGCACATATATCAGGACACTTTGTGAGGATATAGGCTTAAAGCTCAACGTTGGTGCATATATGAATACTCTTATAAGAACCGAGAGTGCTGGGTTTGGGCTGGATGAATGCATTACGCTTTATGAGCTTGCGGCACTTGCCGACAGCGGCAGGGCAGAGGAGGCAATAATCCCGGTCGACAGGATTTTTGATTTGTATGAGGCGGTTACGCTTAGCGAAAAACAGTCAAAGCGTATAACAAACGGCGTGTTTGTTTCCTGTCCGGGAACTGAAGAGGACCGTTGCTATCGGGTTTATGATGAAAACGGAGAGTTTTTATGCATTGCACGATGCACGGACGGACGGCTTCGTGTTGTAAAATCGTTTTGGTGTTAAAGGAATGGTTAAGCTATGAAATTATATCATACAGGAGATACGGTTTTATATAATAAGACTGTTGTTGCATTAGGAGAATTTGACGGCTTGCATTCGGCACATATGGAGCTGATACGCAGGGGTATGGAATATGCAAAGGCTCAGGGACTGCCGTTTGGCGTTATGTGCTTTAACAGAAAACTCGGTGCGAGTACGGGCAAGGGCTATTCCAAGATGCTTATTGAGCCGGATATGCGTAACGAGCTGTTAAAAGAGTGTGATTATATATATATACAGGATTTTAATGATGAGTTTATGAATCTCTCACCTTTGGAGTTTTGCAGATTTTTAAAAGACCGTTTGAAAGCTGTTGCGGTTTTTGCCGGATTTAATTATCGGTTTGGCAGGGGGGCAACGGGAACAACAGATATTCTTTGTGAATTTGAGGAATTTGACACGCATATAATAGAAGAGCAAAAAAGAGACGGCGAAACGGTATCAAGTACCGTGATAAGAAACCTGATAGCGGCAGGAGATATGGAAAAGGCAAACAGTATGCTCGGCAGAAATTACAGTCTTGACGGGTATGTGGAAAGCGGTAAGCAAAACGGCAGAATGCTTGGTTTTCCGACTGCAAATCTTCGGTATAACAGCGAAATGGCGGTGCCGTCTGCCGGTGTTTATGCAGGGTATACTTATGTTGATGAAAAGAAGTATAAAAGCGTTATAAATATAGGCAATAACCCTACATTTGACGCTGATGAGATTACGATAGAAAGTCATATAATTGATTTTGACGGCGACATATACGAAAAGCACATAAGAGTGGAGTTTATAAAAAAGCTTCGTTCAGATATAAAATTCAGGTCCCTGAAAGAATTGTCTGAACAAATAGGCAAGGATAAGGATTATGCGATTGAGATATTATAATTTAAAATATAATAAGTAGTTGCAAAATGGGCTTGCAATTGCCTGTTTAAAATATAAAATTGAAAGGAATTAATGAACATGAATAATTTTACGGCGATAATTTTAGCGGCCGGGATGGGAACGAGAATGAAGTCTGAGATGCCGAAGGTGATACACAGCATATGCGGAAAGACGCTTTGCGGCTGGGTAATTGATGCGGCGGCTCGTGCCGGTGCGGATAAGGTGACAGCGGTTATCGGACATAAGGCTGAGATGGTTCGGGAAAAGCTTTCGGGCAAATGCGGGTTTGTATTGCAGGCAGAGCAAAAAGGAACGGGGCACGCTGTTATGCAGGCCGAAGCCCATATTCCGGACGGAGTATGCGTTATATTAAACGGCGATACGCCGCTAATCACATCGGAAACAATAAAAGCCGCTGTTTCGCATCATATCCGCTCAGGCAACAGTGCAACTGTTATAACGGCAGTTCTTCCTGATGCGACAGGCTATGGAAGAATAGTTCGTGATACGGAACAAAATGTGAAAAAAATAGTTGAGCATAAGGATGCTTCTGACGAAGAACTGAGAATTAATGAGGTTAATTCGGGAATGTATGTATTCTCGGGTGCGGACTTAAGGTCGGCACTATCACTGCTTACTCCGAATAATGCACAGGGTGAGTATTATCTTACAGATACGCTTCAAATTCTTCTTGAAAAGGGCAGAAAAATCGGTGCGTTTACAGTTTCTGATAATGACGAGATACGAGGTATAAACGACAGAGTTCAGCTGTCTCAGGCAGAAAACATTATGAGAACACGAATAAACACTGCTCATATGCTCTCGGGCGTAACCATCAGTATGCCTGAAACTGTTATGATAGAGGCTGATGTTGAAATTGGTGCTGATACTGTTGTTTGTCAGAATGTAGTGCTAAAGAGCGGAACAAAAATCGGAACAGGCTGTGTAATCGGCACAGGCAGCATAATAGAGCGTTCGGTTATAGGGAATAATGTGGATATTTTAAGCTCTGTAATAACAGAGTCGTATGTCGGTGATAATACGCATGTGGGGCCGTTTGCGTATATACGTCCTAATTGTAAGGTCGGGGAAAATGTAAAGGTCGGAGATTTTGTAGAGCTTAAAAATTCAAGCATAGATGACGGCACAAAGATTTCGCATCTTACCTATGTGGGAGATTCTGATGTCGGCAAGCGGGTTAATTTCGGCTGCGGAACGGTTACCGTTAATTATGACGGCAAAAACAAGTTCAGAACAAAGATAGGCGACGATGCATTTATCGGCTGTAATACAAACCTTGTTGCACCGGTAACGGTAAAAGACGGTGCTTTTACGGCGGCAGGCTCAACCATAACAGATGACGTGCCGGAAAATGGCTTAGCGATTGCCCGTGCAAGACAAGTAAATAAAGAGGGCTGGAAAAAACCAAAGGAAAGGTAAATTAAAAATATGTATATAATAGCAGGTCTGGGAAATCCGGGCAGTCAGTATGAGATGACAAGGCATAATATAGGGTTTCATATAATAGATTATATTGCAGATGAAAAAGGTGTTCGTGTGAACAAGCTGAAATTTAAGGCTTTGTATGGCGAAACCCGTATAGGTAATGAAAAGGTTATACTTGTAAAGCCGCAGACTTATATGAATTTAAGCGGCGAAAGCATTCGTGATTTTTGTGAGTTTTACAAGCTTCCGCCTGAGAATGTTATAATAATAAACGATGATGTGTCTCTTGAGCCCGGCAGGATAAGGATACGTGCAAAGGGCTCGGCAGGCGGTCATAACGGTCTTAAGTCTATAATATATCAATTAAATTCCGACGGGTTCCCTCGTATTAAAGTTGGCGTAGGTGCTCCGGGACACAAGGATTACGACTTGGCGGACTATGTGCTCGGACGCTTTACAAAAGAGGAAATTCCGCTTTTTGAAAAGGTTATAAAGTGTGCGGCACAGGTTTGCGATGAAATAGTAACAAACGGTACGGAATCTGCAATGAATAAATTTAATTCCGTTAATTTTAATGTTTGAGGAAAGGATATGAAAAGATGTTATTCTCTGATATTTTAACAGAGTATACGCCATATAAAAATGTATTAAAAAACCTTTCGGAAAAGAAATCATGTGTGGAAATAAACGGTGTTACCGATTCGGCTTACGGTCAGCTCCTGCATCAGTTAAATGAGGATACGGGGCGCGGTATGCTTGTTGTGTGTTACAGCGACATGGAAGCACAGAATTTATACAGGGATATTTCCTTTTATACGGATAAGGCTTGCTTTTTTCCGAACAAGGAGTATGTGTTTGTAAATATAGACACAAGAGCAAGAGAGACGGAGCATAAGCGTATTTGTGCTTTGTATCGTGCGGTTTGTGACAAAAAAACAATTGTTGTTGCAAGTATAGATGCAGTTCTTAAATATACTGCCGGGAAAGAGATTTTCTGTTCGCATATAACAGAAATATCGGTAGGGGACTGCTTTGACATTGAAGAGCTGTCTCAAAAGCTTGTGGAAATGGGCTATACAAGAGAAGAAATGACGGAAGCGCCGGGACAGTTTTCTTTAAGAGGCGGTATACTTGACGTTTATTCACCACAGATGAATGAGCCTGTGAGAATTGAGTTTTTTGATGATGAGGTTGATTCTGTAAGAATATTTGACGCTGAAACTCAGAGAACAATAGAAATGGCAAAGTCGTGTACTGTCATACCTTGCAGTGAGGTTATCCTCAGTAAGGAGATGCGCGCTGAATTATGCAGACACCTTGAAAAGACTGTTGAGGCTTCGGATAATGAGGATTTTAAAGCCGAGGTGAGGTCTGAGCTTGAGAAATGCAGTCAGGGAATATATTTTGCTTCAATTGATAAATATATTGATGCGGTGTACGGAAAAATTCCGTCGCTGATAGATTATACCGGTGACAAAACCACGGTAATTGTGGACAGAAGACGTATATCGGAGCGTGGAACTGCCTTTGAATGGGGAATGGGCGAACGCATTGCGGAAATGAAGCTAAGAGGCGCTGTCGGTGCCGAAAAGCAAAGCTTTATTATCAGCTACAACGATTTTGTGAGAAGGTCGGAGTCGGGGAATGTTGTTCTGATTGATGTTTTAACCAGGTCGGAATCGGATTTTGATATATCGCATACTGCTGTATTAAATACAAAAACATCGGTTTCATTTCACGGAAAGCTTGAATATCTTCTTGACGATTTAAGGGCATGGCAAAAGACTGCGTCTACTGTTGTAATTCTTGCACATTCCGAGGCGAAGGCAAAAAATATTTACGGAGTACTTTCGGAGCAGGAGATAAGATGCGTATTATCACCCGATAAGAGCTTTGAAAAAAACACCGTAAACATTGTAAGAGGCAGTATAAACAAGGGTTTTGAATATCCTGAACTCGGATTTGTGCTGATAAGTGACAGAGAGATTTTTGAAAACAGGGAACGGCGCATAAGGCGAAAGGTTGAAAACACAAAGCGTATAAAGTCGTATACAGATATAGATGTCGGTGATTATGTGGTTCATCAGGCACACGGAATAGGCGTGTATAACGGAATAAAAACTATGACGGTAGACGGTGCTTCAAGGGACTATCTGATGATAAAATATCGTGGCACGGATGTGCTTTATGTTCCGGTTGAACAGCTTGATATGCTTTATAAATATTCCGGAAACACCGACAGGGAAATAAAGGTAAATAAGCTTGGTGGTGCGGACTGGTCGAGGGCGAAAAGCCGTGCGAAGAAGTCGACGGAGGATATGGCAAAACAGCTTGTTGCTCTTTATAAGGAAAGGGAAAACACAAAGGGCTTTGCTTTTTCCGAGGACAGCGTATGGCAGAGAGATTTCGAGGATAAGTTTATATATCACGAGACCGAGGACCAGCTGAGGAGTATTGAAGAAGTAAAGGCTGATATGGAAAAACCGAGACCTATGGACAGACTTTTGTGCGGTGATGTTGGTTTCGGTAAAACTGAGGTTGCACTCAGGGCGGCGTTTAAAGCGGCTATGGACGGCAAGCAGGTGGCGTATCTTTGCCCGACAACCATACTTGCAATGCAGCATTTTAATACATTTTCCGAGCGAATGTCGGATTTTCCGATAAAAGTGGAAATGCTGTCGAGATTTCGGACGCAGGCGCAACAGAAAAAAATTATATCAAAGCTTAAAACGGGCGAGATTGACATTGTAATAGGAACTCACAGATTACTTGGGAAGGATGTTGAGTTTAAAGACCTCGGACTTTTAATAATAGACGAGGAACAGCGGTTTGGGGTAGGGCATAAGGAAAAGCTGAAACAGCTTAAGACAAACATTGACGTTCTTTCTATGTCGGCAACTCCGATACCGAGGACTCTTCATATGTCTATGATTTCCGTGCGTGACATGAGCCTTTTAACCGAACCGCCCGAAAACAGATATCCTGTTGAGACGTTCGTTTTAGAGAATAATCCTCATGTGATACTGAGCGCAATAAGAAACGAGCTTTCACGGGGCGGTCAGGTGTTTTATCTGTATAACCGTGTTTCAGGCATATACAGACGTGCCGAATGGATAAAGAGTATGATTCCCGAAGCGAAGATAAGCGTAGGTCACGGACGGATGAGCGAAAATGAGCTTGAGGATATAATGTATGACATGGTAAGCGGAAACACCGATGTTTTGGTATGCACGACCATTATCGAAACAGGTCTTGATATTCCAAACGCAAACACCATCATAATTGACGGTGCGGACAAAATGGGGCTGGCTCAGCTTTATCAGCTGCGTGGCAGAGTCGGTCGTTCAAACCGTGCGGCGTATGCGTATTTTGTATATGAGCCGGAAAAGGTTTTGTCGCAGACGGCGGAGAAGAGACTTCGTGCTATAAAAGAGTTTACGGAGTTCGGCTCCGGGTTTAAGGTGGCAATGCGTGACCTTGAAATAAGGGGCGCGGGAAACATAATCGGCGCAGAGCAACACGGGCATATGGACACCATCGGCTATGACCTTTACTGTAAGCTTTTAAAGGAAAGCGTGGACGCTGTACAGGGAATAGAGACAAAAGAGGAGTTTGAGGTTACAATAGATATTGCGGTTAATGCATTTTTGCCGGAGCGGTATATAAAAGATGCAGGAACGAGAATATCCATATACAAGAAAATTGCGGCGATTGAGTCGGAGGAGGATATGCTTGAAATATCCGATGAGCTTACAGACAGATTCGGGGATATGCCGAGGGCGGCTTATAATGTGATTGAGGTAGGTATGATAAAGGCTATGGCGAAGCAGGCCGGAGTATTTGAAGTTCTGAAAAGAAACGATATGCTTTTGTTCAGATTTAAGGAAAAGTATTTTGACCCGTTGTATCTGACGGAGCTTGACAAAAAATACCCAAACTGCGTAAAAGCGTTGCTTAACGGCGAGCCGGCGATTACGGTGCGTCTTAAGGATAAAAATAATATTATAAAAAAAGCAAAAGAAATTTTAAGCGTGGTTTTAAACAACGAAAGGAGCAAATGAAAATGAAAAAAATTATATTACTTGCACTTTGTGCAGCACTTATGGCAGGATTTACGGGCTGTAAGAAAAATGAGGATGAGGCTGTTCAGCCAACAGAGCAGGTTGCTCAGACACAAAAAGAAAATTCAGGTAAAAAGATAGCTAAAATAGGAGATATCGAGATAGACGATGCAACATATAATTTCTTCTATAATCAGGCGGTTTCATATTATCCGGATGAAATACAGGCAATAGACTTTACAAATATGCAGATTGAATCAATATACATTTCAAGTGCCGTAGGTAAAAAGGCAGGACTTACACCTGAAGGTGCTGAGGATATGAAGCTTCAGATGAAGAGCAGCTTCGGAGGTGACGAGGAATACAAGAAGTTTTTAACGGAAAACAGTCTTGATGAAAGCTTTATTGATAAATATTCTGAAGCTTACGGTTATTATATGGCAATTGAAAACGAGGTTTCAAAAAATGCCGATTATGCTTCGGAGGCTGAGCAGTATTTTAAGGATAATTATTTAAGAGCAAAGCACGTGCTTGTAATGACTGAGGGGCTTGACGATGCGGCAAAGGCTGAAAAGAAAAAGCTTGCCGAGGATATTTTAAAGCGTGCCGAGAGCGGTGAGGATTTTGATGCATTGGTCAGCGAATATTCCGAGGATCCGGGCTCACAGTCAAGTCCTGACGGATATGTTTTCCCGGAGGGACAGATGGTAGACGAATTTTATCAGGGAACAAAGAATATAGAAATAGGCGCATATAATCTTGTTGAAAGCTCATATGGCTATCATGTTATAAAGCGTCTTGCGCTTGATGAAACACAGGAGCTTTATGATAAGTTCTATGCCGAGAGTAATGTTGAGGCGACAATGCAGGGTCAGGCAGTAGAAAAGTATATGACCGAAAAGAAAGAAGAATACGGCATAAAGATAGAATATAAGGAATAATCACAGTTAATGAGGGTGAGTGTTTTATGTTTGATTTAAAATCAGAGCTTGAAAATCTTCCCGAAAATCCCGGTGTTTATATAATGCATGATCATACCGGAAAGGTTATATATGTAGGCAAGGCGAAGATTTTGAAAAACCGTGTACGGCAGTATTTCAGAAACAGTGCAAACCATACGCCTAAAGTGCTTGCGATGGTTAAAAATGTTTCGTATTTTGAATATATAATAACGGACTCCGAAACAGAAGCCCTTGTTTTGGAATGCAATCTTATAAAAAAATACCGCCCTCATTACAACATTCTTTTAAAGGATGACAAAACATATCCCTATATTAAAATAACGATGAATGAGGAATATCCCCGTATACAGATTGTGAGAAAGCCCGAAAAGGATAAGGCAAGATATTTCGGGCCGTATATGGGTATGAACACGATAAGAAATTCGCTTGACATCGTACAGAAAATTTTTATGCCGCCAAAATGCAGACGTAAGTTTCCGCAGGATATAGGCAAGGGCAGGCCATGCCTTAATTATCATATAAAAAACTGCTTTGCGCCTTGTACGGGAAATGTTGATAAGGAGCAGTACAGGAGTGTTTTTGAGGAAATATGCAGGTTTTTAGACGGCGACCATACGGCACTCATAAAGGAAATGACAGCGCAGATGAAAAAAGCGTCGGCAGAGCTTGAGTTTGAAAAGGCGGCGAACTTAAGAGACAAAATACGCTCTGTTGAGAGCATAGACTCGGGACAGAAAATAACCGATGCCGACTCGCCTGCCGACAGAGATTATATTGCGGTATGCTTTATGGATGAGCTTGCCTTTTTTTCTGTGTTTTTCGTGCGTAAGGGAAAAACAATAGGCAGAGAGTGTTATAAAGTTTCGCAGGGCATAGATTCAGAGCCCGGCGGGATTGTAAAGGGATTTATTCATCAGTTTTATGACGAAAACCAGAGTATCCCTCATGAAATAGTGGTTCAGTATGAAATAGAGGATAAAGAGGAAACGGAAGAGTGGCTCGGTGGTGTAAAGGGTAAAAAGGTGAGTATAACGGCACCGAAACGCGGCGAAAAGCTTAAGTTTATAGAAATGGTTTATAAAAATGCGGAAAATGCAAGAGACAAATTCCGCATAGAGGAACAGCGATTCGGTAAAAACAGGGTAATTGAAGAATTTGCAAAATCAACGGGACTGGAAAAGCCGCCGAAACGTATAGAGGCTTATGATATATCAAATATATCGGGCTCGGACAGCGTTGGGGCTATGGTGGTTTTTTCGGACGGAAGACCGAAGAAGTCTTTATACAGACGTTTTAAAATAAAGTTTACAGAGGGCACTGACGATTATGAGTCTACAAGAGAGATAGTTTACAGGCGTCTTCTGCGTGCAAGGGATGAGCAGGAGGCAATAGATAAGGGAGAACTGCTGTATTCCGATGCAAAGTTTCTTCCGCTGCCTGATGTGATACTTGCGGACGGCGGTAAAGGTCATGTTAATGCCATAAAAGAGGTTTTAGAGGCAACGGAGACGGAAATTCCTGTTTTCGGCATGGTGAAGGACGATAATCACAGGACGAGAGGCCTTATTTCCCCGGACGGTGAGGAAATTGAGCTCAGTCCTGCCGGTACGGTGTTTAAGTTTATAACACAGGTGCAGGATGAGGTGCATAATTATGCCATAGATTATTTCAGGAAGCTTCATGGTAAAAATGCATTGAAATCAGAGCTTGACGATATTATGGGCGTGGGCGAGAAGAAAAGAATACAGCTTATTTCTTATTTTAAGTCGGTGAAAAATATTTCGGAAGCTCCGCTTTCGGAAATCGAAAAGGCCGTAGACAAACGGACGGCAAGAAATGTTTATGATTATTTCAGAAAGTGACGGTTAGTGTATATGTTTAAGCTTGTGAAAAACGGAAGTCTTTTATACTATACGGTTGAGGAATTTGACCGGACAGGGCTTGTAAACCATTGTTTTACAACAAAGGACGGCGGTGTGAGCGAGGGGATTTACAAGAGTATGAATCTCAGGTTTCATTCGGATGATACTCATGAAAACGTTATGGAAAATTTTCGTATAATTGCAAATGAGATGGGGACTGATATTGATTCGCTAGTTCTTTCAAATCAGGTGCATGAGGCTGTTATACAAAATGTTACCGGAAAAGACCGGGGAAACGGAATACTTTCTGAAAATAAATGGGAAAGCGCCGACGGGCTTATAACAAACGTTTGCGGCGTTGCACTGACTGTGTTTTTTGCGGATTGTGTGCCGGTGCTTTTTCTTGATAAAAAGGAGCGTGTTATTTGTGCCGTGCATTCCGGCTGGCGAGGTACTGTCGGGAAAATCACATCAAGGGCAATAGATAAAATGGTAAATGAATACAACTCGAAGCCTGAAAATATACTCACGGCAATAGGCCCGTCGATAGGTGTATGCCATTACGAGGTCAGCGATGATGTTGCGTTTTCTTTTGCTGAGGCGTTTTCAGATGAGGTTTTAGAAAAACACGGAGATAAATATCATGTGAATATGCAGCTTGCAAATGAGATGCAGATGATACAAATGGGTATTCCGAAGGAAAATATAACTCAGTCCGGAATATGCACATATTGCGAGCATGAGACACTGTTCAGTCACCGATATACAAGCGGAAAAAGAGGAAATATGGCAGCGGTTATAAAGCTTAAATAATTAAAGAACATGGATAAACCGAAAGGTTACCGGAGGATAAAATAATGTATATTAATGTAAATGAATTTACAGGATTTGAGAGTGATAGCCTAATGATACAGGCAGCTCTTGATAAGGCTAAAGAGACAGGTGAGGCTGTTGTTGTGCCGAAATTTAATGAGCGTACCGGGAAGGATGTATGGGACATAGACCGGTGCATTTATTTACACAGTGAAAGTATACTTATTCTTCAGAATTGTCATCTGCGCCTGGCGGACGGGGCGATTTGTAATATGTTTTCCAACAAGAATGCACGTACGCCTGCTTCGCTTGTAAAGAGCGGTCAGCAGAAAAATATAACTATCCGGGGAATAGGAAAAGCTGTTCTTGACGGCGGTATTCATAATGAGCTTTATGAGGATAACGGCATAACAAGAAAGGTTATGAAGAAGACTGAGCATAATGTTTCCGAAAATTGTATGCTTTTCTTTCAGAATGTGGAAAATCTTGTGCTTGATAATTTTTGTATAAAGGATCAGCGTTATTGGGGCGTGTGCCTTTATACCACGACTTACAGCCGGGTTTCAAATATCCGCTTGTCAAGCTCCGGAAATGTACCCAATCAGGACGGAGTTGACTTATTGAAGGGCTGTCATGATGTTATTATAGAAAATATTACCGGCTGTACCGGAGATAATACCATAGCTTTGCTTGCAACCGATGACGCAATTTATCAGAAGGTTGGAGAAAATCTCCGCGATGGCGATATTTACAATATTACAATACGCAATATTTTAGTTTACGGCGTGGGCGGATGTGCGCTGATAAGGCTTTTAAATCATGATGGGTTTAAGATATATAATGTGCGGATAGATAACGTTATAGAAACGTCACCGTGGTCAAGAGACGATGCAGGCGTTGCACAAAATCCGGATCTGATTATAAAAACCGATGATGAGGGAAATCTTCTTCCGAGAAAGCATATTACGGTCGGAGAAGCAGGTTATCGTACCGAGGCGGCAATTTTAATCGGTGAATCTTACTGGTACAGCAAGGAAAAGGCAAAGCATGGCGATACATACGGAATATCGGTGAGCAATGTTATGACTCATTCACGCTTCGCAATCTTTATAAATAACACGCTTCTCGATTCTGATTTTGATAATATACGCTTGTTCGGAAACGGATATATGGCGGCATATTTCGGCGAAGGACAGATGGAAAACGTAAGATTTTCAAATGTGCGTTATGATAAGGACTGCAGGCCGCTGCCCTCGGATGAACACATTTATATCGACTGGAACAAAACGAAGTCGGACGGATACAGTGCAGTGTATTTTAACGGAAGTAATGTGAAAAATGTAGTATTTCGTGATATGCAGCTGTCGGCGGGATTAGAGTCGGTGTTCGGCGGAGAAGGCAATGGCGGGATTTTATGCGGGAATATATCAAGAGGAGAAACACCGATTTTTGCATCGGTTAAAGGAATTGAGATAAAAGGTGATGATAAATCATGAATCTACCTCTGAAAAACTCATGTGGTGAGATGTGCAGTTGTTAAGAATTAAAAGTACAGGAGATTTTTTGGGTTATCATAAAATGTCAAAAAATGCAATGGAATATAATATTTTTTCACGGTTTTTGAATGAATTAATTTTTATGAACAAAATTACAAATTATAGTTTATCTGCGTGTTTCAGTCTGCGTTCGGTACGCTTTGCAAATAGGCTCCTTTGTGTAACACCCCAGGGTGGCTTCTCTTGACGAAAGTCAATTCACCTCCAGGGAGCTGTCGCTGAAAGCGACTGAGGGATTGTTTTCTAAGAAAATTAACATATTTAAGGAACAATCCCTCCACCGCAAGCGGTCCCCCTCCCTTTAGGCAAGGGAGGCTTGCAAAGCGTACCAAAATCCTACTGCAAACACGCAGATAAACTATAATTTAGCATTTTTTCGAAACCGGCGACTGGGTGGGGTTGCAGTTGCCGGGAAAAAGGGAACAGCTAAAAGCTGTTCCCTTTAATAATCAGATTACATTTCCTTTAGCGATTGCGAGGGGGTAGTTTTCCTGGCCTATCAGCTTTCTTCCTTCGGTTATTGTTACTTCTTTATCAAAAACAATACTGTCTAAGTACGCGTTTTCTTTTATAACTGAATCCTGCATTATGACAGAATTTTTTACAACCGCACCTTTTGCAACCTTTACGCCTCTTGAGAGTACGGAGTTTATAACCGTTCCTTCTATTACGCAACCATCTGCAACAAGGCTGTTTTCAACAACTGCATCCAAGCCGTATTGTGTCGGGTACTGGTCTTTGGTTTTTGTATAAACAGGGTTTTTCTTATTAAAGAATTCTTTTCTCATTTCAGATTTTAAGAAACGCATATTATTTCTGTAATAAGACTTTAAAGAGTCTATCTTATCGGTATAACCTGTGTATTCATATCCGAAAACTCTCAGTCCTGACAGCTTCTTTACTATTGCATCCTTTATAAAGTCGTGGTCGCCTCTTGCACTGCATTCATCAAGCACACTTAAAAGAAGCTCACGTTCCATTACATAAACGTCCATGCCGGCTGTTGCGGTTTTTGGATAATACGGCTTTATTTCTATATCCGTAACACGCTTATCAGCGTCCATTTCTATAAGTGTAAATCTTGAAAGCTCACTTTCCTGAGCTCCTGACATATCCTTATACAGTACGGTCAGATCTGCCTGAGTTTCTACATGAGCGTTTATAACCTCGGTGAAATCTATATTATACAGGTTTGTACCGAGAGAGAGTATTACATATGTCTGATGACTTCTTCTTATAAAATCATATATGCCGGCAAGCATATCTATATCGCCTCGTAATAGTCCGTGCTGAACTCTTTTCATGTTTGGCGGCAATATATTAAGACCTTGATTTTTACGGTCGAGATCCCATGGTTTACCCGATTTTATATGGTCCATAAGGGAGGTGTAGTTAGAAGCTGTTGCAACTCCGACATTTGAAATGCCGGCATTTGATAAATTTGACAGAATAAAGTCTATCAGTCTGTATCTGCCTGCTATCGGGAGTGCTGAAATTGCACGTATGTCCGTAAGCGGCGGTATTGTTTCATCACTTGTGAGAATAATTGCCATTGTATCTATCATTTCCGTTAACCTCCTATTTCGCTGTAACCATAGAACCGCATCCGATTACTTCGTTTTCCTGGACTGTTGCGTCGCTTTCGATAAGTATTAAATCGTTTGTGCAGTAATTTGATGCATATTTATTGTCGGCTATGGTTTCAGTTCCGAGCTTTGCACCGTCGCCTATTTTTGCGCCCGGTCCGATTATTGCTTTCTTTATAATAACGTTTTTGCCTATTTTTGCGCCGGGCATTATTACAGAATCATAAACTCTTGAGCCTTCATCAATCTCAACTTCATTAAATATGACACTGTGTTCTACATGACCGTCTATTATACAGCCCTCTGTTACCGTACTGTTTATAACCGTTGCGTTTTTGCCTATATATTGAGGCGGAAGCGCAGGGTTTCTTGAATATATAGGCCATTTTCTGTCGTTCATGTCGAATTTTGACGGCACGTCGACAAGGTCCATGTTAGCCTCCCAGAGGCTTTGAATCGTTCCTACGTCTTTCCAGTAATCTTCAAATCTCCAGCTTACCATCTTTTCGCCGTTTGCAAGCATATTCGGGATAATATTCTTTCCGAAATCGTTTGAAGATGCAGGGTCGTGTTCATCTTCTGTAAGATATTTTTTGAGTATGTCGTATTTGAAAATGTATATACCCATAGAAGCAAGATTACTCTTAGGCTCTGCCGGTTTTTCTACAAATTCCGTTATAAGTCCGTTTTCATCAACATTCATTATTCCGAAACGGCTTGCCTCCTCCCACGGAACGGGCATAACGGCAATTGTTACGGCTGCATCTGACTTTTTATGGATCTTAAGCATTTTTGCGTACTGCATTTTATAAATGTGGTCGCCGGAAAGTATAAGCACGTTTTCCGGATTGAAGCCCTCTAAAAAGCTTAAGTTCTGATAAATCGCATTTGCTGTTCCTTTATACCATTCCCCGGCTTCGGCACTCTGATAAGGCGGAAGAACATATACTCCGCCACGGCTTCTGTTTAAGTCCCACGGATTTCCGTTGCCTATATAGGTATTGAGTTCAAGCGGCTGATACTGAGTAAGAACGCCTACCGTATCAATTCCCGAATGAACACAGTTAGACAGCGGAAAATCTATTATTCTGTATTTTCCGCCGTACGGTACTGCCGGCTTGGCAACTCGCTTTGTTAAAGCGCCCAAACGGCTTCCCTGTCCGCCGGCAAGTATCATTGCAACACAATCTTTTTTCATAACCATCTCTCCTAAATAAATTTATTTCTTTCTTTTTTTCTTACGAATATATAAAATGGTGTTGGCCGAGGCTTTTACCATTATCGTATAAGGGAAATCCGAATACGATTCATGAAATGCTTTGTAGGTTTTTTTGTTTTTTCCGTCTCCGCCGTATTTTTTATCGCCGGAGCAGAGTATAACCTCGTATTCTCCTGCTGACGGAACGCCTATCCGATAGGTTTCACGCGTTACGGGAGTAAAGTTTGCGACTACTATCGTGTAATCTGAACGTGCTTTTCCCATTCGCATATATGACAGAACCGAGGTTTCGTTGTCTGATGCGTTTATCCATTTAAAGCCGTCCCAACCGTTGTCTGTCTGCCATAATGACTTGTTTTCAAGGTAAAATCTGTTCAGTTCTTTGACAAAGGTATGGAATTTTTTATGCTTTTCAAAATCAAGAAGCTGCCACTCCAGTCCTTCATCATAACGCCATTCGATAAACTGAGCTATTTCTCCGCCCATAAACATAAGCTTTTTACCGGGCAGTGACATATAATATCCTAAAAATGTTTTAAACAGGCTGAATTTATCGTCATAGTCGCCGAACATTTTATTTATAAGCGATGCTTTTCCGTGCACTACCTCGTCATGCGACAGTGGCAGGATATAGTTTTCGGAGAATGCATACATCATAATAAATGTTACAAGCGAATGATTATCCTTTCTGAAAAACGGGTCCATTGCGATATAGCGAAGTGAATCGTTCATCCAGCCCATATTCCATTTATACGAAAAGCCCAGTCCGCCCTCCGAAACAGGCTTTGTTACATAAGGCCAGGCTGTTGATTCTTCGGCAACCATAATAAATCCCCGATGCTCTTGTGTAAGCTTTACATTAAGCTTTCTCAGAAATTCGATAGCTTCAAGGTTTTCGTTTCCGCCGTATATATTCGCAACCCATTCGCCATCGTTTCTTGAATAGTCACGATAGAGCATGCTTGAAACTGCATCTACTCTTATTCCGTCGAAATGGAACTCATCTGCCCAGAAAAATGCTGACGACATGAGAAAAGAAACGACCTCGCTTTTGCTGTAATCGAAAACCATTGTTCCCCAGTCTTTATGCTCGCCGAGTCGTGTATCCGCATATTCATATAGCGGAGAGCCGTCAAAGAGGCGCAGACCGTGAGCATCACGCGGGAAATGTGCCGGAACCCAGTCCATTATCAGTGATATGCCGTTTTTGTGACATTTATTGACAAAATATTTAAGCTCGTCCGGCGTGCCGTATCGTGATGTTGGGGCGAAAAATCCTGTAACCTGATACCCCCACGAACCATCAAAGGGATATTCGGTTATCGGCATGAGCTCTATATGAGTGTAATGCATTGAAACTACATATGGAATAAGCTCGTCAGCCAGCTCTTTATACGAGTACAGACTGCCGTCCGGATGGGTTTTCCAGCTTCCGGCGTGTACTTCGTATATATTCATCGGATATGATGAGTGCGATTTTGCTGAAGCTCTTTTTTTCAGCCACGCAGCGTCACTCCACTTATATTCCGACACAGAAATAAGCCTTGATGCAGTTCCGGGTCGCAGTTCTGCTTCAAATGCAAACGGATCGGCACGCATATATTTCTCACCATCGGCTCCTTCTATGGAGTATTTATACAAAGCCCCATCGGGAATGTTTTCAAAAACTCCGTACCATATACCGGTGGATGAGATTTTTATAAGTTCATATCCGTCGCCGTTCCAGGCATTAAAATCTCCGGCAAGGCTTACCAAATGTGCATTCGGTGCCCATACAGCAAACCTTACGCCGGTTTTGCCTCCACTTTCTATTTTATGCGCACCAAGCATTTTATATGACTGAAAATTTTCGCCTGTATTGAATAAATACATCTGAAACTCACTAATGCCTGCGTGGTCGCACATATCAGTCCACGGCTCTGAGAGAGCCTTATTATATATAGGCATAGTTGTTATAATCCTCCGTTCCGCCGCTAACGCGACATGAATTTCAGTGCGGAATTTTCCGGGCTGAAATTCAAGAAAATATACATATAAGTAATTTTACCTATAATGACCATTATACTAATATTATAGCACACTTTTTTTTGTAAGTAAAGGCTATATTTACCCAAAAATTACCGTATTGTTTTGTGCGTTTTGATAGGTTATCATGAAATTGCGGTATATATAAATATTTATTTTACTTTTAAAAGGATTTATACATTATTATTGTATTTAATTTTTTCGGCTTTAGTGTAATTTGATATATTTATCTCAAATTGTGGTAAATCTATTTACATTTTAAAGTGAAAATTAGTAAATGTCGAACTGAGTATAGTATTTGTGCAACAACATAATTTGAATGATATACAGAAAAATAAATACAGATAAATATTTATCTGATAAAACTTTCTTATAACAAATATGTGAAATTTTTAGAAAAGTGTTGACTTTTGTAAACGAATGTAGTATAATGTTAGTACTTATATTTTAGAATTTATAGAGGTGATTAAAAATGGCTGATAAAAAATTAGTTATCTCAACGAAAAAGTATGTTGGAGAGAGTTCTGTTGTATCTGCCAGACTACCTATTGATTTAATAAAAAGAATTGATGATATTTGTGATTTGACGAAACGAAATAAAAATGAAGTTATACAAATGTGTATTGAATTTGCGGTAGAACATATTGAAATTGAAAAATAATGGAGGAAGTGTTATGTTTGAATTAACGAAAGTAATAAAATATGAGGGGGATAATTCCACATTTGTCTGGAAACATTTTCGTGAAGATTTTAATACATCTTCACAGCTTATAGTGCATGAAACTCAAGAAGCGGTTTTCTTTGCAAATGGTCAGGCACTTGACTTGTTTGGGGCAGGAAGATATACTTTAAAAACTCAGAATATTCCTCTCATCAGTAAGGTTATCAATATCCCTACTGAAGGCAAAACGCCATTTCATTGTGAGGTTTATTTTATAAATAAAACGCATCAAATGGCCATTAAGTGGGGGACTGATAGTCAGGTTCAATATATGGAGCCTACATATCACTTTCCTTTGCAGATAGGACTATCCGGAGAAATGATTTTATCTGTTGAGGATTCACGTAAATTGCTTGTCTATATTGTGGGAACGGAGCGCATTCTCAAACAGGAGAGTCTTGTTCGGAAATTCAGAGCGTTATTAATGTCGAAGATTAAGCCATATATAGGAAAAACTATGCAGGAAGCAGAATTCTCGATTTTTGAAGCTGATTCTCATATGGATATGATTTCTGCAGATTTGCATAAATTGCTTATTCCTGATTTTAAAGAATACGGAATAAAACTTGAGAATTTCTTTGTTTCAAATATTGCTAAACCGGATGGTGAGGCTGCATATGAAAAGTTCAAGGATTTACATATTCGTCAGTATTCTGATGTTGCCGAAGCAAGATTAAAACAACAAGTTAGTGTAATTGATGAAGAAACAGAGAAAAAGCGCAGAATAATTGAGGCAGAAGGTATTGCTGAAAAACGAAAGATTGAAGGTTACACATATGCACAGGAAAGAGGCTTTGATGTAGCTGAGAAGGTGGCTGATAATGAAGGTGTGGGTAATTTTTCAAGCTTGGGTATCGGACTGGGAATGATGGGCGGTGTTGCAGGAGTGGTTGGCGAAATGACCGGAGAAGCGATTAATAAAACTGAGACACCGGTTTCGGGACAAGATGGTATGACTGTATTCAAACAAAAATTAGAAAAACTTATGTTAATGAAAGAGATGGGTGCTTTGACAGATGAAGAATTTGATGAGCAAAAGAAAAAACTTATTGAAAGTATATAATTCGGAGGTAAAATAATATGGGATTTACAAAAAATAAAGCTTGGAGTATTGTAATTGCGTTAATAGCATTGATTCTTTTAAATATCGTAGCTTTTGTTCTGCCGGTAAAACATAGTATTCTTTACTGGATGGGATACAGCTTTGCAGTATTTGCAAATTTGATTTTAGTTGTTACTGCCGTAATAACATTTAATAAACCGAACCTTAATGAAACTTTTCTTGGTATGCCGTCTTTAACCGTTGCTGTGATTTACTTTGTTGTACAAACTGCATTGTCAATAAGGCAGATGACTAATGCTGATTTTCCTTATTTTATAGGAATAATCATAAATTCTGCTTTGGCTGCTTTTACTGTAATTGTTCTTATTCTTGCAAATATAGCAGAAAGGGAAATAAAAGATATAGACGAAAAAATTGCTGAAAAAGTTTTTTACATAAAGAATTTGCAGGCAGAGCTTGAATTGCTTGTGGTTGAGGATAGTAATTTATCAGCACAGATAAAAGATTTAAAAGATACGATTAGATTTAGTGACCCAATGAGCCATTCTCAATTGACAACAATTGAGAATAAGATTGTAAACAAATTCAATATTTTAAAAGAGAATATTGATAATATAAGCATTTCAACGGCTATTTGTGATGAAATGCAGAAGTTATTGGCTGAGAGGAATAAAAAATGCAGATTGCTGAAAGGTGTTCCAGAGTCAAAACCTGAGAAAGATAATTCAGGCATAGGTATCTTGGCAATGGCATTTGCGATATTAAGTGTTGCTTCAATTTTTATTCTGATACTGACATTTATAACTATTCCAAGTAGCAGATATAATTCGGCAGTTGCTTTATATCAGGCAGAAAGGTACGAAGAAGCCCTTACTGCATTTGAAGATTTGGGTGTTTATAAAGACAGCAAATTGAAAGTTGAAGAAATAAAAGAAAAAATATATGATGAGAAGTATGTACAGGCAGAAAATCATTATAACTCTCAAAAATATGTAGAAGCGTTAAAAATTTATTATGAACTTGGTGATTATAAAGATTCAAAAGATAGAATTGAACAGATCTATAATAAGTTTGCACTGGGCGGAGAAGTATATTTCGGCATGTATGAAGGTAAGCCGATACCTTGGAAAATATTAAAAACAGAGGAACGCAGAATGCTCCTGATTGCTTTGAATCCTATTGAGATGCTGGCATTCAATAATGAATTAAAAAATGTAGCATATGAAATTTCTTCAATCAGAACATGGCTGAATAATGACTTTTTAAAAGAATTTTCGACCGAACAAAAGAACAGGATGTTAAGAACAGATGATGGAGTAAATGATGAAATATTCCTTCTAACACAAGAACAGTATAATGAATATTCAAAAAATTTAGATCTTAACACATGGTCAGACTGGTGGCTGAGAACAAAAACTGATGCAGGTATGATGTTTGTTTACGGAGAAAATAGCGAAGTAAATACCATCGGTGAAAGTGTAGTAAGAAACATGGGTGTTCGTCCTTGTACATGGATCAGCTTGTATTAATAAGAATTTTCAAAGATGTGTCTTGCTCAGGTGCTGATGGAGCACTATATAAAAATATGTTAATAAAGGAGTAAACTAAATGATACTCAAATGTAAAATCTGCGGAGGCAGTTTGGATGTAAAACAAGGTGAAAAGACTGCAATATGTGAATATTGCGGAGTAGAACAGACCATGCCTGCTTTTATTGAACCCAAAATACAGGAGATATATAACCGTGCAAGCTCATATTTAATGCATAATGAATTTGATATGGCAGAAAATTTGTATAATCAGATTTTGTTTGATAATAGAGAAGATGCTGATGCTTATTGGAATGTTTTAATGTGCCGTTATGGTGTTACATATGTAAAAGATCCTGCAAGCGGAAAATATATTCCAACCTGCAACAGAACGCTTGATACTCTTATTTTCCGTGATGAAAACTATCGAAATGCAATTAAATATGCAGATGAAAAGCAAAAAGCTCTATATATGCAAAATGCCCGGTTAATAGATGATATTCAAAAAGGAATATTGAAAGTATCTCAGAAAGAAAAGCCTTTTGATATATTTATCTCATATAAAGAAACTGCACCAAATGGTGCACGTACCAAAGACAGTATAGCTGCACAAGATTTATATAATAAATTAACTGCTGAAGGTTATAAGGTGTTTTTCTCTCGAATTACGCTTGAAGATAAAATCGGCATGGAGTATGAGCCGTATATATATTCAGCACTTGCATCAAGTAGAGTAATGATAACTGTTTGCTCTTCAAGGGAAAACATTGAATCGGTATGGGTAAAAAATGAGTGGTCAAGATTCTTGTCTTTTGCAGGAAAAGACAACGATAAAACTTTGATACCTCTTTATTACAATATGGATAAAAATGATTTGCCGGACGATTTTGCTCATCTGTCAGCTTATGATATGCAAGCAAATGGATTTGAACAGGATTTAATAAGAGGTATTAAAAAGCTTATTCCTCTTCCTGTCATACTTTTGGAGCAGAGAAAAAGGCGTAATAAAATACTGAAAAAAGTCGGATTAGGTGCATTGGTTTGTACAATTATCGGAATTATTATATCAATACCGTGGTTTATGAAGCTGCCCGAGTACAACACCGCAATGCAGTTATACTATGACAAAAACTACCCCGAAGCAACATGGGCGTTTGATGAGCTTGGTACATATAGAGATT
>JAZTZP010000151.1:0-9944 GCA_045637525.1 Clostridia bacterium | reverse complement strand
CGGGTGTATCTTCATTTTCCTTGTTATGCTCATCACCGGGCTCAACAGGTGGTGTTGTTTCAGCAATCATTCTTCCTTCTTCCGCACTGATTTCATTTAAGCAACGCACTTTAAGAGCATCTGCTTCGATTTTGATATTTTGAAGTGTAGCAACGTTATTACAACGCTCTGCTTTATCTCTGATTTCTCTGAAAAGAACCACATATTTGTCAGAAAGTTTATCATGACAAAGTTTACCGTTCAGTTCATCGAACACACGGTTTTTTGCTTCTTCAATAGCAGCTTCAACAGGTTTTTCCATTTCGGTAAGAAGTGCCACATAAAGATTACCGAATTTATTTAACAGTTCAGGTAATTTGAAGATTTCACTAAATGGTGCAGATTTCTTCAAAATTGCTTTAATATCTGCAACTACTGCTTCAATCTCGCTATCTACAATAAATGTCTTACTGTCGTCATAAATCTTCATATGATGAAGTGCTTTATCAAAGATTTCTTTCTGTTCACCTGCAAAGAATTTCTTTAACGGCTCAAAATCTTCTGCGAAGTCAAGATATTCGTCTTTCTTTCTGTCAATACCGCTGAAGAACTCGTTGGCATACTTCATTTGAAGAACTTCGATTATAAGTTTCTTACCGCTTGCTACAAGGTTCTTGCCCGGATAAGCAGGCTGTGTCTGATAGCGAATTTCAAGTTTTTCAAGTTCATTTTTTAAGTTCTGTGCATAACCGATAAAGCTCTTCATAATAGCGTCATCGTCATCGCTTGAAGAAGTAACATTGAAAAGTTCCTTCATTACTTCTCGAACAGCCTTTTTCTGCTTTTCATTAGCCTTTACACGCTTTTCGGTTAATAACTTTTCATTAAACTCTTTACGGGTAATATATCTGATAATTTCTTCTTCACTCTTTGAAAGAAGTGTAACGGCTTCATTATTTACAAACATACCGATTTCGCCGTCTTTGAAAAGTTTGGCAACTAACCACCAAACATCTGCCTCAATAAAACCATAAGGCGCTTTCAAGAAACGCTCTAACAATGACTTCATTGAAGTTTTCATATGTCTTGATGTATTAAGTGAGATATAGTCATTTACGTCATTAAGCGCAAGCTGGTTAGGAGTTGAATCTGTTCCCTCAAGAGTAATCTGTTTAGAACCGCCCTTGAACAATTCACGGACATCGCTTTCATTCATTGCAGTATCAATATATGAGAGCTTATGATATACAGTAGATACAAGTTTACCCAATGCTTCGTTAATGCGAGAAACTATCTCTTTTGAATTGGTCTGTGCCTTATCACCGTTTACATATACTTCTGCGTTTTTAAGGCTTTCTGCAAGGAATAACTTTGCGGCTGCCATTCTTTCACGCATTTCAACCTTGATAGATTCTTTGATCTGCTCATATTTAGCAACTGTGTTTGTTGCATCATAGCGAATAAACTTCTCAATCTGCATAGCAGAACGGATTTCATCAAGGAAGGCTCTGTCATCAGGAAGCACTACCAATACACAGCTTGACTGGCCTGACATAATTCTGAGAATTGTTTCGTCAGATCTTTCATCACTATCGGGAGTGAGTATTTTCAAAGTTATGTCATAACTCTGATTTGCTTTATAAGGCTTATCGTCAACGACCTGATTGAAAGCAAAAGCATATCTACCGCTAAATGCAGGATAACGATATTTCTTTTCGTCATATATATCGTCAAATATCATTTCGGATACTTTACCGATAACTTCACCGGGATCAACATTCTGTGTTTCAACAGCTCTACGGATTTCCTGTTCTTCGTCTGTAAGGAACACATATATGTCACCGTTCTTCTGAACCAAAGTCTGACGAACAAGACGCTTTAAGGCATCTTCAACTTTGGCTGCAAGAGCCATACGGTCATCATTAACATCCGATACCATAAGACTTGTTATATTTTCTATATTGGCTTTGATTTCCTTAACATACTTAATCATAAAGAGTGTTTTAAGAACATTAACATCAAAGCACTCATCCTCACGATTTGGATTAAGATAATCATTATCTAATGCACGAGAAATAACACCCTTATGTGAATGGTCTAAGAACTGCTCAAGAGCATCATAGAACATATTAAAGGGCACAATAGTTCCCGGTTCATCATTCATAACCTTAACTGCTGATTCCTTAAACAAAGCAAGCATTGAACGCTCACCTTCAGCAAGGTGCTTGCCTGAAGCTCCGTGTGTACGGATAGAAGTAAGAACACTACCTAAAAGGTTGAACTGATAAGGAATAAACGGATATATGTCTGCAAAGTTTTCTGCGTTTGAGTAGAGCTTCTTTTCAACACCGTCATTAAACAGAATAAGGTTCTTGATTACTGTTGCTTTATCATCGTAGAGCAGAGATAATGTCTGTTTGCCTGCTTCATTCTTTTCAAGAATTCTCTTTTTAATAACTTCGTCAACATTGGCAGAAGAAAGAGAAAGTCTTGTATCAAATCTACCCTGAATTTTCGAGAAGTCATTACCTTTAGTCTTTGTAATTGAGTCAATATCTTGTTGGCTTGTTACGATAATCCAGGCTTTGCCTTTACAAGCAGTTCCTAAATCTTCGGTAACTGTCTGCAAATTGAGCATAAGCTTAGAATCATCACCAATGTACTGACCGATTTCGTCAACCAAGAAAACAACATGATGATTGTTGCCTTTGCCCTCTATGTATTTATTTACAAGTTCTGCAAATCTTTCAATACTGATTGAGTATGTTTCGGTAGCTTTTTCACACCAATTTCTACCTGCGTCAACGCTCATAAAATCAATGTCAGCAAGAACTTCTATAACATCATCCTGAATAAAATCGAAGTCATTTCTTGCATCAACCCACTCAGAACCAAAGCTTTCTTCAAACTTTTCTTTGAACTCATCATACTTGTTTTGTTCAGTAAGCTTTCTTTCCAAATCTGCAAGAAACGGATTAGATCCACAAAAACCAAGCATTTCATTAAACACTTTAAGGAATACAGAAACGATTGCATCCTTTGATTGTTTTCCGGTCATTTCGCCTTTAGAGTCGATGTTGAACAAAACAACATCAGTTGGAATCGTAGATGCTAACTTCATGTCGGCAAGAACCATAGGATCACTAATCTTATTATCTTCTACAAAGTAGTCAATAGCATTTTTGCCATTAACATTCTTGTTTTCGAGAAGATATGATAAGATTTTTAAGAAATGAGATTTACCGCTTCCAAAGAAGCCTGAAATCCACACACCCATTTTGTCTGTATTTCCGGCAATGCCTTTTTTATAACTTGAGAAAAAGTCTGAAAAATGTTTCTGCAATTCTCTTGTTACAACATATTCTTCAAGTTCCTGACCGATATTGGCATTATCATCTTGTCCTACTTTGATAACACCTTTAATATCTCTATCTATCGGTTTTGCAAACATATCTTTAATAATCATTTCGCAATTCTCCTTAATCTACTAATTTGAAAGCACGGTAATAGTTGTCATCTTTGATTTCTCCAAAGAGAACCAATTCCTGACCGTCATAGTTTCCGGGATAGAAAAGAACAACAGGAACATTGTCTATTACTTGATGCAGATTGTTAAGTATAATATGTGAACGCAAGATAGGATAACACTTGCCAATGCCTGTTATAAAGATAACTGCCTTTTCAGGCGTATTCTCTTTAATGTGATTTACTATCAAACTATCAGAGGATGTTATTCTCAGCATATTGCCGATTGATTTAACAACTCTGTCCATACCTTTTGTTTTTTCAAATTCAAAGCATTTTTCCAAATAACCTTTTTGATTTAGAATATCAATAATAAGGTCATATAAGTCGAATACCACTACTTTGAAATCATCATTTGAGCTTTCGTTTTTCTTTTTGATATATTCGATTCTCTCACGAACATAAAGTTCTTCTTCAGCAGGATAATCAAATACATAATAGCCGACCTCGTTACCCAATCCCTTGTTTTCTCTGAAGGAAGGCTTTTGTATCATTTCTTCGGCTTTATCTAATCTTTCAGCAAGAGTATCCACTTAATTCACCCCCGTAATCGCTTTTATAATTGTTGTATCTCCACAAGCTTCAAGGTATCTCTCTAAAGCTATATCCAAAATCGGTGGAGTTATCTGTTTTTCTTTATCTGCAACAGTAATAAGATTAGCTTCTATAAGATGTGTCATATATGCCATTCGCAATCTCTTTTTCGTTGCATCTGTCCATTCGTTAATTTCTTCGTGTTGTGATTCCTTGTTGGAGAAGAATACTTTCAAATCAGTATCTTCCATAACGGGAACGCCGAGGATTACTTTTTCTCTATATACTTCAAACATAAATTCAAAAAACAATCTGTCATTTTTTAATACAGAGATAAAATTGATTATTTTTTGTGTGTTCAAGTCTGATTCCAAAAACAACTTAATCATTGTTTCATCAAGTTGTTTTGCACGGGTTAAAATGTACCCGCACATTCTTTTGGCTCTGTATTCCTTTGCAGCGCCAAAAAGATTTTCTTCCACACACAAAGTTTTAATCTCTGCTTCAGATTTGCCTTCTGAAATAAGTTTTATAACTTTCTTAAATTCAATAAACCAAAATGATTGTGAAATCAATCCGGCACTATATATTTCAGGTATCATAATTTTCCACGCCTTATTAAATTCATACTCTGTCTTATTATCTCACTTTATATGTACAATAAAACGGACTTTGCTTATTTTTTAATCATATCTTATTCCTTAACTACTTCTACAATATCACCGAGATCGCACTCAAGTAATACACAAATTTTTACAAGGACAGACAATGCTACTAATTCATTTCTATTCATCTTAGTCATAGTAGCAGACGATATATCAACTTGTTTTCTTAAATCTGCCTTTGTCATTTCCTTATGAGCAAGTAAAACCCATAATTTCTTGTAACTAACACCCATAATAATTCCTCCAACATTTCTGTTTTAAAGATAAAGATTTCAAGATACAATAACTCATTTAAATATTATACCATACTCTTGCAAGAATTTCAAGTTTTTTTCTAGTTTTCTCAACAAAAATCGAATTTTCTCCATTTTATTCAAAACAAAGAAAGAAAAACTGTTCAAAATATCAACAAATCGAAAGTTGATGCTTAAAGATTGCAATTACCACAAGGTTTGTATCCCTGTAATATTGCTTCTTTCACTTGTCCAACACTATTGCAATATGGATAATGGAACTTCTTTGTGTTCTTGTTTGCTATGTATGTTACTTTCGCAGATGTACTATTTGGTGAATCTTGTTTTGGGGTTGTAACTACTGCTGAACTTCCGTATGTAACAGAACCATCTTCCGATTCACTATCGCCATTGGCATAATTTATTTTTATACCCGGCAACGGCAACGCACAAGCCCCACGAGCTCCGCTCGTCGGTCTCATAACCCTGAATTTGAATTGACAGTCGTTTTCCTGCGAAAAATCCACTTTCGTGACGGCAATAGTTATTTTGTTTTTTCGGAATTTTGTTTGGCAGTGTTTATTGAGGAAATAAGCATTTTTCGAATTGTTCCGCATTCATTGTATATTTCATTTGCCTTATCTCTGTCTAACAGTTCAGATTTAACGAACAGTTCCAACCAGTACTCAGTTTCGTAGCATTCTTTCAATGCAATCTGCAATTTGGAAATAAAGTCATTTTTACTATGAGCGTAATTTGCTTCGTGAATATTTGCACCTATTGATGTTCCACTACGCTCAAGCTGATTTGTAAGAGAATAATGTCCATTTATGTTTTCACATAATTTAATTATCTTAACCGAAAATTCTACAGATAAATTGCGCAATTTTGATTCAGCCATATAATATCACTCCTTGAAATTATTATAACATCTGAATGTTAATTTGTCTATTAGTGAAATATCAACTTCGTTGATGTGAAATAATTTACTTCGTAAATTGTGAAATTGAAAGCTATCGCTTTCAGTGAAATGAAATAAATCCACACGCCGAAGGCGTATTTCACATTGCGAAGCAATATTTCACGCCCGAAGGGTATTTCACAAATCCTGAAAGGATTTATTTCGTTGAAAAAACCGTAGATTCTATCAGAATCTACGGTTTTTTCTGGTTGCGGAGGGAGGACTTGGACCTCCGACCTTCGGGTTATCACTACGTGCCGCCTTGCGGTGCCCAAATCTGATAGTGACTTGACAGTCTCTATCAGTTTTGACCGCTGCGGAGCTTGAACGTTGCCTTAATCTGCCACCGGCAGCGGCAACGCACAAGCCCCAACGAGCTCCGCTCGTCGGTCTCATAACCCTGAATTTGAATTGACAATCGTCTTCCAGCGAAAAAAAAAAAGCCACTCAGTGGCTTTTTCTGGTTGCGGAGGGAGGACTTGAACCTCCGACCTTCGGGTTATGAGCCCGACGAGCTACCAACTGCTCTACCCCGCGATATCTTTAATGCTTAATTATTATACCATATATTTTTTTAAATGTCAATACTTTTTTGCAAATTTTTTTGAAATATTTTGTGTTTGTGTTTTATGGTAACCTTCGTTTTCTTTTCATTCTTCTTTAAATTATAGTTTAGCGAGAAACCGCTAAACTATAATTTATCAAAATCAGAACAATTCTTCTAATTCTTGTTTTGATTTATAGCCAACAGATGTTGCGACTTTTTCACCGTTTTTGAAAAGTATCAGCGTTGGTATGCTCATTATACGAAACTCCGATGCAATTTCCGGTTCTTCATCTACGTTTACTTTTCCGAAAATAATCTCCGGATGGTCTTCGGATAGTTCTTCGACTATTGGCGCAAGTGCCTTACACGGTCCGCACCAGGTTGCCCAGAAGTCTACGAGTACCGGCTTTTCCGATTGGTGTATGATGTCGTTAAAGTTCGTTTTTGTAAGTGTTGTTACAGACATGATTCATTCCTCCCTAAAGTATTTTTTCTGTATTCATTATACCATAATTTTTCCTGTATGTCAATAAAAACATTTTTATTGTACTCATTTAAGGCATAAAAATATACGGTTTTGAATATTAATTTTTTTAAGGATAACTTTATTTTACTGTTTGGGGTGAAAAATATGCGTGACAGCATCAGGCAAGGATACATAGTGTTCTGGATTTTTGTTATGGCGGTAATATGCGGTGCGTTTTACTGTGCATATCTCGAAGCGGTGGAGTTTGCTCCGATAGCAGAGTATTTCTCCGAATATTTTGAAAATCACATAAACGCACAGTCTGTTTTTTATAAAGCACTTAAGAATAACATCATTTTCGGCTGCGTATTGCTATTTAGCGGTTTTTTCAGATGGGGTGTGGTTTTAATCTCAGCGGTTGCGTTTAAAGAGGGATTTGTGACGGGGTTTTGCTGTTCGGGCCTTGCCCGTGCTTCAGGTTTTTTGGGTGCTTGTGCGGGGGCTGTTTCGGAGCTTCATTTATTGCTGTTTTTGCCTGTATTGGTCATTTCATCTGATAAAAGCATAAAAACAGGCATGAATTTTTGTGATGTTTCAAAAAAAAATAAAATTTTTTTTGTTTTTTTTCAGATTTTTGTAATTACTATATTTTGTGGGTGTGCCTTTTTAGAATCTTATGTAAACACAACATTTATGGGATGGTTGACTTCAAAAATAATGAAATAATTCATTTTAATTACATATTTTCCAATAATTGAAAAATATTTTTTTCAAAAAAGACTATACAAATTCAAAATTTGTGGTATAATATATATGTTGAAACATTTTTGTAAACCTTTTGTATTGATAAGGAAACATATATATTTGAGTCGAGGAGGAAATTATAATGCATGGCATTATAGATGAATATATAGAATTTATGTCAACCGAGAAGCATAAATCTTCAAATACGCTTGAATCTTATCGGAGAGATATTACACAATATATTACATATCTTCAGGGGACTGAGGTTCATGACGCTGCATCGGCACAGCGTAAGGATGTTCTTACGTATCTCAATCATATGAAGGACCACGGAAGGGCATCTTCGACGGTATCGAGATGTGCTACGTCTCTCAGGTCGTTTTATATGTTTATGACTATGAAAAATTATATTGAAACCGATCCGACAGTTCATCTTGAGGGTCCGCACGTTGAGAAAAAGCCGCCTAAGACTCTCAGCTTTTCGGATGTTGAGAGGCTTATGGAACAGCCAGACGACGGAGATAAAAAGGGGTGTCGGGACAAGGCTATGCTTGAAGTGCTTTACGCAACGGGAATACGTGTCAGTGAGCTTATAAACCTTAATATCGATGATGTTAATTTAGAAGTAAGATTTGTACGCTGTTCAAACGGTAAGCGTGAGCGTATTGTACCGATGGGAAACAAAGCGGCAGGCTGTCTTGCTGATTATATAAACAACGTGCGTGATGACATGGTTTCGGATGCAAACGAAAAAGCTTTGTTTGTAAATATAAACGGAGCAAGACTATCCCGTCAGGGATTCTGGAAGATTATTAAGTATTACAGTCGCAGAGCCGGCATTGAGGCGGACATAACACCTCACACCTTAAGACATTCGTTTGCTGTTCATCTTCTGGAAAACGGCGCGGACTTAAAATCAATTCAGGAAATGATGGGACATGCTGATATATCGTCAACACAGGTATATTCGGCAGTAGTAACGTCAAAGCTTCATGAGGTATACGCAAAAGCACATCCGAGGGCATAGCAAAACTGCCGAGCTGATGTGGTCGGTATTTGTATTATCTCATACCAAAAAGACAGCCGGAAACGACTGTCTTTTTTAAGTGGTAAACCTGACATACATAACAACTTGGCGGTAAAAGTCCGCTGTCAGCCGCAGCCTTGTTTTTATCAGGTAGTTTAATATTTTATTCGGTGGCTTCGAGGATGCCTTTTAAATATCCGATTGCATATAATCTGCCGAGGGCGGTATATCCTGCTGTTTCCTGAGATTCACCTGCCATGAGCGGAACGTGGTCTACACGTATCGGCACATCGACATTACACTTTTTGTAAAGCTTCATAATCTCTGCCATCGGGATTAGCCCGTTATCATGGAATGTTTCATTAAACTTATATTTGTTTCCGCGCGCGTTTCTGAAATGGACAAAGAATATCTTGTCGGCAAGACGCGGGATTACATCATACAGGTCTTCGCCCATCATAACATATGTTGCCTGACACATTGTCACGCCTAAATTCGGGCTGTTTACTATATTTATTGCCTTGTTTATATTTTCATAGCTTATCATGATACGTCCGACATTTCCGAGACTCGGAAGTGGCGGATCATCCGGATGAAGCGCTAAGTTTATTCCGTATTTTTCTGCATAGGGTATTACGGCTTTTATAAAATATTCGTAGTTATCCCAGAGCTTTTCCTGTGTGATTTGCTTATCTGTTTCTTTAAAGTCTTTAAGGTCAAAGCCTGTTACCAGAGCGCCGCCACGTTCAACTATACTGTCTGAAGTGCGGAGCCAGCCTATATGTGCCATCCAGTTAAAACAAATCGTGCGGATGTCAAGCTCGTTCATGTATTCAAGCATTTTTATCGCCTTTTCTATACATTCATCACGCTTTTCGTCTCCTGCTTTTATATGGTCATGAAGTTCATTTGGCAGTGGCTCAATGATAACCGGCTTTATTCCGAAATCTGTAAATCTTTTATGTACGTCTTTCCAGTGTGAAAAATCCGTAATGTCAAATTCAGCAGTTTCAGGAAGTCTTATAACGCCATGTTCAACCCCGCATTGCTTTGCAAAGTCCCATGTTAAGTCGTGTTCGCTTTTGAAATAATCTGTTAGTAGCATGTTAATCTCCTATCTGATAAATTATAGTTTATAGGCGTGTTTCAGTCTGCATTCGGTACGCTTTGCAAATAGGCTCCCTTGTGTAAAGGGAGCTGTCGCTGAAAGCGACTGAGGGATTGTCTTTCAATAAATCAACATATTTGAGGAACAATCCCTCC
>JAZTZP010000150.1:0-133795 GCA_045637525.1 Clostridia bacterium | reverse complement strand
GATTTGTCACAGGGCGCGCTTTGCGCGTTTATTTTACCCTTGACAAATTGCAGTGGGAGCATTTACAATCATTTTAGCGAAAATCAATGATTTTCTACGAAATCGTTTGCTATTTTTTCATATTTACTTTACACTACCAATTATCAGTTAGATATTCTTGATACTGATGTTATATCACGCATCTGTCTTATACGCTTCATCAGTTTGGCAAGGTCCTGAGTGTTTTTTATTTCAAGTCCGAGCTGGATTATAGCTATGTTTTTCTTGGTTACATAAGCATTTACGGTTTTTATATTAATCTTCATATCCGATAAAACTGCAGAAACTTCAAGCATAATTCCGTCACGTTCAGGACTTTCAATCTGAATGTTTGCCACATACGTGCTATCTGCTGAATCTTCCCAATATACATCAATAAAACGGGCTCTGTCTGCCGTTGTTAAAGCGGTTGGTTGAATATTCGGGCAGTCGGCACGATGCACTGATACACCTCGTCCTTTGGTTATAAATCCGACAATTTCATCACCAGGAACCGGATTGCAACAACCTGATAAACGAACTAAACAATTATCTATGTCTTTGACAATGACACCCTTAAATCCTGATTTTCTCTTCTTTACAGTGTCAGGCTGAATAAGAGTTTCCGGCATCAAAGATGAATCGTTTTTAATTTGTTCTTTAATTGCGGTATTATAGTCGTCTCTTAAGCGCATAACAACCTTTTGTGCCGTAAGACCGCCATAACCTACACTTGCATACAAATCATCAATGGATTGGAAGCTGTATCTTCTTAAGAGTCTTGACACCCATTCTTCCACAAATAACTGCGAATGAGTAAAACCTAACCGTTTTAATTCACGTTCGATCAAATCTTTTCCGTGAATTATATTATCATCACGGTTTTGCTTTTTAAACCATTGATTAATTTTGTTTTTTGCCTGATTTGTCCTGACAATCTTCAACCAATCACGACTCGGACCATGAGTATTTGCGTTTAATATTTCGATTATCTCACCATTTTTTAAGATGTAGTTGTTAGGCACTATTTTTCCGTTTACCTTAGCGCCACTCATTTTATATCCAACCTGAGAATGAATTGCAAAAGCAAAATCAATAACTGTACTCTTTGCCGGAAGACAAATAACTTTTCCCTGAGGCGTAAAGACAAACACTTCATCAGCAAACAAGTCAATTTTTAATGTATTGAAGAAGTCATCTGTGTCTAAAGTATCCGACTGAGTTTCAAGAAGCTGGCGAACCCATTCAAGCTTTGAATCCATATCACTTGAACCGTTTATACCTTCTTTATACTTCCAATGTGCCGCAATGCCTTCTTCTGCAATTTTATGCATTTCCCATGTACGGATCTGAATTTCAAACGGTGTTCCGTTTGAGCCTATAACCGTAGTATGAAGTGATTGATACATATTTGGCTTAGGCATCGCAATATAGTCTTTTACACGCATCGGAACAGGTGTATAAAGCTCATGCACCATTCCGAGTACCGCATAACAGTCGCTTATGGAATTTACTATAATTCTGACAGCAAACAGATCGTATATTTCGTCTAATGTTTTATTCTGCATATACATTTTTCTGAAAATGCTGTAAAAATGCTTTGCACGACCTGTAACCTTACCTTCAATTTTTAATTCAACAAGCTTTTTTTCGAGTAATGAAATTATATCATTAATATATTCCTGGCGCTCGCTTCGCTTGTGTTTTATATTTTCCCTTATTTCCTCGTATGAAATCGGATCAAGATATTTTAGTGATAAATCTTCAAGCTCAATTTTAAGCTTCGACATACCGAGTCGGTGAGCAAGCGGTGCATAAACCTCTAAAGTTTCACGCGCTTTTTCAAGCTGCTTTTCCTGTGACATAAACTTCAAAGTTCTCATATTATGCAAGCGGTCTATAAGTTTTATTATTACAACACGAATGTCTTTTGCCATTGCAAGAAACATTTTTCTTAAATTTTCTACTTGCTGTTCTTCCGTAGTTGAATATTGAATTTTTGTAAGTTTTGTTATACCGTCTACAAGCTCTGCAACCTGTTTTCCGAAAAGGGACTCAACATCGCTGAATGTGTATGGCGTATCTTCGACTACATCATGAAGCAGACAAACTGCTATGGCAATCGGATCGAGTTCAAGCTCAGCCGCAATTTCAGCAATCTGAACCGGATGCTCAATATATGGTACCCCTGATTTTCGATATTGACCTGAATGCGCGGCACAAGCAACCTTATATGCTATATATATAATATCAGCATTGGAATTAGGAGCATATTGGGCTGTAAGCTTAAGTATATTTGATATAACAGCATCTGTATCAACTGTCTCAACAGTATTATTTTTCTCTGTCATCACGCACATCCTTTCTGAATTATGTCAGCATTAATTTAACTTAATATCCTTTAATACAAATTGTAAATATTCCTCATCTTTAAAATTGTTAACAGACATTCCGAATGCAATGTCAACAGTATCTCCTGCCTTAATATAATTGACATAATCACCCATTCTGAAACCTATACAGTTGAAATTTTTACCATCTTTTGCAATTGTCATTTTAAGATGAGTATTATCACGACCTGCGAAATTAACCATACTTACCGAAACTTGCTTCATTGAAAATACAGGAACTTGATTATCTTCCCCATATGGTTCAAACACCGACAATTTTTTTGCCAATTCAATTCCAGCAGTAGACGAAGAAATTTCGCAGTCGATTTCTATTGTTTCTGTCATGTCAGCAACACTTAAGTGTTCATCTGCATATTTATTTATAGCATATATAAATTTTTCAAGGCTATCCATTCCCAAACTAAGACCTGCCGCAGCGCTGTGTCCGCCGAAATCTGATAGAATGTGTTCACAACAGCTTAGTGCCTCAAAAAGATCAAAACCTGCTATACTTCTGCCCGAGCCTTTGCATATTCCTTTATTTTCACTTAAAACTATCGTCGGTTTATAAAACAAATCCATTATTTTAGATGCAACAATTCCTATTACACCCTCATGCCAGTCATGGCCGCATACTACTATCACCTTTTTCTTGCTGAAATTCGGATCTGAATTTATCTGAGAAATTGCTTCTTCGTAAATCTTACTTTCAACAACCTTGCGTTTTTCATTTTCAGCATCAAGAATATCAGCATATTCAGCGGCTTTATTTATATCATGTTCAAGTAAAAGTTTAAGACCTGTTTGGGCATTCCCCATTCTGCCGGCGGCATTAATACGAGGAGCAATGCCAAAAGCAATATCGGAAGCCGTCATTACTTTTCTGTCAATTCCGGCTTTATTGAGTATCGCCTCAACGCCCGGTCTCGGAGCTTTTCTGATGTTTAAAATACCACGGTGTACAATTGCTCTGTTTTCATCGGTAAGTGAAACAACATCCGATACTGTTCCTATTGCTGTAAGGTCAGAATATTTATCCATATATTCCGTTGTGTTAAGGTTTAGCTTCATGGCAATACACAACATAAGCTTAAATGCTACTCCTACACCGGCAAGCATTTCAAAGGGATATTCATTATCCGGCCGTTTAGGATTTAAAATTGCGTATGCTCTCGGCAGCTTTTCTTTACAGGTATGATGATCTGTAACTATTACTTCTGTTTTTTGCAACACAGCGAATTCTATCTCCCCTACCGCCGTTACCCCGCAATCGACAGTAATTATAAGCTTAACACCTTTTTTTATAAGTTTGTTTACAGCAATAATATTCATGCCGTATCCCTCAGTTATCCTGTCCGGGATATAGTATTGGGCATCTGCACCGATACTCTTTAAAAAATCATAAATAAGTGCAGTTGATGTTATTCCGTCTACATCATAATCACCATAAACCGCTATTTTTTCATTATTGTTTACAGCGGCGATAATTCGCTCAGCCGCAATCTCACAGTCGTTTAATATTTTAGGGTTATGGATGGCTCTTACTGATTTTGAAAAATACTGCTGCATTTTTTCAACAGTATCAATTCCGCGATTAAACAGCAACATCGAAATAACAGGCGGAACGGAATTCTTTTTTGAAAATTCAATAATCGTATTTCTGTCATGTAAACCGCTTTTATAAACCCATCTTTTTTCTTTCAAGACTACTCCGTTCCTTTCTGAAAATTACATTAATTATATAAATATATTATACCACTTTTTTTATGAAATTGCAAGCATTATCGCATTTTTTCTTGGATTTTTTTTCATATTTGCGGATTTATTTAAAAAAGTTCGTAATTTGTTTGACATTTTCGGTTTTTTATGGTAGAATTAATGTATAATTTCACGATTGGAGTATGTTATGAAGAGCTACAACAAGTTTGCCTGCGTATATGACAGGCTAATTAACAAAGATATAAACTATAATCACTTAGCAGATTATATTGAAAATCTGTTTGATTATTATGATAAAAATCCGGAATTAGTGTGTGATCTTGCATGCGGCACCGGTAATGTTACCATCCCTCTTTCAGCTCGCGGATATGATATGATTGGAGTAGATAAATCAATCTCTATGCTAAACATCGCACGCAGTAAAAGCAGTGAATTAAAACAAGACATTCTGTTTCTTAATCAGGATTTGGCAAAGCTTGATTTATATGGTTCTGTCGGTGCCTTCGTTTGCATGACGGACGGTATTAATTATATGTTATCGCCTCAATCCATAGAACGTTTATTTTACAGAATTAAAAATTGTTTTCTTGATAACGACGGCATATTTATATTTGATATAAGCTCAAGCTACAAATTAGAAAACACACTCGGAAACAATACATTTATTTATGACGACGGAAAGATATTTTACACATGGGAAAATAAATTTTTGAAGAAACAAAAGCTTAGTAAGATGGAGCTTTCATTTTTTGTGAATAAGAAAGGCAACTGGAAACGGTTCGATGAAGTTCATATACAAAGAGCTCATGAAGTTTCGGAAATAACCGGCGCCTTAAAACGTGCAGGATTTACAAATATTGATATGTTTTCTGCATATACATTTAATCCGGTTTGCAAAAATGAAGAACGAATTATATTTGCAGCTATGTAGAAATATTGACATTCAGAGAACATTGTGGTATAATATTAATAAAGATAAAAAAACAGCGAAGGAGAGTTTAAAATGGATTGTATTTTTTGTAAAATCGCAGCAGGTGAAATACCTTCAACAAAGGTTTATGAGGATGAACAGGTTCTTGCGTTCAGAGATATAGAACCGCAAGCTCCCGTTCATATCATTATCATACCAAAACAGCATATAAAATCAGCTAATGATTTAACAGCCGAAAACAGCAAAGTGATTGCTCATATATTTGAGATTATCCCTCAGATAGCAAAAAACGAGAATATCGCTGAATCAGGATACAGAATTGTCAACAATTGCGGAGTTGACGGCGGTCAGACAGTAGAACATATACATTTTCATCTGACCGGTGGAAGACAATTCGGTTGGCCGGCAGGTTAAGTTATTGTCATTTTCGACAAAAGCCGACGCATAATTTCAGCAGTTAGTCACAAAATTCACAAAAATAAAATATTTTTTAACAAAAACTTGACAATTTATTCATTTTATGTTTTAATATTAGTACAGGAAAGGCAAGGGTGCTTCAAAATTGGAGTATTTTTGCTTTTTATTTTTTTATCAGATCTCCCTGATATGCATTTTTTCTTATCATAGTCTTGTCAATTTCATTAAGTACCACAAACTTTTTCAAACTCCACAGTGGCGCTGTAAGAATATCACGTCCGCCATCACCCGTTAATCGCTGGATTACTGTGGTTTCAGGAATATATCTGAGCTGATCTGTTACGATATCAACATATTCTTCCAGAGTCAGCGGACTTACCTTTCCGTCAAAATACTCTTGTTCCATTCTCGTGTTTTTGATGATATGCAGTAAATGAAGCTTCAGACAATGAGGATTCAACTTCCCCACCGTTTTTGCACTCTCAAGCATCATTTCCTTATTTTCTCCCGGAAGTCCATTTATAAGATGCACGCAAACATTTATATCTCTCTCAACAAGCCTGTTATAACATTCAAAAAACTCCTGATATGTATGGCATCTGTTAATCCGCTCTCCTGTTTCATCAAATATACTCTGAAGCCCAAGCTCAACTATAAGATAAGTTCTGCGGCTTAAATCGTGCAAATACCGGAGCACGTCATCCGAAATACAATCTGCACGTGTGGCAATGCTGAGTCCGACAGTATTCTCATACTTTATAACTTCCTCAAACTTTTGTTTCAGCACCGGCAATGGTGCATATGTATTTGTGTGTGCCTGAAAATACGGCATATACTTGCCTTCATGCCATTTTTTGTGAAGCATTGCTTTCACGCTTTCAAACTGTTCTTCCAGTGTAGCCTCAGGATTTCCTGCAAAATCACCGCTTCCGGATGATGAACAATACGTACAGCCTCCGGTACCTTTACTGCCGTCAATATTAGGGCAGGTAAAGCCGGCATTAAGTGATACTTTAAAAACCTTACAGCCGAACTTTTTCTTTAAATGATAATTCCATGTATGGTATCTTTTAATATCATCAGAATAGTAAAAGTCATTCATTTTGATATAAGACGTCTGAAACAGCGTTTATATTCTTCTTCAACTTCAATTGCAGGGCGAGTTTTAAAAAGAGGATTTGAGTATAGCTCCGGCATTACATCAGTAGTTTGCTCGCCCATAATCACTAAAAATTCGTGACAAAACAAATCTCTGTCTATTCCTGAAACTATATTCCATTCCTTCACGGATAACTTTTTTCCTAAGTATTTTTGATAAATAACATCCAAAAGCTTGATTTCGTATTGCTCATATTCGGGGAAATATTGTTTTACAGGCTTTGGTATATCGGCAAAATAAGCCTCTGCCGCATCATGTAAAAGACATGCAAGCTGCATGGATTTATTATATTTTCTGTGTTTTGCTTCAATCGCACAATCAATACAATGCTGTGCGACTGTATAAAACCTCGGAAAATGACCGTTAGCTCTGCATTGTAATGAAAGTGAATGCGCAATATCTTCTAAATTTATCAGATCCGCATCCGGTTGCATCGGGTTTATGTGACAACCGGTAAAGGTCGTTATGTAATCAGACATCTTTTCTCACCTCACTTACAATAAATTTATGTTACTCAGCGCGTAATGTATTCCATAATTTTATGGTTTGCTGAAAAATAATCAATATTAGCATCAAAATATACGTGGGACACCGGCAATTCTGTCTTATTGCCGTTCTCAATTTTATTTCCGCAATCCCATGTAGTGTCTATAATGATCCATCTGCCATCAACATAAGCTTCATTCCATGCATGATTGGGTGCCTCAGAGCTGCTCACATCTCCCCAATCATCAATTTCTTCCACGCCTAAAGCATAGCCGGACACAATATTACATGGTATATTAATACTTCTTACCATTGTAGCAAATAGATATGCAAATCCTTTACATACCCCTTTTCGGCTGTTTATCACATCTATCGGATTATACGAAGGGTATTCTCCGCTCTGTACCGCGTCCTCATCATAGTATATGTTTTTACAAATCCAATCATGAAGTGCCAACAGCTTATCATAATCATTATCAATTCCGTTTACAATATTATTAACAAACCGTTTTACATCCTCCCGTTCAGACAGTATAGCTGAAGAAGATGTAAGCGCATTATTTACAGGTTTTTCCGTTTCGTAGAATTCGCAGTTATTTTCATAAACCGGAGACTTTTCTATTTCCCATTCACCAATATCATTTTTAACGATATACACATAATCAAGTATCATGCTGTTATATTCGCCATACATTTTAGGACTGGTATAAACCGAAATCTCTAACCTTGATTTATCTGTTTTGGGGATTGTTATTTTTTCTGCAAACTCATTCTGAAAGTTTTTAGAAAATGAAGTTTGCAAAATTTCGTTATTCTTATCATCGGTAAATATAGCTATAAAATTATTATTGTCAGCATTTTCGGAGTTTCCGAAAATAGTAACTGCATTTTTATTTACGGAAAAACCTATGCTTTCCGGTTCATAAAAGCTTACCATAGGACTATTTTTTATATAACTGTTCGTTACTAATTCCTGCGGATTGATTGAACTCTTTTCGATAGCAGCAATAATACGGCTGACGGTAGGCCAATGCCCTGTCTTCACAGATAAATAGTCAGAAAAGCTTTTAAGAGCCTCGCAAACCTGTGGATATTTTTCCAGTGTTTGCGGAGAATATTTTCCAAAATCCGAGATAATATCAGTTTCATTATTCAGCATTACTGTAAATAACGAAACCAATACACATATTAAAAATAATCTAAAAACACGTCTAAAAAATTTTTTCACTTTGCTATTACGTCCTTGTTTTCTATAAGTTTCAACGAAGCATCATATAAATCCTCCGTCGCATTCGGCTTGCCTATTGCAGAAACAGCCTGTTTCATTAGTCCTGCTTTCCAATCACACTTAAAAAATGCATATAATGCATATTCAAGCGGATATGTATCTGTAACCATTATACCGGCGCCGGCATTCACTAAAAACTGAATGTTTCTGTCTTCCTGACCGGGTATTGGATTCATAAGTATCATAGGAAGACCTTTTGCCATTGCTTCTGATGTTGTGAGCCCTCCCGGTTTTGTAACTATTACATCAGCAGCATCCATGTATTCACTGATATTAGTTGTAAACCCGAGATTTACAACGTTTTTGTTCCACAAAACCTCATCAATACTGCTTTTCGCTTTTTCATTATTTCCGCAAACACAAACAATTTGAAAATCATCCGGAAATTCATCGAGAGTATGTATAACATCTGTTATGCTGCCAAATCCCATAGATCCCATCATCACAAGTACAGTTTTCTTATGCTGAAGCCCTAACTTCCGGCGGATAAATTCCTTGTCATTTTTCTGAGAAAACTGTTTCCGTATCGGAATACCAACCGGAAGAACAGATTTCGTCGGAATACCTTTTCTGTTTGCAGACGGTATTAGCATACGGTCGGGTAATACATACGCATCAAGCTGTGTGCTTTCCCAGAAAGGATGCACTGTAAAATCAGTTATTATTCCTGTTGTCGGACATTTAATATATCCGCGCTCTTTCATAACCGTAAGCAGTACTCCCACAAAAGAATGCGTCCCTATAATAATATCAGGGTTATAGTCGTCTATGAATTTAACTAATTTTTTTGATATAACTTTAGAAACCATAACAGCAGGTGAATAACGTTCCACAGGCTCATCACGCTTGTCGAGAGTGGAATATACTATTCCGTATGCTTCTTTAAGATATTTCGTCGTTAATAAATAGCCGTCCTGAACTCCATCGCATAAAAATTTGCTGATATATTCAAATGTGTCAAGCATCAGGCACTCGCATCCGTGTGATTCAAAACATTCAACAACAGCATGACCGGCTGAATGATGTCCATATCCGGCCTTTATAGATAAAATAAGCGCTTTCAATACATTCAAAATCCTTTCATACGTTATTTGTCTTCAAAGTGTTTATTTGCATATTCAACAGCAGCCAAAGCGTCTTTTGCATAAGCGTCAGCACCGATCATTTTTGCATATTCTTCAGTCAAAACAGCTCCGCCGACTAAAATCTTTACTGTCAATCCTGCTTGTCGTATGGCTTTAATGGTAGTTTCCATACTGCTGACTGTTGTTGTCATTAATGCAGACAAACCGCATAAATCTGCGTTTTCATTCTTTATGGCTTCAACTACGTGTTGTTCGGGAACATCCTTCCCTAAATCAACAACCTTATAGCCATAGTTTTCAAGAAGAACTTTTACAATATTTTTTCCGATGTCATGAACATCACCTTTAACGGTAGCAAGAATTATCGTACCCTTTGATTCAGGAATATCACCCGTCGATTCTATATGTTTTTTTATAGCCTCAAACGCATTTTGTACCGTTGCCGCCGACGTCATAAGCTGCGGCAAAAACATTATTCCCTTCTCAAACTCACCACCAACATAATTTAATGCCGGTATGATAATCTGATTAATTATTGCCATAGGCTCTGTTGTTTTCAAAAGCTCTTCGGTTTCGGCATAAGCAATATCCCGCAAGCCCTTTACTATTATTTCATATAAATTCTTATTTTCAGTAACTTCCGTAATTTTTTGCACTGTGCCGTTATACCTTTCGATATATCCTGCACAATTATCGTCTATACCCGATAAAACAAGATAAGAATAATATGCATTCATCATCGACTCTGAACAAGGATTAATGATGCAAGCATCCAAACCGCTATTCAGTGCCAATGCAAAAAACGTACTGTTAACAAGCTCTCGTCTCGGAAGTCCAAACGATACATTTGATACGCCAAGAACAGTTTTAACGCCCATATCTTTTATCAACCTCAAAGCTTCTAAGGTGGTTTTAGCCTCCGGCTCGCCTGTCGAAACAGTCATTGTGAGTGCATCTATTAAAATGTCTTTTTTTCTTATGCCATATCGTGATGCCTCCGATACTATCCTTTCAGCAATTAACTTCCTGCCCTCAGCAGTAGCAGGTATTCCATCCTCATCAAGTGTAAGACCGATCACCACACCGCCATATTTAGCTGCAAGCGGAAACACCAGATCCATAGTTTCCTGTTTTCCGTTTACTGAATTTATAATCGGCTTACCGTTATAATAACGCAGTGCACGTTCTAAAACCGCAGGATCTGCACTGTCAATCTGTAAAGGCACAGTAGCACACGATGTTACAGCTTTGATAGCCGCTATCATCATGTCAGATTCGCATATTTCAGGCAGACCGGTATTAATATCCAGAACATCAGCTCCGGCTTCGACCTGTGAAATCGCTTCGTTCATAATGTATTCCATATCATTTGCCCGGAGTGCCTCTTTTAATTTCTTTTTGCCGGTGGGATTAATCCTCTCGCCGATTATCAGCGGTCTTTTGCCTAATTCCGCAAAACGACAGTAAGACGTAATATATGTATTTTCATTTTCAGTTACGTTAGGTACAACTGATTTGCACTTCTCAACAGTATTTCTGATGTATTCAGGAGTAGTACCGCAGCATCCGCCCATAACAGATACTCCAATCCTTGCAATTTTCTCCATTTGAGAACTAAACATCACGGCATCAACATCAAAAACAGTGCATCCGTCAACAATTTTAGGCAATCCGGCGTTCGGTTGAACAATTATGGGAACTGAGCAGAATTCATGCATTTCATTAACTATGTTATAAATCTGTGAAGGTCCGAGACCGCAGTTTGCACCTATCGCATCCACGCCTAAGCCCTCTAAGGTAACAGCCGCAACAGCAGCACTTGCACCCGTAAGCGTCTGGCCCTTTTCATCAAATGTCATTGTACAAAATACAGGTAAATCAGTATTTTCTTTAACCGCTAAAACAGCGGCTTTAGCCTCATACAAATCAGACATAGTTTCAATTATAACAAGGTCTGCACCTGCCTGTTCTCCGGCAACAGCTGCAGCCTTAAAGGCTTCATATGCTGAATCAAATGTAAAATCCCCGAGCGGTTCTAACAGCTTCCCGGTGGGTCCCATATCGAGCGCTGTGAAAATCTGTCGGGTTGTACCGCTTGATGCAATTGCATTCTTAACATTTGTTACAGCGGCAGTTATTATTTCATTTAATGAACATTTCCACTCAAGTGCTTTCACACCGTTTGCACCAAAAGTATTTGTTGTTATAATATCACTACCGGCGTCAATATATGCCCTGTGAATTGATGTAATGGCATCAGAATCGGTTATATTCAGATATTCAGGGATTTCGCCGCCCTTTAAGCCGTTTTTCTGAAGAAGAGTTCCCATTCCGCCATCAAAAAACAGCATTTTTTTACCAAGCATTTCTTTTAACATATGTAAAAATCCTTTCTATTCTCTAAAAAGACCATTTATAACAGAAATTACGGACTGCGCCACTTCGGGTTTATTCATAGTATAGAGGTGTATTCCGTCAACATTTTCAGAAACAAGCTCTATTATCTGCTCTACCGAATAAGCAATACAAGCTTGCTTTAAAGCTATCGGTTTGTCAATATATTTGGATATTATTCTTAAAAATTTTGAAGGCATTGCCGCTCCGCCTGAAAGCACACACATCTTTTCAATCTGCTTTGAACCGGTGAGTGGCATTATTCCGGCAGTTATAGGAACATTAATACCTTTTTTTACTGCCTTATCGCGGAAATTATAAAATGCGTCATTATCAAAAAACATCTGTGTTACTAAAAAGTCGCATCCGCTGTCAACTTTAATTTTAAGATTTTCCAGATCGGTATCAACATTCGGAGAATCCGGGTGGCATTCAGGATAACAAGCGCCGCCTACACAAAATTCACCGTTTTTCTTTATGAACTCAGTAAGCTGGCTTGCGTATTTAAAATCATCATTAGTACACTCAACACCTGCCGGAATATCGCCTCTTAGTGCTAAAATATTTCTGACGTTTTTTTCTTTCAGACTTTTCAGCGTTTCACGAACCGTGTCCGAAGAGGTATTCACACAGGTAAGGTGCGCCAAAGCCGGTATGTTTACTGTATTTTCAATAAAATCTGCAACATCCGGTGTAGATTTAGATGTACTGCCTCCCGCCCCGTATGTTACACTCATATAATCTATATCATGAACAGACATTTTCTTTACAGCATCAAGTACGACATCAATTCCATCACTTGTCTTTGGCGGAAAAACCTCAAAGGACAGTACCGGTTTTTTCTTTGAAAAAACATCTCTTATGTACATTGTTTTTTGCACCTCTTTCTTTACTCTATATACATTATACTACATATTTAAAAAAATAACAATAGTATTCTATAAAAAAAATATTAAATTTTGTTTATATGATAAAAGGGCTATGTAGAAACATAACCCTTTGCTGTAAAATCTTCGCATATCAGATCTCTCCCAATCCAAAGCTTATAGCTAAAGCTTCATTAACACAACGCATAAGCTCTTCGTCAAGTTTTCCGATTTTTTCACGAAGACGTTTTTTATCTATTGTCCTGATTTGCTCCATTAATATAACAGAATCTTTATTCAGACCGTATTCGCACGCCTTTAATTCGATATGAGTAGGCATCTTCGCCTTATTGATCTGGCTTGTTATAGCCGCGGCTATTACGGTTGGACTGTATTTATTCCCGATGTCATTCTGTATAATAAGCACAGGACGTATTCCACCCTGCTCTGAGCCTACAACAGGACTTAAATCGGCATAATAAATATCTCCTCTTTTTACAATCACCACTATTCACACTCCGTCAAATTCTCCTCGATGCAGATTAAAGCTTCATTATCTGCTTCTATACACATATTAGCGATGGACAGATTAATTTCAGACATTTCAATATAGCCATTAATTAACGACTGTTCTTTTTCCTTCTGCCCATATTTATTTTTTTGTGACAAAGCAATCAGGCCCCCGTTTCTGTAAGTTTATTGGCAACTAAGTGAGATAATTGACTTCCTTCACCTTCCTTCCGTCTTTAAGATATATTCTCGGGATACGTTTAGATATCATACAAACTATCTCATAATTAATAGTATCTGCCCAACTTGCCAGATCATCTGCAGTTATTTCGCGATCGGTAAAAATTGTTACTTCATCACCTTTACTGATATTATTGACATTTGTTACATCAATCATACATTGATCCATACAAATTCTTCCTACAATTTTTACTTTCTGGTTTTTTAACAGCATTTTTCCACATCCGGCAAATTTTCTTATATATCCGTCGGCATAACCGACCGGTACAGTTGCAATTAATCTGCTACAATCGGTTATGTATTCTTTTCCGTAGCTCACACCTATTCCGGAAGGAACTTCTTTTACATGAGTTATTCTCGATTTAAACGTCATTACCGGTGTAAGCTTTAATATGTTTTTATCAATTTCATCAGAAGGGTATAGCCCATACAATATAATGCCGGGTCTCACCATGTCAAGATGCATTTCAGGATATTTCAGTATTGCCGCACTATTAGCAGCATGTCTTATCGGTATATTTAATCCTGCACTTTCCAAATCACCGCAAATACTCATAAACCGTTCAAACTGAAGCCGTGTATAGCACTCATCAGTTTCATCAGCAGTAGAAAAATGAGTAAATATTCCTTCTATAAATATATTTTGAAGCTGTGAAATTTTTATAATTTCATCAATTATCATTTTATCGTTTCCAACACCGGAAAGATAGCCAATTCGAGCCATTCCGGTATCAATCTTTATATGAACTTTAACCTTTTTGCCATGCTTAGCGGCACAATCCGATATTTCCTTCGCTAAATTAAAATCATAAACACAAAGTGAAATATTATTTTCAATCAGTTTATCAATCTTCCGCATATCAACGCTTCCGAGAATAAGAATATCCTGAGAAAAACCGGCACTTCGAATCTGCAAAGCCTCTTCAGCTACTGCAACTGCAAAACAATCCGCACCGTTCTCAGCCAGAGTTTCAGCAACCTCAAAAAATCCATGTCCATAAGCGTCAGCTTTTATAACTGCCATAATCTTTGAATCCGGATTAGTTACACGTCTTATTTCTTTTATATTATTTTCCAAGGCATCAAGATTAATTTCAGCCCAGCTTCTCATATTCATTCTCCTTACTGTATCAAGACTCTGAGCTATATGTATAATTATATCACATATTTGCTTCTTTGTCCACAGGTATTTATTGTTTATTTAATGTAGCATTAAATGCCGATGATATTGCTTCAATTATATCAGTCGGAGTAAGCGACTCCATGCCGATATACCCGGATGCAATATCTCCTGCAAGTCCATGTATATATACAGCAGCAGCCGATGCTTCCTCTTCAGCAAGACCACGAGCTAAAAAAGCACTTACAATTCCGGCTAAAACATCACCACTGCCACCAGTTGCCATACCGGGGTTGCCTGTAGTATTAATATATTGTTTGTTGTTCGAACCTGTTACAATTGTGTGACAACCTTTAAGAATTATTGTAGCTCCGAGTTCTTGCGAAAGCTCAGCAGAAACCTCGAATCTGTTCGACTCAATGTACTCGATGTCATATCCGGTTAAACGACTCATCTCAGCAGTATGCGGAGTAAGAATAATACTGCTGCTGCATTGTTCAAGCATTGTTTTATCCTCTGCCAGGGCATTTATTCCGTCAGCATCAATCACTACCGGAATATGACTGTTTTTGAGTATTACCGAAAGCAATTCCTTAACATCGCCGCTACGTCCTAAACCGGGGCCAAACAAAATACAATCGCAATTTTCGGAAAATTCTATAATTTTATCTGCGGCATTGCTTGCTATTTTACCATTGTTATCAGAAAGAGGCAACGTCATAACCTCGGTAAGCTTTGACTCCATTGCACTGTTAAGGCTACCACAGATTCCGAGCGTAATGAGTCCGCCGCCGGACTTTAACGCAGCTTGTGCTGAAAGATATGCAGCACCGGTCATCCCCTTGCTTCCTCCAACAATTAAAACTTTTCCATAATCACCTTTATGTGTGTTTCGGTTTCTTTTTCCGATAAGATTTCTTACAAATTCAGCATCAGTTACACTGCAAGTATGTTTTGACAACAAAAATTCCGGAACAGATATATCTGCAACTGTTATCTTTCCGCACATATCAGCACCCGGGAAAAGAAACATACCTCGTTTGTATGCCGCAAAGGTTATTGTTTCGTCAGCCTCTACACAAGCACCGCAAATCTGACCGGTATCACTATTAACACCACTCGGAATATCAACAGAAAAAATATACTTACCGCAACTGTTGATTTCATCTATTACTTCGGCAATTTCAGGATATACCTCACCGGAAATCCCGGTGCCGAGTATTGCATCAAAAATAACATCATAGTATTGCAATTCAAATTCAGAAATTTCCGAAGCATCACAAATCTTTATACCCATGCGACTGATAATGCTGTAATTTGTAAGAGCATCACCCGTAAATTCGCGGCCGGAAGTAAGATAAACGACTGTTTCTATGCCTTTGTTATGTAAATGTCTTGCAATAGCAAAGCCATCTCCGCCATTATTTCCCTTCCCGGAAAAAACGGCAACACGAAGGTTATCGCAATCGGGAAACGTGCTGTAAAAGGCGTTAACACACGTAATCGCCGCATTTTCCATTAAAACGATAGTGGGTATACCGGCAATATTTTGCGCTTCATTATCACACATACGCATCGCATGAGCTGTACATACTTTTTTCATGATTACCACTCCAAAATTTTTATTATTCTATTACAGCAAAAGCTATTGCATTATCCTTTGAATGAGATATGCTTACTTGTATACTGTTGCCGCTTAAACTCTCATAAATCTGTTGTGCACCGTTAAAAAGCCTAATATAGGGTTTTCCGAAATCATCATGGAGTACCTCTATGTCCTTAAGAGAAAATCCGGAGAAACCTGTACCAAGAGCCTTTGACACAGCCTCTTTAGCACAAAAGCATCCGGCGACTGTCTGAGCGGCATTATTTCTTTTTTTAAAGTATTCAATTTCATTTTCGCTAAAAAAGCGGCTAAGAAAAACATCCTTTTCCATTGCCGCTTGAATTCGCGAAATAAGCTCTATATCAGTGCCTATTCCTTTAATCACATCAATCAATTCCTTTATTTAATAATTTTGCGCGGATTAAATTTTTGTGCGGCATCCAGGATTTTCTCAGGAGGACTGAACAACACACGCACCCGTGTCCCCTCGTTCTCAGTATTGATGAAATAATTTAACTCATCTCCGATACCAATTCCGGTAAAATCATATGTCTTTGAAAACCCTTCTGTATTTTCAAATTCACGCTTATGCTCCGGAGAATCTACCGGTGCACAAATTTCTATATTCTTAAAATCAATGGTAATAATTCTTTTTCTTCTGCTTTGTGCCATGATTTTATCAATATCAAGCTCGTTGTTTGTAAGAATATACTCATATTCAATATTAAAATTAAACTTAATCAAAATATACGCTCCATACCATATTCCCGCAAATACCAATAATCCGATACCGCCGAACTGAAACAGCGCGCCACCAAAAAGCAATAACGCAAAAGATAAAATCATTGCGCCTAAAACAGTACCTATGAGGATAAGATACTCTCTTGCTCCTCTTTTATGTTTTACAATATACTCATAAAAAATATCCATTATTTTTCCGTCCCTTCCTGATATTTATCAAGTTTTTTACACAATTCCTCCAGTGCACGACCACGGTGGCTAACTGAATTTTTTTCATCATTGTCTGCTGTTCCGAAAGACTTATTCAAGTCATCGGAGTAAAACAACGGATCGTATCCAAACCCGTTACACCCATCCGGTGCATCAAGTATTTTACCGTAAGCACGTCCCGTAGATGTTATTTCCGTACCATCCGGCAACACCAAAGCTATCGCACATTCAAAATATGCACTTCTGTCTGCCTTATCAGCTAAGTTTTTCAGCAGTTTATTATTATTAGCCGCATCATAACCATGAACTCCCGAATATCTTGCCGAATACACACCCGGCTCGCCGTTTAACGACGGCACACACAACCCGGAATCATCTGCAATTACGGCATCATCACAAATAAGAGAAATCGCTTTAGCTTTAATCAAAGCATTCTCAATAAATGTTGCCCCGGTTTCGCAGACATCAGCTTCAATATCTGCCTCGCTCTGCGAAATCACTTCAAATCCATATTCAGTGAGAATTTGTTTGAATTCACGAACTTTACCGGCATTTTTAGTTGCAACAATAACTCTCATCATTTTCCTCCAAATAAAATATATACTAATATTATTGTACTACAAATTCCAACTATTTTCAAGTAAATCTGCAATTTTTAATAAATTTGTTACAATTAAAGCAAAAAGAAATCAATAAGCTCTTCAGTTTTTGGCACTTGTTTTTTTGCAGGCTTTGCAGACCGCTTTACAGGAGGCCTAACTAATACTTCTTCTTTGCTCACAGCTTTCTTAACGAAGACATAGCTTATACCAAGTATTCTGCTGATCTGGCGATATCCTATTCCCTCATTAAGCATTTGTTTTATATAATCGATATTTTCAGAATAATCAATTTGTCTTGCATCATTTACAGTTAAAGCTCCGACAATGAATAAAATGCGTTTAACAGCTTCCTCATCGGTAATCCTTGGCGAAACCGGTCTTACAGACAGATACTCTTTATCAGGGACATTTTCATAAAAATCCCTGTCAAAAGCTTTATAAACATCAACCTCTGCATTCATAGCATAACTGCTGTACAAATATGAATCGAATTTATGACCGGATTTTTCCGGATATCTGATAATATACAAAATGACATCTTCTACATCTTTATAATCAACCGGTTCGCTTTTATATCTGTCAAAAAACACCGAACCGCGTCTGTTATATTTGCAATTATACCAATAAGTATACTTAATACAAAGTTTTTTAAATATAGTTTCAAGCTTAATGTCATTCGGTTTTATAAGCAATCGTATCTCTTCTTTTAAAAGAACAAACGCATATAAAAAATATCCGCATTCTTTCTTATTCTGTCTTAACAGCTCTGAAAACTTCTCAAAATCCTCAGTATCGCGAAAAAAACCATCAGGAGCGGAACGCAGCAAAATATGATAAAATCCGCTCTCACTCCATTGTCGGGCAATTCTGGACATAACGGTTGCCTCCATTAAAAATTTCTTCAGATATAATTATATCACATTTTTTACTGTTTGTCCATATTTTTTCAAAAAAAATTATAATTAGTCTTTACAAATTTTGCAAATAGGTGTATAATGTATATATATTTTTTATGTGAGGTTTTAAATAATGAACTTTCATGATCTGATTTACGGCAAAGACACTTTTTTCTGTGTGTTTTGTTCTGCACACAGACACATTTCCGAATTGGAATTTGCTTACGATGGTATAGGTGTTTGTAAAAAGTGCCAACAGAGCCTAAAAACATACAACCCTGTTCCCTTAAACCGTGAAACTGAGTTTTGTAAGACCGTAGTGGCCGCTGTTCCGTATACCCGTATGGTACGCTCAGCCTTTATTAACTATAAATTCAATAACAATCCGGGATATTCAAAGGTATTTATTCATTATATGATTGAATTTACAGAACGGTTAAACAATGAATTTACAGAAAAGTTCACAGATTTTTTTGACATGGCAACTGCAGTGCCTTTGTCTTTTCTCCGTTATAAAAAGCGTGGCTATAATCAGGCAGAATTACTCGCAAAAGGCGTTGCCAAACACTTTGATATTCCGACCGATTTCAATGCTGTAAAGAAAATCAGAAACACACGTCCGCAAAGTAAGACATTCGGCGGTAAGAAGCGCAAAAATGTCAGCGGAGTATATGTTGCAAATCCGGATATCGTTGCCGGCAAAAACATTCTTCTGTTTGATGATATGTACACCACCGGAAACACTACAAACTCCTGTGCATCAGCACTTAAAGCGGCAGGAGCGGCAAATATATCGGTAATGACATTTTCGAGCACAGCACCTGTTAAACGCTTTGATTTTTACAGCTATTTTCGTTAGTTTTACATAAAAAGGTATAAAAATCAAAAAACAAGGAAAAATTATGTATGGATATAGTTTTATGAAAGGACGGTAAGTTGTATGAAAAAACTTATTAAGACCATACTTACACTGAGTATTTTGATTTTTATATTCATATGCACTACTACTGCATCAGCTCTGTCAAAATACGGATCAAGAGGTACTGAAGTAACAAATATTCAGACTCGTCTTAAATCCTGGGGATATTATACAGGATGGATAGACGGAATTTACGGCACATACACAGTCTCAGCCGTAAAAAAGTTCCAGTCGGCACACGGGCTTACGCCTGATGGAATTGCAGGGCCTGCAACTTTAGGTAAAATCGGGCTTCCAACCGGTACATCAACCTCCACATCCTCGTCATCATCAAATAATAAAAAGTTGCTTGCAATGATAATTAACGGCGAAGCACGAGGAGAATCATATAAAGGTCAGGTTGCGGTAGGTGCCGTTGTGCTTAACAGAGTCCGTCACTCTTCTTTTCCTAACACAATCGCCGGTGTTATTTATCAGAACGGTGCTTTTACCGCCATAACAGACGGACAGGCTGATAAACCAATTGAGGAGTCGTGCTTTAAAGCTGCCCAGGATGCTTTAAACGGCTGGGATCCGACAGGCGGAGCAATTTATTATTATAATCCTGTAACAGCAACAAACTCCTGGATACGAAGCCGACCTATTATAACCACAATCGGAAAACATGTTTTCTGCAAATAAGTATTTTAAAGCGAATGCGAAATTTTTTATTTCGCATTCGCTGAATATATAAAAAGGAGCTAAAACAATGACTCGAGATAATCTTATAGCAATATGCCTTATAATATTTATGGCACTTGTGATAGTTGATACGATTAAAAAAATTAAAAAAAGGAATGAAAAATGAATTACGAAGAAACACTTGCTTATATACATAACACACCGAAATTCAGCCGGATTCTCGGCAATGAATTGTTATCGAAGCTTTTACAACATTTGGGCAACCCTCAAAATGAGCTTAAATTTATACACATCGCCGGCACAAACGGCAAAGGCTCTACCGCCGCCATGCTTTCTGAGATTCTGACAGAAGCAGGATATAAAACCGGGCTATTTACATCTCCGTATATAGAAAGATTTAATGAACGAATTAAGATAAATAATATTGATATAAGCGATACCGAGCTTGCCGAAATTGCAACAACCGTTCGCAGCTGTATCGAAAAATTTGATTGTCCTGTTTCGGAATTTGCACTCGATACTGCAATTGCATTTCTTATGTTTAAGCATAATAATTGTGATATTGTAATACTCGAAACCGGAATGGGCGGACGGCTTGATGCAACAAATGTTATTTCCGAAAGCCTTATCAGCATCATAACCTCTGTTAGTCTTGACCATACACAGTATCTCGGTGACACAATAGAAGAAATTGCATACGAAAAAGCAGGAATTATAAAAGAATCCGGAAAAGTTGTAATATATCCGGAAAATTCGCAGACGGTTATTGATATAATAACCGACGTATGTAAAAAGAAAAAAACTGAATTTTATATACCTCCCCTGCCGGACTATTTAACCGGCACCATAACAGGCTATGAATACATACGTCCGTCACTTTCCGGCGATTATCAGCTATGCAATGCCGCTGTGGTAATTAAAGCCGCAGAACTTTTAAACAATTCGGGATTTACAATTAATTCAAAAATAATTAAATCAGGAATAGAACACACATTCTGGCCTGCAAGACTTGAATTTTTGAGCGATGATGTTATTTTAGACGGCGCTCATAATCCCGATGCAATACAAAAGCTCTGTACCGCATTGGCAGGTATGAACAAGAAAATCTGCCCTGTAATAGCAATGATGGAGGATAAAGCAATTGATGAGTGTCTCTTACTCATTTCAAAACACTTTAAAAAAGTTATAACAACCCAGATTGATATGCCACGTTGTCAAAAAGCAAGCGAATTGGCAAACAAATTCAAAAAACTCGGAGTCGAAGCTGTACCGGTTTCAGATCCTGTTGAAGCAGTTAATGCGGCGAGATACGACAGTACAGCATGTGTAATGGGTTCACTCTACCTTGCCGGAAAAATCAGAAAAGAATTTAATAAAAAAAATTCGTGAAATTTCAGGAATTTTTTTATTTATCATACTCATATATATGAATCATACCTATACTTGTCGAATACTCAACAGTTTTATCTGATATCAGTATAACTTTCTTATCAGATACTTTTTTCAAAATACACGCTGTTGCTTCTTTAATCTGTCGTTTTCCGCCTATGGCAACAGTACCTGTTTCTGAACTGATAATTCGTTTGATTTCACTGCATAAAACAGCACCTAAGAAAAATGAATAGATATTTTCATCCCCACATCCGAATCTGTTTTTTAATACTCTTACTTTAAACAAAGCATCGTTAATACCATACTCCGAACAATATCCGAATCCTTTTAAAAGATATTTCTCATCGGCATTTTCCACGTTTAAATCAACAGCATCCTTCAAAATTGTATTTTGAGAAAGTGCCGCTATCATCTCGCCTGTAAGCATTGTGGAAAAAGCCGTTATTCTTCCGGTTTTATCCGTCTCAATCAGTTTTGAGTGAGAGCCGGGAAGAACAAACAGGCAATCACTTGATATATTTTCAAGTGTCATAATACCTGCAAGCTCGGTTTCTTCACCTCTCATCATATCGTTTTCCCAAAGGAAATCTTCGTTGTCGTCTCCGCTTTTTACACCTCTTATAAAAACAAACGGTATCCCGGAAATTTCATCCAACTTGATTTCAAACATTGAACTGTTTAATTCATCAATTCCGGCAGGCGTCTTTATATGCGGAAGATTATACAAACCAAATTCCGAGGTTATCATACCTGAAGCAAGTATTTTTATTATGTCTTGCTCCGAAAAATTATTTTGATTTAAAAGCCCGGCAATGCCGTCTTTTATTTTTGCTTTAAGTAAATCCCCATTATCAATCCCGGCACGGGCACCAATACTGAGTTTTACGCTGTCAATTATTACTCTGTCAGAAACCAGGCAAATCCGCGTATTTGTAGTTCCGCCGTCGATGGTTATATAGTTTTTCATTATGACTCATTCCAATCTCAGTTATTTACCGCATCAACATATCGTTTCGCAAGCTCAGTTATTTCAGAAAAATTATTTTGGGCTATGAGCTTTTTATTAACGATATTTGATCCTATTCCAAATCCCATAGCACCGGCTTTTAAATATTCCTTTATATTTGTAAGATCCACACCGCCGACAGCCAAAAGCCTGATATGCGACAGCGGTGCAGTTATCGCCTTTATATAATCTGCTCCAAGACTCACAGTCGGAAATACTTTTACAAAATCTGCTCCGGCTCTGTGTGCCTGCTGAATTTCGCTCGGTGTCATTGCTCCGGGCATCGAAACGAGGCCGCAACCGATAGTTTTCTTTATTACATCATCATACGTGTCAGGTGAAATTATGAATTGACCTCCGGCATTCATAGTCTGCTCAACCTGTGAAGCTTTAATGACAGTACCGGCACCGACAAACATATCGCCGTTGAAATGCTTTTTTATTTTATTAATCTGTCCGGCAGTCTCTTCGTCAGTTATTTTACCGTCAGCGCTGTAAGTAACTTCGATAAACCGAATACCTCCGTTATATACCGCCTCAGCAAAAGGAATCAGCTTTTCTTCATCCAAACCACGAACAATAACTATTAATTTTTTTTCGCAAACCTCTCTTATAACAGTCTCTCTCATATCTTAAACTCACTCCTAAACTAAAATATTACATAAATACACATCTTTGAACTGGAAAGCAAAACTATCAGCCGAGGCTTTCGCCGACTTATAATCCTCAAACAATCCGAATACCGTCGGTCCGCTTCCGCTCATTAATGCACCGGACGCTCCATTTAGAAGCATTTTTTCTTTAATCCCCTTGACAAGAGGGCACAATTTCTGAGTAACAGGCTCCATAACGTTGCATAATCCCTTTGAAATTGCGGCTAAATCGCTACATTCTATGGCTTTAGTCATAGAATCATTATCAGGATGCAAATCAATAACTTCATCGTCTATCTGTGAATAAATAGCCGCAGTAGAAACGCTGACGGGCGGCTTTACCAATAAAACATTAAACGGTTTCATTCCGGATATTCTCGTAAGCTTTTCGCCGATTCCGCCACAGCGACAAGTTCCGCCCTCCATACAAAACGGAACATCTGCCCCAAGCTGTAAGCCGAGTTGTAACAGCCTGTCATCTTCTAACGGATTCCCGAACAGCTTATTAAGTGCCAACAAAACAGCGCCTGCATTACCGCTTCCGCCTGCCAATCCTGCCGCAACCGGTATATTTTTGTTAATCTTAATTTTAATTCCGCTCTTTATACCTGTTTCATTAAAGAACAGCTGTGCAGCCTTATACGCGATATTCTTTTCATTCGTGGGCAAATATTCACAGTTTGACCGGATAATAATATCATCTTTAGTTAAATCCAGAATAAGTAAATCCGATAAATTTACCGTCTGCATTATCATCTCAACATCATGATATCCGTCCTCGCGTTTCCCAAGTACATCAAGTGTTAAATTGATTTTTGCGTACGAACGGCAAATCGCACGGTTTCCTGTAATTACAATATCATCTGAAAGTCTCATAGTTCCTCCAAGCTTAATTTTCCAACGCCTCGTGAGATAAATCCACTATTTCATGTATTTTATCATCATCAACATCCGATTCTCCGTCACATTTTTTTAAATACATAAGATATTCTATATTGCCCTCGGGGCCTTTTATCGGTGAAAATGATAATCCAAGCACGTTAAAACCTATATCTTTTGCTGCACATATGGTATTTTTCACTACTTCATAATGAATGCCGATGTCTCTTACCACGCCTTTTTTTCCCACCTGGCCACGACCGGCTTCAAACTGCGGTTTAATAAGCGCCACTATTTCTCCATCGTTCCGAAGCAATTCATAAGCTACCGGCAATACAAGCTTTAATGATATAAACGAAACATCAATGGAAGCAAAATCAATTTTGTCCGGAATGTCATTTTCCGTGACATACCTGATATTTGTTCTTTCCATGTTAATAACGCGACTATCGTTTCTTAATTTCCACGCAAGCTGTCCATAGCCGACATCAACTGCATACACCTTAACTGCACCGTTTTCAAGCATACAATCTGTAAAGCCACCTGTTGATGCACCAATGTCCATAGTTATGCAACCATCTAAACTAATCGGGAACTCTTTCATTGCCTTTTCAAGCTTCAGCCCGCCTCGGCTTACATATTTTAAAGTATCGCCTCTTACTTCAACATTCTGCCCGTCGCTTACCATATCGCCGGCTTTATCACTTTTCTGATTATCTATATAAACTTGTCCTGCCATTATTATTGCCTTTGCTCGCTCGCGGCTCTGAACCAATCCTTTTTCAACCAGATAAACGTCTAACCTTGTCTTGCTCATAAATCCTATTCCTTTCCTGTTAACGCTCTGTACGAGTGCTGATTATATACTCTGCAATATTTTCAGCATCCAATCCGCAATAACGATCCAACTCAGAAATACTGCCATGCGGAACAGGCTCTTTTGGCAATGTGAATGCTTTAAATATACAATCAACGTTACTGCTCATCAACAAAGAGCCTATATGCTCGCTCATTCCACCAAAGAAAACATTATCCTCAAGACATAATACCATATTGGTATTAAGAGCGGATTTTATAATCAGTTCTTCATCAAGAGGCATAACAGTCGGAAGTTCAATTATCCGAATATTGATATTTCTTTCCTTAATAAGTTCATATACTTCATAAGCTCTTTTAACCATACGACCTGAAGCAATAATCAAAGCATCATCCCCATCGGTATGAACATATCCTTTTCCGGGTTCAAATTCAAAATCACCTGTATGCTGAGTTTTGCCTCTCGGGTATCTGATACACACAGGACCGTCATGTATATTTACGGCATACTCAAGCATTTCACGCAGCTGTCTGAAATTTGACGGCGATAATATCATCATTCCGGGCATATGCGACAAAAATGATATGTCATACGCTCCCTGATGTGTCTCACCATCAGCACCGACAAGACCGGCACGATCTGCAATAATTACAACATGAAGCTTCTGAAGGCAAATATCATGCAAAATCTGATCATATGCACGCTGTAAAAAAGATGAATAAATAGGTATCACAGGTATATATCCCGACACAGCAAAGCCGGCGCCAAGCGATATTGCGTGTTCTTCGGCAATACCGACATCAAAAAAGCGTTTAGGATAGCTTACAGCAAAATCAGCCAGACCCGTACTTTCCGGCATAGCTCCGGTAATTGCAACAACCTTATCATTCTCAGCCGCTATATCCATCAAAGCTTTTCCAAAGCTGTGTGAATAATCCTCCGCACTACTCTCAGCAACACCTTTTTTTAAATCAAATGTACCAACACCATGATATAATTCAGGATGATTCTCAGCAAAAGAATAACCCTTTCCTTTTTTTGTTTTAACATGTAAAACAACAGGTGAGCCTTGTTTTTTTGCCTCAATCAATGCAGAAACCATAGCCTTCAGATCATGACCGTCCACCGGGCCCATATAATCAAATCCAAAATCATCAAACATAGTCGGCGGTATAACTGTATAACGCACTATACGCTTTACAGCCTTTGCAAATATCGTCATTTTTCCGCCCAACAACGGAATTTTATTTAAAATCTTACCTATAAGCTTTTTTGACTTGTAATATCCGGATTTAATTCTCAGATTACGTAAATGTCGCGATACTGAGCCAATATTTTTTGAAATCGACATCTCATTGTCATTTAAAATTAAAATTAAGGGCGTTTTCGTCCTTCCGGCATCATTCATCGCCTCATACATCATACCGCCCGTAAGCGAGCCGTCTCCAAAAACCGCAACAACCGAATGCTTATCGCCATTCAGATCTCTTGCACGTGCCATTCCGAGAGCCGCTGATATTGAAGTAGAGCTATGACCTGTATTAAATACATCTGCTTTACTTTCAGAACGCTTCGGAAATCCGCTGAGTCCATTAAACTTACGCAGCGTAGAAAAACGCTCTTTTCTTCCTGTTAATATCTTGTGAACATACGCCTGATGCCCAACATCCCAAACAATTTTATCATTTTCAGGATCAAAAACCTTATGAAGCGCTACCGTCAGCTCAACAACACCAAGATTTGAAGCTAAGTGTCCGCCTGTAACAGACACATTTGAAATAAGAAATTCACGTATATCAGCACATAAAGATTTCAAGTCTTCATCTGATAATTCTTTTAAATCGCTATTTTTATTAATTTTATCAAGTATCCCAAACATTTATCTTCTTCCTTTGCATTTTAGGAAATGTATTTTAGAATATAATATCATATTTCACCTAAGTTGTCAACATTCACAAAAAAGATTTAAAAATTTTGTAAACAAATCACCCCCGATACTCGCGAATGAATATCAGGGGCAGTTAATTAATCTCTGAAATATAAGTCTCTTGTATAAACTTTTTCTAAAACATCTTCAAGATCAGAATTATATCTGTTTGCGATTATAACATCTGATTTTTCTTTAAATTCATTTATATCACGAATCACAGCAGAATTAAAGAATGTGTCCTCCTTAAGCGTTGGCTCATATATAACAACTTCAATACCTTTAGCCTTAATTCTCTTCATAACACCCTGAATTGAACTCTGGCGGAAATTATCCGAGCCGGATTTCATGGTTAGACGATAAATCCCGACAGTTTTAGGATCACGCTCTAAAATCCGTTCTGCTATAAAGTCTTTACGGGTGCGATTAGCGTCTACTATTGCTGCAATAATATTATTCGGAACATCATTATAGTTTGCAAGAAGCTGTTTTGTATCCTTTGGCAAACAATAACCGCCATAACCGAATGAAGGATTGTTATAATGATTTCCTATTCTTGGGTCAAGACCAACACCTTCAATTATAGACTTTGTATCAAGTCCGCGAAGCTCTGCATATGTATCAAGCTCATTAAAATATGATACTCGAAGTGCCAAATATGTATTCGCAAAAAGCTTTACAGCTTCTGCTTCTGTTGGTGCCATTATAAGCTTTGGAATATCCTCTTCTATCGCACCTTCAGCAAGTAATTCCGCAAACTGCTCTGCCTTGCCCTTCAGATTTTCATCACTTCCGACAATAATTCTTGACGGATAGAGATTATCATATAAAGCTCGTCCCTCCCGCAAAAATTCAGGCGAAAACATTATTCTGTCACAATTATATTTTTCACGCACACTCTCGGTATATCCGACCGGAACTGTTGATTTTATAACCATTATTGCACTATCATTAGTTTTAATAACCTGCTCAATAACAGCCTCAACGGATGAAGTATCAAAATAATTCTTCTTTGGATCATAATTAGTCGGCGTAGAAATTATAATAAACTCCGCCCCGTCATATGCCTCTTTTCCATCAATAGTTGCTGTAAGATTAAGCGACTTATTTGCAAGATAATCTTCAATCTCAGCGTCCACAATCGGAGACTTACCACTGTTTATCATATCAACCTTCTCCGGAATAATATCAACCGCCCACACCTCATTGCTCTGTGCAAGCAATATAGCATTAGAAAGCCCAACATATCCGGTTCCTGCAACTGCTATTTTCATCTGAATCCCATCCTCTCATTTTAATTTTCATAATTAAATTTACCAGCAAAAAAAGGGAAAAACTTATTCACAACAACAACAATTACCCATTCTGCTACAGCAGTTAATAAAAATACAATAATAATGTGTATCCATTCAGCACCCCCACGCAGAATATGTCTAACACAGAAACCAAATAAACGATAAACACAAAAATGCGTTACCAATATGACAAGAGAATTCTTTCCGAAAAACTCCAAAACAGCGTTGTCTGCTATTGCTCGTGATACAAAAAACAATGCAAACACACCTAACATAGAACATATTATAAAGAAAACTACATTTCCATATGAGTTCAAATACATCAGCACCGATGAATTAAATTGCGATACTATGCCAGTAACTGCGAAAAGTACAAAGCCACTTATTAACAATATCCATCTATTGTTAATAAACTTTTGACATTTCAATTCTATTCTGTTACGTATCAAGTGCCCAATCCAAAAAAATATGTACCCAACACATGCTTGATTTACATACGAGGTAGTATTAACAAAAATTTTCCCATAAATACAGCCTATAATCACAAAAAATATAGATATACATCCCATAAAGAAATCAATTTTATAAGAATTTTCATCTTTGATTTTTAATTTAAGCATTCCTTCTATTACATAATACATTATACTTATATAAAACAATGCAAAGATAAACCAAAAACCACGCAACATTATTAAATCAGATAATCGTTCTGAAATCTGTGAAAATACAAGTTTGGTAATTATATTTATTATTTGATATAACAAAACAGGCACTATTAACCCTTTTACCTTACCTGAAAAATATTCACGGTCATTACTTTTCCTGCTATACAAATATCCTGATGCGAAAAAAAACAATGGCATATGAAACGACAATATAAATTTATTAACAAAATTATCCGTTGAGCTAATACAATGTCCCAAAATAACCAGCAGAATTCCGAGTCCTTTCATTACATCTATATAATTCAGCCTACTACTTATCTTCATCAAAACACTCCCTTCATCTGTTTTCATACATTTGTTTATAATAATTCTGATATTCGCCGCTTATTATATCTTCCCACCAGGATTTATTTGCTAAATACCATTCTATTGTAAGTTTAATACCGTCTTCAAACTTTGTTTCAGGCAACCAGCCAAGCTCGTTATGTATTTTTGTCGGATCTATTGCATATCGCAAATCATGTCCCGCACGGTCTTTTACATAAGTTATTAGCTCCTCACTCTTGCCAAGCTGATTTATAATTATCTTTACAACATCTATATTTGCTTTTTCATTATGTCCGCCTATGTTATATACCTCGCCTACTCTGCCGTTATGAATTATTAAATCAATAGCAGAACAATGATCCTCAACATATAACCAGTCACGAACATTTTTCCCTTCACCGTAAACCGGAAGCGGTTTATCGTTTAAGGCATTTGCAATCATTAACGGTATAAGCTTTTCCGGAAAATGATACGGACCGTAGTTATTTGAACATCTCGAAATAGATACAGGCAATCCATATGTTCTGTAATAAGCAAGAACCAATAAATCAGCACTTGCTTTACTTGCTGAATAAGGACTCGAAGTATGTATCGGAGTTTCTTCGGTAAAGAACAGTTCAGGTTTATCAAGCGGCAGGTCGCCGTAAACTTCATCAGTAGAAACCTGATGGTATCTTGTTATCCCATATTCACGGCATGCATCCATTAAAGTTTGCGTTCCCAATATATTTGTTCTTAAAAATATTCCCGGATCCGTTATCGAACGGTCTACATGACTTTCTGCCGCAAAGTTTACAACAACATCAAATTTTTCCTCTTTAAAAAGATTAAATACAGTATCTCTATCAGCGATATCGCCTTTTATAAACTTAAAATTAGGCAATTCCAGCGCACTTTTCAATGTCTTAAGATTGCCGGCATATGTTAGTGCATCAAGGCAAACATAATCATAGTCCGGATGCTTATCAAGCATATAATACACAAAATTACTACCGATAAATCCGGCACCTCCGGTTATTAGTATCTTCATTTATTTTCCTCCTCAGGCAACGACAATAAATATTGTCCGTAATCTGTCATTTTAAGCTCGTTTCCTATCTTAATAAGTTGTTCTGTATTAATAAATCCGCGTCTCCATGCTATTTCCTCAAGGCAAGATATATAAAAACCTTGCATCTCCTGAACAGTCTGAACAAATTCGCTGGCTCTCAGCATTCCATCCGGCGTACCGGTATCAAGCCATGCCATGCCTCTCTGCATAAGCTGAACTTTTAATGTTCCTCTTCTTAGATATTCATTATTTACAGATGTTATTTCAACTTCACCACGTGCCGATGGTTTAACATTCTTTGCAATTTCAACAACACTATTGTCATAAAAATATAATCCCGGAACAGCATAATCAGACTTTGGATATTGTGGCTTCTCCTCGATTGATATGACATTATTATCCTTATCAAATTCAACAACTCCGAATGCAGTAGGATTTTTCACCGGATAACCAAATATTACTGCTCCGTTCATTTCCTGCTGAGCACAATTTAAAGTCCTCGTAAAGTCTTTTCCATAGAAAATATTATCACCTAAAATAAGACATACGCTGTCATCACCTATAAATTCTTCACCAAGAATAAACGCCTGAGCCAATCCCTTTGGTTCGGGCTGAACCTTATATTCAAAAGTAACACCCCACTGCGAACCGTCACCTAAAAGCTTTTTATACACAGGTGTGTCTTCGGGTGTTGATATAATCAAAATTTCTTTTATTCCCGCTAAAAACAGCGTAGATATAGGATAATATATCATAGGCTTATCATAAATCGGCAATAATTGCTTTGATGTTACTTTAGTCATAGGATAAAGACGTGTTCCTTTTCCTCCTGCTAATACTATTCCTTTCATTTATTCTCTCCCCTTATATACTAATTTAAAACTATATCACAAATCCTGTCAACATCATGTATTGATAAATCTGCATAGAGCGGTAATGTAAGAACATTCTTTGCAATTTTTTCCGCTACCGGTGTCTGTTGTATTTCAAATCTTCCTTTATAGCATTCAAAACTGCTTGTTAACGGATAAAAATATTTTCTTGCAAATATATTCTCTTTCTTCAGAACATCTGCAACCTCATCCCTGTTTTTTCCAAAAACAGCCTTATCAAATAATACCGGAAAATATGCATAATTGTGTTTTACACCCTCTTGTTCATGCCATGGCGTTATACCTTTAATATCACTCAAACGCTCTATATATCTTAAAACTGCTGCTTTTCTCTTCTTGATTTCTTCATAAACATGTCTTAAATTGCATATCCCCATGGCCGCCTGAAACTCGTTCATTTTTGAGTTTCCGGAGATTTCGGGATAGTTTTCTTCATCCTGCATTCCGAAATTCTTTAATATTTGAAGTCTTTTTGTAAGAGTTTCATCTTGATATGTAACACATCCGCCCTCAATTGTATTAAACACTTTAGTCGCATGAAAACTGAACATAGATGCATTTCCAAACGATCCTATTCCCTTTTCTCCCACTCTTACTCCAAATACGTGTGCGGCATCATATATAACCTTAAGATTATACTTTTTTGCTATCTCATCAATTCGTTTTACATCACAAACACTTCCGTAAACGTGAACAGAGACAATTGCCGAAGTCTTTTCTGTGATAAGCTCTTCAATCTTATCACAGTCTATGGTATAATCACTTGCATTAATATCGCAAAAAACCGGAGTCAACCCACAACGAACTATCGCCTGTGTTGTTGACGCAAACGTAAAAGGAGTTGTTATAACTTCGCCTGATAATCCCAGTGCAGATATTGCACTTTCCAATGCAAGATGCCCATTAGTGAAGAGCGACACATTATCAACTGACAAATAATCGCATAGCTTGTCCTGCAATTCATTATGCTTAACGCCCATATTTGTAAGCCAACGGCTATCCCATAATCCTCTTATTTCCTCAATATATTCATCAAATTCCGGCATTGATGAACGTGTTACATTAATCATAAAAAGCTCCTTTCAAGCACTTAGGTCATACTAATTACATTATTTATTCTTATTACTATCTTTTATAGAAAGCGCCATTTCACCACATAAATACATTGATAATAATCCTAACACAACCAAAACACTTGATATATAAACAATTACCGGAATGATACTTTTATATATCACAACACATATTTGCGTAGCAACCTCACCTCCGATAAAAAATGCTGCCAAATACCCAAAAAATGTGAATCCACCTGCAAACAAACATATCATTATTCCATACCCATAAATCAATTTCAGAAACATCCCAATTTTTTTAAGAAGTTCTTTCATAAAAACCAGTCTCCTTTCTTACAGTCCGATAATCGGCAACCAGCCCATTAATACAATGACTTCCATAATATAATGCAAAGCCACCCACCATAAATCATTTTTTACCGTCTTTGTAAAATCCGATTCTGCAATAGACATACCGGCATACATTCCTAATGCTAATGGCGGTGTAATCCCACACATCGTACCACAAATACATGGAAGCATCGCTGCAGCAAGCAAAGGATTAACTCCTACAGCTGCAAATGCTGTAATAAATACCGGTCCAAACATAACTACTAATGAAGATCCCGGGATAATCATACCAAGGAAACAGGTTAATAGTGGAATAAACAACACTAATCCTAATTTTCCAAATTTAAGCGATAATATAAACATTTCCAAGCTTTCAGAAACATTTTGATCTGCAAATAACGATCCTATCATATATCCGAATATGCAAGTAGCTATAGCAGGTGAAAGACTTTTTATTCCATTTGAAAACACCTGTGCCATTTTAGAAAATGTTATCTCAGATTTATCTTTCGCCATAAAAACAGTGTATATAGCTGCGATTCCGGCAATAAATATTAACAAAGAGCCTGAAAAATATTTTGCTCCAACATCACCCAATCTGCTCGTAATAAAATTATCTTTTAGAAGAGAATCTAATATAAACGGAACAAGAATAATTATAGGAAGCAATAATCCATACCACCCCTGCTTTAAAGTTTCTTTAAAGTTCGGCAACTCATCTTTACTCGTAGGTTTTACTTTGTAGTACTTACAGAAAGTGAAAACAGTTAAAATTCTCTGCAAAATAAACCATAACGCAATCCCCCAAAGCACAATCCAAAATTTACCCGTTGAAATATTTTCATCCGGATATAATGCCATAAAGGCACCAAGTGCTGCAACAATATTCGATGATGGTGGTATCATATTTCCTAAATAACTTGCTGTACTTTCAACGTTTGCGGCTAATTCCGGCGGAAAACCACTTTTCTTCATTGCCGGTATTGTAATTACTCCTGTTGACATTACATTTCCCGGACCGCTGCCCGAAAGAGCTCCCATAAAACTGCTTGCCACGACCGAAACATATCCTGCACCACCAGTTACGCGACCAAGCAATGATAAAATAATACCTATACAACTATCTATAATTTTTGTTTTTGTCAACAACTGTGACATTGCTACAAAAGCAACCATTGAATAAATTAATGATGTAGATAAACCTTCATGAATGTATTCAAAAATACTTCCCAAAGAATTACTTACAGCCACTAATACTACAAAACTAATAAATATAGCCTCATAAACAGGTCTTTTAAGAGCAATGAACCAAATACAAATAACTAAAAGCATTATCACTAAATATGTAAGTGCTATTGGCATAAAAACTACCTCCTAAATTCTATTCTTCATATTCCAACGGTGTCAACAAATCATTCCGCAAAATATCATTGCCATAACTATCAATAACTTTAATTTTCTTTATTACCGAATTATATTTGTCTTCAATTTCATCCTTTATATCAGCTTGTATGGTAAATCCTGCAATTCGATCTCCGCTGTTTGTAGCACCACCCATTTCAGCACCTTGCCATTTAAACAGATAATAGTCTTCAATAATATTATCATTTTTTAAATCCTCAAAGCCTTCCAAATGATCAAAAATTCCGGGATTACAGTAAATAAAAGTATTTGATATGTATTTAGCAACGGGTGATTTAATTTCAACTTTCGGATTTTTTTGTAATGTTAGATCTATAACTGCATTTACAACATCAAAACCGGAAACTCTTTTTATAAGATCGTATTTCACTCCACCACCAGTTCTGGCACTAAATTCCAATACATACGCATTCTCACCATCTGAAATCATCTGTATGAGCATCATAGAATTTTTCAGTCCAAAAGCATCTGCAATTTTCTGGGCAGTTTCCTCGATTTGATTATGTACTCTTTTATTTTCACTTACCGGAAAACGTGTTCTGAAAATGACAAATTTGTCATCATCTGCAATCTTATCACTATACGCCTTCGACAATACATGAGCCTTACCATTTTCAATCTGAACATCAACTGTTATTTCCATTCCTTCAATAAATTCTTCCTCAATAGCTGTTTTTGTTCTGCTAAGGCATACTGCTTCATCAAACGCTAATTTCAACTCATCCTCATCATAAACCTTCTTAACTCCTTTTGAGCTGTTACAATCAACAGGTTTTACTATAATGGGATATTTTAAATCCGATATCGACGCTAAATCTAAATTTTCCATAACGATATACTTCGCTGTAGATATATCATGTTTTTTAAAAACATCTTTCATATATGATTTATTTGTAACATTCAATGCAGTTTTATAATCAATATAACATGGTAATTCTAAAATCTCGGATACTTGTGCTACAGTTAATAACGCCTGATCCGTAAATGCTGTAATCAAAAAATCAACACCTTGTTTTCGTGCAAGTTCTGTAATTGCAGGAACATCTAACGTTGATACTCTGTAAAACTCATCAGCATATTCAAACGCAACAGGTTTCTCATTATAATCTGCCAAAAGCACTCTTATACCCCTTGACTTCAATTCTTTAATTAATGCAATTTGTGGAAAACCACCAGCTAAAACCAAAGCTTTCATCCAATTACCTCCGTTTTGTAATTTTATTATATATTAAGTATCAAACTTCCGTGATAAATAACTCCTTATATCCAACGCTACCATACTTTACTGATAACATTTCATCAGGTACATTATTACCTTTGCACCATTCAACAATAGCACTCGGCAAATCGCATCCTCCCATATAACTAAATGGATACCCTCCTCCAAAACGTGCATTCATTTCCAGAATATAAGGGACATTATCAATCAAGAAAATATCACAATCCATATTGGCAATATGACCAGTTAATCCAGACAATCGTTCAAATTGGCTATAAATCAGCTCATTTTGCACCAACTCAGCAATATCAGTTTCTCCGGCGCGCATTGCTAACTTCTTCTTCAAAATGATATTTCTCAAATTATCTTTTAATATAGCCTTTAATTATTTGTATAATGTAATCAAGACATTCAAAATGCATCAATTTAGCGCCAAAGATGTAAATAAAACTTCCAACAACTATTTGTACTACTATCATTAAATATACATTAATGTTTAAAAACGAAATTATATATATACATCCAAACATTACCAGTGATAACACAAACGATGGCAATATGTCTTTCATCTGCTCAAAAAAACTATAATTTAGTAATTTCTTATTTGGGAATGCATTTATAAAAGTACTAAAAATACCGGTAAATGCTCTGGCGATTACCATAACATGTACACCGAACGGTATTGTTAATATCAACGTTATAACACCTACAACCTTTTTAATAACTTCAAGTTTTAAAAAAACATCACTTCTGCCTATTGCATTTATAGCCTGTAAATTAGCTGTATGAATAGGCCAAAGCATATATGTAAAACAACACACCTGTAAGAAAAAAACTGACGGCAACCACTTCTCAGTAAGCAATATCAAAACTAAAGGTTTTGCAACAGCAGCTAACCCAAACATAGCAGGAAATACACAAAACGTTGATGTTACAATTGAACGACGCATTAGATTTTTTAATTTGACTTTATCATCTTGACATTTTGATAAAGCCGGAAAAATTACCGTTTGTATTGTCCCATTGATAGTATTTACTGCTAAACTAGGAAAATTTTTACCTTTGTTATAATATCCAAGTACACTTGTGTCAAAAAATTTACCTATAACCAAAGAATACATATTGTTATATAAAGTATCAAGTAAACTTGATAAAAGCAATTTGCTTCCATAAGAAAACAGTTCTTTAACCTTCGACATTGAAAAAGTTAATTTAGGAAGCCAACGTACCGTCATAGTTAATACAATTGCACTTACAATATTGGTTGTTAAATTCGAAAATACGAGCGACCATACTCCGAACCCGGTTATAGCCATTGATATACCAACAACAGCTGAAGCTAAATTTGCTATAAAATTCCTGATAAAGCTTGTTTTAAAATCCAATTTTTTCTGTAACAACGCCGTTTGAATGTTTATTATTGGACTTGCAAACAATCCAAGAAACTGCACTCTCATATACGATGATAGTTCTTTACACTCATAAAACTTTGCAACAAATGGAGAACCAAAAAATATCAACGCATATAACAAAGCTGAAATTAACATACTTACATAGAAAATAGATGAACAATCCACATCATCAATTGACTTTTTTTGTATTAATGCAGTTCCAAATCCACTTTGAACAAATACCTGAGCCAACATATTAAATACGGAAATAATTCCTATTATTCCAAAATCCTCAGGTAGAAGCAACCTTGCCAAAACAATCTGAACTGCAAACAAAACAAACTGAACAACAAACTTTTCGCAAAATTGCCAAACGAGACCTGATAAAACATTACGTTTTAAATTCGTATCATTCATTACTTTCACCTTTCACTGCATACTATAGATAAAAATACTTAACAATTTTCAAACTCTATCTAACACAATAATGTTTTTTTGTTTAATTTTTTTTGTGTTTTTTAATGCTAACTTATATTTAATGCTGTCAAAAACATAGCAGCTTAGCTTCCATATATGAAGTTTTTTCATTATTATAGTGACAATACTATAACCCTTTTTCTTATAAGAGATAGATTTGAATTTTTGTCCAAATAAAATTTCTTTAACTTTATGCATAGCAACTGCTATATAGCAATCACAACGTAATTTGTGGTCTTTAATACACACAGAATACGCACCATCAGTATATTCATCAATACGATCTAATAATTGATTGAATTTTTCATAAAATATAACTGTCTTAAAATCATCATTTCTCCACTTTTTCGATACTGACGAAACCGAACCATTTCTATATACACTCATAGCATCGGCAAAATAAAACGCACTCCCTTTAAGTGCTAAATAGACAGCTAAGGGGTAGTCCCCACATGGTGCATCTTTTTTAAACGGAACAATGAAAGGAACTCGAGCTGAAGCACGATATAAGATAGATTGTGTAGGAAAAATCCATCTGCTAATTACATCTTCAGTCGAAACAACACAGTCCTTATCAAAACTTTTAAACAAATTACATTTTATAACTCCGTTTTCGTAGCAATTATACGCAGAATGACCGCATATTGTACATTCCGGATGTGATTCCATATAATCAACCTGAATTTGTAGTTTATTTTCATTAATCCAAAAATCATCACCTTCACAAAGCGCAATGTATTTTCCATTCGCATTCTCATAGAGCTTTAATGTCGGACTAATACCTTGACTATATTCATTTTTTTCGCTATAAAACGCTCGAATCACATCTGGATACTTTTTCTCATATGATTTAATAATTTCAGCCGTAGCATCTGTTGAAGCATCATCGTTTATCAACACTTCAAATTTAAAGTTTGTTTTTTGCATAACAAAACCATCTAAAGCCTGTGCTATGTACCTTTCATGATTATAAGCCGCACATATTACTGAAACAACTACTTCTTCCACATTAATATCTCCTTAAAAATTCATATTAGCCGATTGTAAAATTCAAAAAAATTAAGTTTTACACGTTTTTTAATATTAGATTGCTATGCATACAAACTACTATTTCTTACAATCTATCCTGTTACTATACGTAACTATACTTATAAATCCAACGTTTTACACCGTAAAAAACAAATATCTTCATGTAAATTCACCACAGAAACATTTAATATTTTCAAATGGTTAATAGCACAGTATCAAACTATAAGTTTGATTTGTTTATAATTATTATTATTATAAATCATTGCGACCAATGGAACATTTGATTTTCCGCACATTAAATAATCACATTCCGACAAAGCCATCATATCCCTTAGCACTTCAAGTCCCAACATATATTTGTGATTTTCTCTTACATTTTCTATTGTTTTTTCCAAATGTATACCGCTTGTTGCTCCTTCTTTGGCACGATATGAATTAGAACAAATCACTAAATCTCCAAACTCTTCATTTACTACACTTTCTATATATTGCTCATCAGTGCAAAGCAATATTTTATCAACGTGATTATATTTAATAAAATGCTTAATGTTCTCAATAAATGTTTCTACCCCCAACGGTTGGGGATGATCCTGGCAAACATTCATATCAGTACCCCGTATATGAACTCCCAAAACACACCTATTATTCATCTCTTCCCTTAGTTGCGAATAAAACTCATAAACATTTGGCTTCATGCAAATATACTTATTAATGTAACTATTTATGTTGCTTATATATTGTTTATCAATGCAAAATGCATATTTGCCGACGTAGCTGGGAACATACTGTGACAAATATAAATCATCTGATAAAATCACATTCTTGCTTTTATATACTTCCTCTAAATCAAACTCTTGCTCATAATAATATTCCCAGGCATTCATGGTTCCGTTAATAGCATTCTCTTCATTATATAATGTGATATAATTTTTCATATCAACAACAGGTATATATCCCTTTTTATCCGCATATATCATATGACCAAGAATAAATAAAAAATTTGAAAAAAAACCGGCCTGTACAGTTCTGCGTATAATATAAAATGTCTTATCCGCATTTAATTCAGTATTGTTGACAATCTTTGTTTTTTTAAACTCATTATCACTGTGGTTATAACAAAAACGTTTGATATTTTTCAAAATATGAATTATGTACTTCATCAAATACGTTCTCCTTATTTCAATAATCTTATTATACTTTCTTTCATTTCAGATGTAAAACAAGCATTATCGGTTTCAAACTCAAAACCATTCTCATCACATATTTTGTCTTTTAATTGATTAGTATACGTAATTGTAGAAAGATTACCCAAAAATCTTGCCCACATCGAAAATGAAGAACCCGACGCAATAAACAAATTCGATCTTGACAATGCGATAATGTCGGCAATACTTGTTCCAAACGTTATTTTCTCAACATTAATCAATTTAAGCACATCATCAAGTTGTTCATCACTTCCATCTGAAAAAACATACACTTTTATATCTCTGCCTATAATCTTTCTAATTTGCAGAATAACTTTCACATACCATTCTATGGGTATACTTGTATTATTACAGCCACGCTTAAGCTTATCAACAGATGGTGCACCAAAATCTCCAAGTCTTATATGTACACTTATCGAATTTGTAAAATCAAAATCAAGTGCTTTTTTGTTTTTCTCACTAAGATTTTTTATTAAGTCATCTCTGATTACATCTCTGTACTTTTTTATCCCCTCAAAATTCATTTTAAATTTATCAAAAATAACAACATCATTATCTTTAACAGATTCAACATCGTCCTGATTTATCTTTTTATTGAAAGCTAAAATTTTAAATTTTTCTATTCCGTCAACATATCCGGAATTATTTACAAATAAATCGCCATAAAACCGCTTATCCAGCTCTCGTCTTAAATACGGACCAATCTTAAAACTCGGCCATGTAGGCCATATAAGCTTATAACAATTTTCATTTGCATAAATCAGCGCCCGAGAATAAGTAAACAATAAATTCCCTAATCCGGCCCCACCTATCCTTACAAAAGGTAATTCGAATTTTGAAAATTTAGGGTATACATATATCATCAAGTAACACCTCCCTATATTCATTACCTCAATAATTAATTTTAAACACTTAACCTCGCACCATATCATTTACGACTTTTTATCGCCAACAATTGGTGCTGTACTTTCACCTGTCAACGAATTCATCCAGGCTTCGCGTTTTTGAATATCATTCTTCGCCATAAAATAAAACAGCGCGAACCATAAACCGCTATCACTTAAATAATAATTCGAAAACTGGAGCATAACAATACTGCAAATAAGTACCAATGCAATTATAACATATTTACTATCACGACTAATAAGCTTAAACATCGTTTTTAAAGATATAATCATGCAAATAACCATTATCATAGTACCAACAATACCTGTTTCCATAAGCATATCAGAAACCATATTATGTGAATACACTTCAAAGACATAGAACACCGAGCCCATTCCCCAACCAAATATCGGACTTGCCCCCCACAGCAAAATGGCATCTTCTCTTAAATCATTTCTAACGTCAGTCTTTATAGCATTTGCATCGGTGAAAAAATTCGTTAATCTTCGTATCCCGGTACTTAAACCTTCAGAATTAATAAGATATCTATATACTATGACAACTATTACCCCTATAATTATTAAATACACATAAGTTTCCACTCTTTTAAATCTGTCACCAAAACAAAAAAAGGTTAATATAAGTACTCCTATAAAGAATAATACCAACGCTCCTCGCCCGCCGCCCGATAGCATACAATAAACCTGCACAGGTAATAATGCAACAAAAAATATTTTTGCAACGACATTATTAAACACACCCGGAAATTTGACTTTTCCATGCAGACCTATAATCAAGTAGTTCATCAAGAACGCATAACAAGAATAGTACGATACATTTTGATAATTCATTCCTCCTGTATCAAACAGCTCTTTAACATACTTAGAGTCACTCTTATTTAATACAGCTAACAGTACAGCTAATGTATACATAAACATAAAAACTGGCAAAGCTTTTATCATTTTATCTATGTAATTATCATATTTCGCCAAAAGAAGCGCTACCAACAACGATGGTATACACCGGACACCAAAACTCAAGAATAACCCCTTATACCTTTCATTTGCACCACCGAATTTAACACTTGTCCAATAAAATAAAATTGTTATCAACACAATTGCCCAAATATATTTTAGATCGTTGACTCTAAGTTCTTTTTTTCTTAAAACATCTCTTATATATATGAATATGCAAAAAAACGTCATAATGACACTGTATATTTTTAAACCCATACCGCCTTCATCTAATCCTAAAATAGATTGTAAAATGAAGAAAAAACTGTATGAATATGCCATTGCTAAAGCAAAAAAACCCATATGCTTGCACCTCTAATTTTAATAACCCGATTTATTATTTTTTTCAAATTATAAACCTGAACTACACGTTCTTACGTTTTGAATTTGAAAATATACATGCTTATATTATGTACTTTTATAAATTCATTTTATATTCTTGAATTCTCAAAGTTTTTCATTTCTGTTCATATTATCTCATAAACATATGCTTCTTTTTGCAATCTCAGAATACAAAAAATCACCTGAAAACTCGCTTGCTCTTTTTTTCATTTCATCGAGATTTTCTATTGTTTGCTCTATACTTTCCATTATTTCTTCTACACTGTCATTATACAAAAAGTTGACATTACCACCACAATCAATATGTGTTGTTCCGTCCCAATATTTCACTATCAGAGGTACTCCCTGTCCAGCTACCTGTTCCCATATTACTGAATGTCTTCCCGGAAAAACTGCAAAATCACAAGCAGAAAAATATTGATACGTATCTTTAGAATTAAGCCAACCTATGTATTTAACTTTTTCGGAACATCTTTTTTCTACTTCTTTCTTTAATTCCGGTATAACTGAGCCAAATACTATTAATTTTATGTTTACTGACATATTGTTCACAGCATCCATTAACAGCAATGTTTGCTTTTTAAACAAATCAATTTTACCACCTGTAACAATCAAATATTCATCGTCCAAAATATTATAGTCATTCCGGACTCTTTCTCTTACTTTTGGAGAACTATTAATATCAACCATTTCATCATCAACACCCATCACCAAAAGTTCGCATTTTTCCTTAGGAAGTTTATATAAATCAACTAAGAAATCTACTCTTGTTGGCAATACACCATAAAACTTGGTAGCATACGGCTCGATCAAATGTGCACATCTCCTCCAGAAAAACTTATGTAAAATATTTTTAGAAAACCAATTCGTTGCACTATTAGAATAATCTGCATGGCTATCAACAAAAACTTTAACATTTCTATGTGTTTTTAAATATTTAACTACATAACGAATATCTAAAAACTGACAATTATGAATAAATATTATATCTGGTTTGGCATGCGCAATTGCACGATAAAGACCCACAAACATTTTAAATTTTTTCGACAAAAATCCCGCCAAACCAAAATATTTTAATCTAGTAACTTTAATATCATTTTCATTATAGTAGGTATTAGCTTCTTTTAGATATGACGTATTACCATCTGTATCGAAAGTCTCTAAAGAAGCAATAACTTCTACCTCACATCCCATCTTTTTATGATACTTAGTTAATAAATTCTCTTGGTATGTGTAGTTATCAACAAAATAATTTCCTAAACAAATATGCAATATTTTCATCTTGTACTCCATATAATTACGCTAATATAAACTTAACAAATTCCATCAAAAAACTATCAATATAATAGATAAAACCATATCCATTATTCTTATAAATCTTACATCGTATTTTTATACGTTCAATAACATCATCGAGATTTTTCTGTGTACTCATACCACCAAAGCAAAAATTGGAGAGAATTTTATTCACAACCACAACCTTATGTGGGCTTTTTCTTATTCTAAGCATTAAATCACAATCATCATACATACTTTCAAGTTTATATTGATATTCTTTATACACTTCCTTGGTAATAAAAGTAGTAGGATGATTCCAATATCTTGTAGTTGCAAATTTCTTTAATTTAGCTTTTTTTACTATATTACCGGTGGGTTTTACAATCCTCAAATCAGCATACATCATTCCAAATCCGGTCTTTTTATACGTATCGATTACAGTCTCAACAGCTATCGGTTCATAATAATCATCACTATTTACATTTCCGATAATATCACCTGTCGCTAATTCAACACCTTTGTTGATAGCATCATACATACCGCTGTCAGATTCAGATCTAACAATTAGTTTTATTCCCTTTTGATCAAATTGCTCTCTATAACTTTCAATGATTTCGACAGTATTATCCGTTGATAATCCGTCAAATACTATGTACTCTTTCGGTGGTACCGTCTGTGCTAAAACTGATTCAACAGTTCTCGCCACAGTACATGCACTGTTATGAGTTGCAGTTATGATACTAACAGTTATATCCATTTCCTAAACCCCTTCTAATATGCTCCTTTGTGATTAAATACAATTGCAACAGTTTTGAATATTATCTTTAAATCAAATATAATTGACCGGCGTTTTATGTACTCAATATCGAAAATTATCTTTTCCTCCGGCTTTAGTGAATATCCTCCATTAATCTGAGCCCACCCTGTTAAACCGGGAGTAATACATAATCTTTGTCTGAACCCATCAATATACTTATCAAATTCATTATAGAATATTTCACGTTCAGGACGGGGTCCGACTATACTCATATCACCTTTTAAAATACAAAACAACTGTGGAAGTTCATCAAGTCTTGTCTTTCTTAATACGGAACCGAATTTAGTAACGCGAGTATCATTCTTCTGTGCCCATTGAGCCCCATCCTTTTCGGCATCCATTCTCATAGACCGAAACTTATAGACATTGAATGGCTTACTGTTTTTGCCCAACCGCTCCTGCACATAAATAGCCTTTCCGGGAGAATCCATCCGAACAATGATTGCAATTATGATCATCGGTATTGCTAATATAACTATTGCAATTAACGATGCAACAATATCGAAAACTCTTTTTATGAACTCAAATACAATTTTAGGTTCTACAACCACATCTTCAATTTTAATTTTTGCTTCAACATGCTCCGTATTATTCATACCCTACTCCTATTTAAGATAAATTAATCTAAAATCACCCTGAGATTTTTCTTTTGGTTTATTTCAATGATAACAGGCCAGGTAAAGCTTATGACATTCTATGTATGAACTAACTGATTATGTAATTACAACATAACAAGATACAATGGATATACTACCGGTAATATATCCACTGTATCATAAAAATCAATAACAACATTGAATCTTACACCTGCATTGATTGTTCACAATTGGGTTTAAATTGATTATTCGCTCACACTGCAAACTTAAATAAAACCACATACTATCTTTATTGTACACCAAAACATCAAATTTGTCAATAGTTTTTTTGATTTTTCAATTACTTTTGTGATGTATTCACATTGCACAAAGTCTTTTTTGCGTTAATTGCACAACAAAAAGAGTGTTTTAAGCTTCTGTTTTGTGCACCTTAAAACACTCTTAAATCATAGTATATGTTACTGATTATTACCTTTATTATACTCCTGAGTCATAGCCGATGAATAAGGCGCGAGACCGAGACGGATAAAATATCCGCGTTCATGTCCGCATACCGGGCATTTTTCAGGAGCTTTGTTTGAATTTAAAATATAGCCACATTTCGTGCACATCCACCCTGCTTCCACGCTTGTCACAAACAGATTGTTTTGTTCAAGAAGATTAGCGAAATAACCAAACCTGTCTCCGTGAACTTTTTCTATGGCTGCTATGTTATGGAATGTATGACCAATCACGGTAAAACCTTCCGAATTTGCAATATCACCAAACTCTTTATAAACCACTTCATTTTCATGATATTCATTTCCCTGCGCCGCTCTTAACAATTCTTCAACGCTTGAGTATAAATCTATCGGATACGTTCCCTCAATTTTTATATTTTCTCCGGAACATTCCCTTAAATGCTTATAAAACACTTCCGCATGTTCCCGCTCCTGATCGGCGGTAAACAGAAAAACCGCTTCGAGTATCGGCAAGCCGTTTTTCCGCGCCTCACCGGCAGCAATTGTATATCTGTTTCTCGCCTGACTCTCACCCGCAAAGGCTTTTAATAAATTTTCTCTTGTTTTAGAATTCTTAAAATCCATATTAAGACCTCCGTTTGTAAATTTCGGTTTTATTATCTCTTGCCAACTTATAAATTATTCACGGTTAAGAAAAATAAAAGCAAGTGCCGCAAGTAATAATAAATCATCGCATTCGTCCATAAATAAAATAAAAATCACTGCCAGAATTATTATGTCATCAATCTTCAGATTTTCTAAAACACCCTTTTTCTTTTCGGTATTTAAAGGATTTTTTTGAACTGATTTATGTATCTGCGCCGCCTCCTGTTTCAGTTCCGGTTTAACAGGAACCGGCATATCATTATAGCTGTAATATCGTCTGTACATGGCACTCACTCCGCACTGAATAAAGATGACAACTTTGTAAGATTCAGCAGTTTAATCGCTGAATCTATCGTCTTTTTCCTGCTTGTGCTCATATACGGCTTTAAGGATATTAAAAGCCTTGATCTGTTATCATCTCCGACATTTTCAAGTTCGTCCATAACATTTCTGAGTCTCATCAGATAATCAATATTTTTCAAATTAAACTCAGGTGTTTGTTTCTGCATCACTTCGGCGTTATTTTCGCTATGGTTACCATTGCTTAACGTATTCATAACCGCTCCGATTTTTTCCTCGGCATTATCGCCTAACAACCCTTTAATTGCGTCATAGACAGAATCATTATTAGCCACTTTTAATCCCTCCCTCTCACAGTTTTTTCAGTATACTTATAATATCTTCAGTATTGAATCTCTGTGAATTATTGCCGTTAATTTCATTTAATTTCTGTTTTACCTGTTTCGGATCAAGCTTGTTAATCTCATTAATTAATTTTTTCTTATCACTTGCGGTGAGTCGGCTTGCCAGGTCTCTGCCGGCTTTCGAATTTGCGAGCGCTCTTAATTTGTTCTGATCGATGTTCTTCAAAATTTCATTTAAATTATCACTCATGATTAGACTTCCTCCTAAAATAATTATACTGTAATATTTTATGAAAGTAACAGGATTATGTGAATAAATATTTGCATTTTATTCTATAATATTTCAAGGAGGGAAATATTATGCTAAAACTAAACAAACTTAAGGACAGAATAAAAAACTTTTCCGATATATCAAACTGTGAACACGAAAAAAACAGCGATATAGTCAATAATCTGAAAGAAATCAAAGCCGAGCTTGATATTTTATATCATAATCTTGATTATGTAACCGACCCAATTCTCTTAAACCAGCTGATTTTCCAGCTAAAGGCTACCGAGGTACGCTATCAGTATTGGTTTTGTATGGCGAAAGACCTCAACATATCCAACAGTTTGACAATTTCATAACATAGATAACAAAACGTTAATCTTTTTTTAATATGAAATTTAGAAATTAATTATTGACATTTTTTTACATGTCCTGTATAATGGAATAAATGGGGTGACATCAAATGGAAAAGAAAAAAGATTACAACAAAATAATCCGTGCCTTCGCATGGATTACGCAATTAGGCCTTAATATGGTCACTCCGCTTATTCTGTGCATATTTATCGCCGGTTACATACAGCGAAAGTTTCAGCTTGGAAACACCATTATGCTGATTTCAATATTACTTGGAATCGGAGGCAGTTTCATGTCACTGGTAAATTTCATTCGCACAGTCAGAAAAGAAGAAAAAGAAAGGATTCAAAAGGATGCTGAGTAAATCTGTTATACGCGATGTTTTAAGAGTCAGCTGCGGAAACTACGTATGTGGAATTCTGATGATTATTATTTTTTTGGCACTGAAAAAATTTGATTTAACAGTGCTGTCAGGTGCTTTTTTAGGATGCACTTTCAGCAGTCTGAGCTTTTTGTTTCTCGCATTCTCTCTTGAAAGGAGTGTCGGGGCCGGTACAAATACCGCTAAAGCTAAAATGACGTCAAGCTACACCATACGCCTGATTTCAGCCGGAATCATGATTTTCTGGGCAATAAAAGCACCGTACTTCAATCATTGGGCAGCTATAATTCCTTTGTTTTTTCAAAGATTTGTAATTAACATTTTAACCATTATAGATAACCGTAAAGGAGGCAATACACGTGAATGTTGAAGTAAACGGTCCTGAAATATTATTTACTCTCCCCTTTTTCGGAGGTATAAACATAACAGAAACTGTTGTAAACAGTTGGATACTAATGGTTGTGATAGTAGGAATCTGCATCTTTCTTACACGCAATCTTAAGACACAAAATCCGTCTAAGCGGCAGATTGTTGCCGAGAAGCTTTATCTTATGCTTTATAATCTCGTAAAAGATGTTATGGGCGAAAAGAATTTAAAATACGTTCCATATATCGGTACTTTGTTTACATTTTCAATAATAGGCAGTCTCTCAAGCTTAACAGGGCTTCGTCCTATCACAGGCGATTTAAGCACTACTCTCGGCTGGGCTCTGGTAACCTTTGCGCTTGTTCAATACACAAATATAAAAACTCACGGAGTCGGAGGTTGGCTGAAATCCTTTACCGAGCCGGTTATAGTTATAACACCGCTAAACCTCATAAGTGAAGTAGCAAACCCGATTTCAATAGCCTTCCGTCATTTCGGAAATATCGCATCAGGACTTGTAATTACATCTTTGGTATACGGTGCATTAGCCGCACTAAGCAATCTCATACTCGGATTTATACCAAATGATTTTATCAGTTCCATACCAATATTACAAATAGGCATACCTGCTGTACTGTCTATATATTTTGATTTGTTTACAAGCTTCTTGCAAGCTTATATAATTTCAATGCTGACAATGGTTTTTGTATCATCTGCGGCAGAATAATTTATTTAGGAGGAAAAAAATATGGAAAGAGCAATTGTTTTAGCAGCATCAGCTATTGGTGCAGGATTGGCTATGATAGCCGGAATAGGACCCGGTATCGGACAGGGATATGCAGCCGGTAAGGCAGCAGAAGCCGTAGGTCGTCAGCCGGAGGCAAAGGGTGATATTACCTCAACTATGCTTTTCGGTTGTGCGGTTGCGGAATCTACCGGTATTTACGGTCTTGTTGTTGCAATGATTTTATTATTTGCTAATCCGCTTATAAACCTCTTATAATTTTCAGGAGGAATCATGGACAAGTATTTATCTTTTGTAACCATTGATGTCTGGACTTTAATTTTCACATGGTGCAATCTGCTGATTCTTTTTCTGCTGATGAAAAAGTTTTTATTCGGACCTATCCAAAAGATATTAAAACAGCGTGACGATGAAATTAATGATATATACGAAAAAGCAAAATCTCATGAAATTTCTGCGTCTGAACTGGAAGCCGAATACACAAAAAAGCTCGCTGGAGCAAAATCAGAAGCCGCATCTATTGTGGATACTGCAGTAAAAAACGCCTCTATGCGTTCTGATGAAATCATCTCAGACGCTGAGTCAAAGGCGACCTCAATCATAACAAGAGCGGATAAACAGATAGCTCTTGAGAGGCAAAAGGCTATGAGTGAAATTAAATCCGATATTTCATCTCTTGCCTTAGACATCGCAGAAAAAATTATCGAAAAAGACATGAATGATGAAGATCACAATCGAATGATTGACAAGATTATGGATGAAATGGGTGAAACGTTATGAATAATTCTGTTCGTACTTACGCATTATCCCTGTATTCCCTTGCGGATGAAGATGGTATCGACAAGCTTATCTATGACGAGTTACTTACCGCGGCAGATATATTAAACTCCAATCCTGAATATATCAATATTCTTGATACAGCCGCTTTTTCGGGTAACGAAAAAGATAATCTGATTGATGAATCATTCGGGAAATCAATTCATATTTATATTGTAAATTTTTTAAAAATTCTGGCTCGAAAACGGATGGTTTATTCCTTTTCTGAATGTGTCAGATTTTACGAAAAGCAATACAGAGCAAAGCATAATATAGAAACTGCTGAAATTATAACAGCAATCGCTGTTTCTGATGAGAAAAAGAAGTCAATAACAGAAAAACTTTCTCAGATTTACAAAAAAGAGCTTATAACAACTTTTACGGTCGATTCTTCATTAATCGGAGGTATTGTTGTTAAGTTTGAAAACTCAAGTATTGACACAAGCGTAAAATCAAAATTAAACGAATTAAAAAGTATTATATCAAAATAAACTATAAAAATTTACGAATTACTATACTACGAAAGGAATGATATATTCGTGCGACCTGATGAAATAAGCAGTATAATAAAAGAACAAATAAAAAACTTTTCTAACAAAATAGAAACAGCGGAAACAGGCTATGTTATCGAAGTCGGCGACGGTATCGCAAAAGCTACCGGGCTTGCCGGTTGTATGGCAAACGAACTCGTTGAATTTGAAAACGGTGAAGCGGCAATGGCGCTGAATCTTGAAGAAAATACTGTCAGCCTTGTAATTTTAGGCTCAGATTCACAAATCAAAGAAGGCGCTGTCGTAAAACGTACCGGTAAGGTTGTTGAAGTTCCTGTCGGCGAGGCTTTAATCGGAAGAGTTGTTAATGCGCTTGGTCAGCCTATCGACGGAAAAGGTGACATCAAAACTACCGAAACCCGACCTATTGAGTGCAACGCACCGGGCATTATCGAAAGAAAGTCAGTAAGCGTGCCACTGCAAACAGGAATAAAAGCCATCGACTCAATGATACCAATCGGCCGCGGACAACGTGAGCTGATTATCGGCGACCGTCAGACCGGTAAAACAGTTATCGGACTTGATACAATAATAAACCAGAGAGGCAAAGACGTTATATGTGTTTATGTTGCAATCGGTCAGAAAAAATCTACTGTTGCACAAATTGTTGATACTCTTGAAAAAAACAACGCAATGGACTATACTATCGTTGTTTCCGCAACAGCCTCAGAGCTTTCTCCGCTTCAGTATATTGCACCTTATTCGGGATGCTCAATGGCAGAGTATTTTATGTATAAAGGAAAAGACGTCCTTATAATATACGATGACTTATCCAAGCACGCTGTTGCATACAGAGCATTGTCACTTCTCATACGCCGACCTCCCGGACGTGAAGCATACCCCGGTGATGTTTTCTATCTGCATTCAAGACTTCTTGAACGTGCGGCAAGACTTGCCCCCGAATATGGCGGCGGCTCACTTACAGCGCTCCCTATTATCGAAACTCAGGCAGGCGACGTTTCAGCTTATATACCAACCAACGTTATTTCTATAACAGACGGACAAATTTTCCTTGAAACCGAGTTATTCCACAGTGGTATTATGCCGGCAGTAAACCCCGGTATAAGCGTTTCACGTGTTGGAGGAAATGCTCAGATTAAAGCAATGAAAAAGGTTGCCGGTACTCTTAAGCTCGCCTATTCTCAGTATCGTGAGCTTCAGGCTTTTGCACAGTTCGGCTCAGATCTTGATGAGGATACAAAAACCCGTCTTGCACAAGGTGCCCGTATCGTTGAAATTCTGAAACAAGGCCGAAACACACCGCTCCCTGTTGAGCTTCAGGTAGTAATAATTTATGCGGTTATAAATGATTATCTGAAAGACATAGCAGTTGAAGACATTTCAGCCTATGAAACACATCTTTTCGAATATATCCGGAATACTTATCCGCAAATTATAAGCAATATAGGTCAGACCGGAGAGCTTTCCGACGAAACGGTTGAGCTTATGAAAAAAGCAATTAATGAAAGCAAAGAACATTTCGCTTCTTCTGCTTCGAGGGAGGCATAAATCATGGCAGGCTCTATGAAAGCCATAAAAAACCGAATTAAAAGTGTTGAAAGCACAAAACAAATAACAAAAGCTATGGAGTTGGTTGCCACCTCTAAGCTTCGTCGAGCAAAAGAACGAGCTGAACAGACAAAGCCCTTCTTTGAGACTCTCAAAGCCACTATGGATAGTATTGCCGCAGAGAATAAGGACTTTTCTTCCCCGTTCTGCCACTTAGACGAGACAAAGTCGGTTTGCCACATTGTAATAGCCGGCGACCGAGGACTTGCCGGAGGCTATAATAACAATTTGTTTAAATCGGTAAAACTTCAGGATAACGATATTGTTTTACCAATCGGAAAAAAGTCCGTTGAATATTTTAAAAAGAAAAACGTAGAGATTATTACCGAACATTATGCAGTTGTCGACGATATAAGTATGCTTGACTGTCTTAACATCGCTGAAACTATTACAAAAAGTTTTTTAGAAGGCAAATTCAGTAAACTCTTCGTTGAATATACAAAATTTGTAAACGTTCTGACTCAGATTCCGGCTTCAGATGAAATTCTGCCTATCGTTAACGAAGAAAAGACAGATGAAAAAAAGCACAGTCTTATCATTTATGAGCCATCAGCAGAAGCAGCGTTTGAGTATATCGTTCCGCAATACATCAGCGGAGTAATCTACGGAGCAGTGGCAAGCAGTCTTGCTTCCGAACTATCCGCACGCAGAAACGCCATGCAGTCAGCAAACAAAAACGCTGATGAAATGATAAGCAGTTTAAGTCTTTTATACAACAGAGCTCGTCAAGCTGCGATTACTCAGGAAATTACTGAAATAGTTGCAGGTTCTGAAAATTAGTTTAAGAGGTGATAACCATGAAAAATAATACAGGTAAAATTATTCAGATTATCGGCCCCGTTCTTGATATTAAATTTGAAAACGGACATTTGCCTAATCTTTTAAATGCTTTGCATATAAGTCACAACGGAAAAACCATTACGGTAGAGGTTGCTCAACACATCGGTGACGATGTTGTCCGCTGTATAGCGATGAGTTCGACAGATGGTTTGGTAAGAGGTACCGAGGTTATCGACACAGGAGCCTGCATAAGCGTTCCGGTGGGTAATTGTACTTTGGGAAGAATTTTCAACCTTCTCGGCGAACCCGTAGATAATCTGCCGGCGCCGGAAGCTGAAGAGCACTGGCCTATTCACAGACCTGCTCCCCCATACGATGAACAGCAAAGCACTACCGAAATTCTCGAAACAGGAATAAAAGTTGTTGACCTCATCTGCCCATATGCAAAGGGCGGTAAAATCGGTCTTTTCGGCGGTGCAGGAGTTGGTAAAACAGTTCTGATAATGGAGCTTATAAACAACGTTGCAAAACAGCATGGTGGTTTATCGGTTTTTTCAGGAGTTGGAGAACGCACACGTGAAGGTAATGACTTATATAACGAAATGAAAGAATCAGGCGTTATCAATAAAACAGCCTTAGTATACGGACAAATGAACGAGCCACCGGGCGCAAGAATGCGAGTTGCACTCTCCGGTCTTACAATGGCGGAATATTTCCGTGATAAGGAAGGTCAGGACGTACTTCTGTTTATTGATAACATATTCAGATTTACGCAAGCCGGATCTGAGGTTTCCGCCCTCCTTGGCCGTATGCCTTCAGCAGTTGGTTATCAGCCGACTTTAGCAACGGAAATGGGAGCACTCCAGGAGCGAATTACTTCAACAAAGAAAGGTTCTATCACATCTGTTCAAGCGGTATATGTACCGGCAGACGACTTGACAGACCCGGCACCTGCAACTACTTTCGCTCATCTTGATGCTACAACGGTTTTATCTCGTCAAATAGCATCACAAGGTATTTACCCGGCGGTTGATCCTCTTGATTCAACCTCAAGAATACTGACACCGGACGTTGTCGGAAACGATCATTACCAAACAGCAAAAGCTGTACAGCGTATTCTTCAGCGCTATAACGAGCTTCAGGATATCATCGCCATAATGGGTATGGATGAGCTCTCTGATGAGGATAAATTAACTGTAAGCCGTGCAAGAAAAGTTCAGCGTTTCCTTTCTCAGCCATTCTCTGTTGCAGAACAGTTTACAGGAATGGAAGGTAAATACGTTCCGCTTGAAGAAACCATACGCGGATTTAAAGAAATAATCGAAGGAAAACACGACGACTTACCGGAATCGGCATTCCTTTTTGTAGGCTCAATTGATGAAGCAATTCAAAAAGCAAAGCAATCCTAAGGAGGATTTTTTATGAGCGAATATCCACTGAAAATAGTTACTCCCGACGGACTTGCATTTGACGGAGCTGCCGAGCGTTTAATAGCCCGGACAGTAGTTGGTGATGTATGTATTCTAAAAAACCATGCTGATTATGTTGTTCCGTTAAATATAGGAAAAATACGAATTAAATCAGCTGATACTTATCGTAATGCTTCCTGCAGTGGCGGAACTCTTACAGTATGCGACGGCGTTGTAACAGTAATCGCTTCAACATTCGAGTGGGCTGACGAAATTGATATTGAGCGTGCAAAGCGTGCTAAAGAAGTTGCGGAAAACAGACTTAAAAACAAATCTTCCGATTATGAATTACGTCTTGCCGAACTCAAACTTAAGCGTGCGCTTAACAGAATAAATATTTCCTCGGGAAAATAATTAAAAGGAATGAAAAAATTCCCTGAACAAAACAAGGATCTCATATATCGAGGTCCTTGTCGTATTTTTTGCTACTATTCTTATTTTCTTATTTTTTTATCACCATACACTGAAACATAGCATAACTCTTCTTCTATTCTCAGTAAACGATTGTATTTTGCTGTCCTGTCAGTCCTGCATGGTGCACCTGTTTTGATTTGCCCGGCATTTACAGCAACAGCAATGTCCGCAATTGTTGTATCCTCAGTTTCACCGCTTCTGTGGGACACGATAGCAGTATATCCGGCTTTATGCGCCATCTCAATCGCTTCCAACGTTTCAGTAAGAGTCCCTATCTGATTTACCTTTATTAAAATCGAGTTTGCAACATTCTCTTTAATTCCCCGTTTTAAACGTTTTGTGTTAGTAACAAACAAGTCATCGCCAACGAGCTGTATCTTATCGCCCAACCGATGCGTAAGCATCCTCCATGCTTCAAAATCGTCCTCTGCAACACCGTCTTCAATAGAAACAATCGGATATCTATCGGTTAAATCAGTCCAATACTCAACCATTTCCTGCTTCGTTTTAATTGCGCCGGATTTCGTCAGTTCATAAGTGCCGTCAGCTTTGATCCATTCTGAGGACGCAGCATCAAGTGCAATTTTAAAATCGGTTTGAGTATTAAACCCGGCTTTCTCAATTGCAGAAACGATAAGCTCCAAAGCCTCCTCATCATTCTTTAAATTAGGTGCAAATCCGCCCTCGTCACCAACCGCAGTTATATTTTTACCTTCAGCAAGAATTTTTCTCAGGCAATGATATACTTCAACGCATTGTCTTAGTCCTTCTTTAAAGTTCTGCGCACCAACAGGCATTATCATAAATTCCTGTATGTCTATGTTATTTGAAGCATGTGCGCCTCCGTTAATTATATTCATCATCGGTATCGGCAAGGTTTTCGCTCCCGTGCCGCCGATGTAATTATATAAAGTAACGCCTAAAGCATCAGCAGCAGCTCTTGCAGCTGCGAGTGATACACCCAGAATTGCATTAGCACCCAAAACAGACTTGTTGGGTGTTCCGTCTAATTCAATAAGCTTTTTATCTATTTCAGCCTGTTCAAGAACATTCATTCCTACAAGCTCATCCGCAATGGTGGTATTAACATTATTAATCGCATTGCGAACGCCCTTCCCCATATAACGGCTTTTATCGTCGTCACGCAATTCAACAGCCTCAAAAACGCCTGTTGAAGCTCCGGACGGAACAATAGCGGTACCCTTTCCTTTTTCAGTGTACACATCCACTTCAACCGTCGGATTGCCTCTCGAATCCAGAACCTCCCGCGCATACACATCAATTATTTCAATGTACTTTTTCATTTTCAAATCATTCCTTTCTGTATAAATTCCAAATATAGTATTACATCAAACATTAAAATTTATACAGAAAGTATGAAATTATATACATTATAACAACTCTTTGTCTCCGCATTTCAGGCAGCATCTGTGTACCGAATGAAAAGTGCTGTTAAATCCTGTGCAATATTTCTCCATTGCATCAATAACAGTTTCAGGCTTTAAATTATATTCATTACTGCACGTAAGGCGCATTTTTAATGTGAGAATATTTTTATCTCTTCCTATAACAGCAATTTCATGAATGTATGGCCTGATATCAGCTTCTTTTTCACCGCTTTTAGTCTTTTTCATTACTGTCAATTCACTGTTTGCCATAAATGCATCGGCATCAAACTCTGAATCCGTTTCAATCTCGGTGATATACTCTGCACGATTAATTTTAGTTATATCGGGCTTTTTATCAACAACCTTTGTCCATGCCAAAATATAAAATCCGTCCGGCAATGCTGAATTTAATGCATCAATATCTTCGTTTGTAATTTCTTTATCAAATCCTACCTTCATATATTCGCCGTCAGCCGTAACTCCGACAGACAGCGGCATTGCTACATTCATTACAGGGTGCGGATTAAAACCCTGAGAAAACACAAACGGAATATCCGCCCGGCGTACACTTCTGTGAAACATTCTTATGAAATCCAGATGTGAAATATATCTTACATTTTCTTTTCTTCCGTATTTTAAAATATAATTACTCATAGCAAACACCCGTTCCGAAAGAAGCTGCACCGCATCCGGCACATTTTTCACGACAATTTGATGTAGTTTCAGCTCTTTTAGATCTTTCGTTTTCTTTCATTAAAAATTCTTTTGAAACACCAATATCTATATGATCCCAAGGCAACACTTCGCTGTACTCACGCTCACGAATATTATAAAAATCAGGATCTATACCACATTCATTAAACGCCTGCATCCATTTATCAAAATCAAAATACTCATCCCATCCGTCAAATTTACAGCCAAGTTCAACAGCTCTTGCGATAACCTTTGAAAGCTTTCTGTCACCCCTTGCAAATACACCCTCAAGATAGCTCGTTTTATTATAGTGCCAGCTGTACCTTATCCGCTTTGATCTTATAGAGCCTTTTAAAACATCCTGTTTCTTAATAAACTCATCACGAGTATTTTGTCCTGCCCATTGAAAAGCAGTAAAAGGCTTCGGAACAAAACCTGAAGTGCTAACGGTTATGTTTATATTTTTCGCTCTTTCCTCTTTGGGTGTTTCAAAATAAACACCAAGCACCTTCTGAGCCAGGTCGGATATACCGCATATATCCTCATCCGTTTCAGTCGGAAGCCCTATCATAAAATAAAGCTTAACATTTGTCCATCCGCCGGCAAACAGCATTCTTACAGAACGCAGAATGTCTTCTTCTGTGATATTTTTATTTATAACATCACGAAGTCTCTGAGTTCCTGCTTCAGGTGCAAAAGTGATACCCGATTTTCTTACCTTCTGAACCTTTTCCATTAATTCAAGAGAGAAATTATCTATTCTGAGCGATGGCAACGAAAGATTTATCTTCTTATCTTCAGTAATTTTCAGCAGATTATCAGTAAGCTGCGGCAGCTCTGTATAATCACTCGTACTGAGTGATGAAAGCGACATCTCTTCATAACCGGTACTGTTAAGCAAATGCTCTGCCATGCATGTAAGAACCTCGGCATTTCGCTCCCGGACAGGTCTGTATATATAACCCGCCTGACAAAAACGACAACCGCGTATACAGCCTCTGAACACCTCAAGCGTAACTCTGTCATGAACAATCTCACCAAACGGAACTATAATCTTATCAGGTGCAATTGCTGTATTAAAATCCTGCACAATACGTTTGCGAATCTTTACCGAAGCTTCTTCTGTGTTTGTTTTTATACTTTTTATTGTGCCGTTCTCGTTATATGAAACATCGTAAAAAGACGGAACATATACACCTTCAATACGGGCAATAGACTTTAAATACTCAATTCTCTCCTTGCCTGTTCCTTTCCATTTTATATATTCGTCTACAACTTCATTTATAACATCTTCACCTTCGCCAAGCATAAAGAAGTCAAAGAAATCCGCAACCGGCTCCGCATTATATGCGCAAGGACCTCCGCCACATACAAAAGGCATATCCTTCGTCCGGTCTTTTGCATATACGGGTACATCGGCAAGCTTTAACATATTAACAACGTTTGAATACGATAGCTCATACTGCAAAGTGAACCCTAAAAAATCAAAATTTGTAACCGCATCTCCGGACTCCAATGCGAAAAGCCCGGTGTTATTCTTTATCATGAGACTTTCCATATCAGGCCACGGAGCAAATACACGCTCGCAATATGTATCATCTCTTAAATTTAATATATGATATAAAATCTTTATACCGAGATGCGACATAGCAATTTCATATACATCAGGAAAACAAAACCCGAACCTTACTTTAACATCGGCAGGATTTTTAATAACCGCATTAAGCTCGCCGCCTGTATATCTGGTAGGCTTCTGTACCTGCATTAAAATTTTATCTTTTTCTGTAAAACTCAATTCAAATTCATCCTTTCAAAAAATAAAACAACAAGGCAACTGCGAAACATTCTTCCGTAATTGCCCGTTATATCTTTAAATTTATTCTTTTTCGGTTTCAGCCTTTTTTTTGCTTTTTGACTTTATAACACCGTTCAACTTATCCATCAGACCGGGGACCATGTCAATGATTTTATCAACCGCAGTATTTGATGCGCTCATCGGAATATATCTTACCGAAGAATTAGCAACAACCAAAAAACCCATGGGTTTTACGGACGCACCGCCTCCGCAACCGCCACCGAACATTTTTTCGCTGACCTGAGTACCTTTCTTCTCACCAAAATCGCTACCGCCGGCACCGAATCCGAATGTTACCGCTGAAACAGGTATTATTATCGTACCGTCAGGAGCAGTAACAGGCTCACCAATTACTGTATCCACATTAACCATACCCTTAATTTTGCCCATTGCAGCTTCCATAAGCCCTTCAATTGGATGACTCATATCTTTTTCCTCCTGTAATCTTTATTTTTAATCTTAAAAAGAACTTTTAAACCTTTAATTCCGATAATACTAATATACACAAGCCGTGTTTTAAATATACAATTAATCTCGCCTGAAAAAACTTCATTCTCATAATCCGGATTTATATCCAGATTCCAGCTTTTTACTGTCATATTGTTGTGTATAAAACCCATGACACTGTATGCAACAGCGTTTATAATACCATACAGCATACCAACAGAAGCCGCATCATTCCAGCCATAGTCAAGCCTGAAATTCAGCTCTTCAATCTGAATACCTTTATTAAACATAAATTCTGCAATTTTTAATACATCATCTTTAATATATAAAAACAAATCTTTATAGTATAATATTTTTTTCAAAGGCGACGGTGCTGATTTATCTTCAGACTGTGTGTCTTTCTTTGCCTTTACTTTTTTGTCAGATTGAAGCTCAAACCGTTTTTTTACAGGTCCTATTTTAATATAAATATCAACATCATCACAATATTTTACTCCTAATCTTATCGGCAAGAAAAGCAATAATATTAATACTACCAAAACAATCGCCAGGATATACATAAAACCCCTCACTATTCGTTTTGCAAATCCACCTGAACAGCGTCAGTATCCGATTCACCACTCTCTGCCTCAACCATTAATTCGGCAATTGCCTCAGGCGGCATATCTTTCATAATTTTCTCTATATCAATTTCGGGTAATTCTGAAAGTTCAGACAAACCGAAACATCTCAAAAAATTCTTTGTTGTCCTATATAATATCGGTCTGCCCGGTGCGTCCATTCTTCCTGCTTCCTCTATAAGACCTCTCTCGACAAGTCGATTTACAGAACCATCAGAATTTACACCCCTGACATATTCGATGCCGCCTCTTGTAATAGGCTGTTTGTACGCTACAATAGCCAGTGTCTCCATTGCGGCATTTGAAAGTGCTTGTCTTCTTTGTTCACCTAAAATTTCCTGTATATATTTATAATATTCAGGTCTTGAACAAATCTGATATCCCTCATCAATATCTATTATCGTAAACCCACGATGATCCTTATTATATTCGTCTTTTAATTCCTCCACAGCACAGTCTATCTCCTCAATAGATTTTTCAAGTGCAACAGCAAGCAATGATGCCTTAACAGACTCACCCGCTGCAAACAGTATTCCCTCAATTGCATATTTTAATTTATTCATTTGCAAAATTTATCTCCTAACAACCACTTATTATAAAATCATCACGTTCCGAATCAAATTCAGCCTTTAATTTGCTAAGCTTTATCATTTCAAGCACAGCCAGAAACGTTGCTATCATTTCAGGCTTTGAAATATTACCTAAAAAGAGCGTTTTAAATCCGAATTTTTTCTCGTTAACCAACCGATTGCATATTTTTTCAACCATATCATCAACTGATACCTTCTCACGTCCTACAATACCGTAAAACGCCTTTTTATCCGGTTTTACCTTTCTTTCTCTGCGAGAAAGTATATTTTCAAAAGCTTCAATAAGCTCATATGTTTCATGATGACGATCATATTCAGGCAACGGAAAATCAATTTTCTCAGTATTCCGAAATATCATATTTTTTGTTGCGAACTCGTTCTTTCTGAGCTCGTACGAGGCTTCTTTGTACTGCTTGTATTCTATAAGCCTTCGTGTTAAATCAGCCCTCGGATCTTCTTCATCGTCCTCTTCATCTTTCGGCAGAAGCATCTTAGACTTTATATATAAAAGCTGAGATGCCATAACCAGAAACTCACCTGCATTATCCAACTCGCTTTCATCAGCATTCCTGATTATCTCCATATACTGATCAGTTATTTCAACAATAGGAATATCATATATACTGACTTTATTCTTCTTTATCAGTGTAAGAAGCAAATCAAGAGGACCTTCAAATGCATTGAGCTTATATAATATCTTTTCCACTTAAAAACCCATCCCTCAGATAAAAATATTTACTATTCTCATAACAGAATTAATTATCAGATTATAAAATAAATCCACTCCGGTACCGATTGTGCCCGAAAAAACACCGGTAAGACTCAGGAACATGAGAATATACATAATGTATTGCTCATAATTTAAAATTTTATAATAAGTTTCTCTTCTCATAAAAACACCGGCAACTTTAAATCCGTCCAATGGCGGAAACGGTATAAGATTAAAAACCATAAATACTAAATTACGTTTTGCAAATAAACTGCATACAATCACAACCATGTTAATAACATTCGCGCCAACATTTAAAGCACTGAGCAAAACAACAAGCAAAACACAAGCAAGCATAGATAAAAATGCCAACAAAAAATTAGTAAGCGGACCTGCAAGACCAACAAGCGCCATTCCTTTAACCTTATCCTTATAGTACATAGGATTAATCATAACAGGCTTTGCCCAGCCAAATCCGGTAAAAATCATTAAAAGTGTTCCGATAAAATCCAGATGTGCCATCGGATTCAGTGTTAACCTGCCCTGATTTTTAGGTGTAGGGTCTCCAAGCTTATATGAAACCCAACCGTGAGCAAGTTCGTGAAACGACAGGGCAATCAACGTTGTAGGAATATATATCAGCAAATCAAATAAACTAAAACCTCTGAACATAAACATTTCCTTTCTATATACACATATACACTTTAATTATACTATAAAATTCAAAAATTTGCAACCGTTTTTTCAATTTTTGTATAATATTAATATTTAGACTTATAAATTATATCAATAAATCGCCTAAATAATGAATTTCATTGTTAAAAATAAATAAATATAAACTTTTTGCAAAAAATTTCAAAAAAACTATTGCAATTTATTCAAATTTGTGTTAGAATATAAAGGTATTTAGATTAAATTTTTATGGAGGTGTAAATCGTGCCAAATATCAAATCAGCAAAAAAGCGTGTTAAGGTTATCGCAAAGAAAACTTTGATTAACCAACAGCACAAGACAGCACTTAAAACTGCTTTAAAGAAGTTTGAAGCTGCTGTAGAAGGCGGTAATGTAGATGAAGCTAAGACTTTATTCAACGCAGCTATTAAAAAGCTTGACCAAGGTGTATCACAAGGTATACTTCACAAGAACAACGCTGCTCGTAAAAAGTCTCAGTTAGCATTAAAGCTCGCTAAAATGGCGTAAGAAAATCGCGCAAATCTCTAAAAGGATTTGCGCATTTTTATTGCCGTAAAACTAAAACATCCTCCCTTTTCTTATTTAAATCAAATATTTTCACCGCTTCAGCACAAAAAAATTCAATATAATTTGACAAAACCTAAATTTTATGTTATAATACCAATGTATAAAAAACATCTTTCGGAGGTGATAAACTATGAAGATAAAAGAATCGGCAGAAAACTATCTTGAAACCATATATATATTAAAAAAGAAAAACGGAAACGTCCGCAGTATAGATATAGCAAATGAACTTTCATTTACCAAACCGAGTGTATCCGTAGCCATGAAATCATTTCGCGAAGAAGGCTATATAACAGTAGATGATGCCGGAGGAATTTCTCTTACTCCGAAAGGCATAGAAATTGCCGAAAAGATGTATGAGCGTCATCAAATAATAGCCCGTGCTTTAATACTGATAGGCGTAGATGAAACAACAGCATATGAAGACAGCTGTAAAATAGAACATCATATAAGCAATCAAAGCTTCAACAAAATTAAAGAATACCTGCAAAATCATAATATTTAAACAAACTCGATACGATATAACTCAATAAATAATTTCTTGCAGAAATTGTGAAATAGAAAGCTTTCGCTTTCTGTAAAATGAAATAAATCCACACGCCGCAAAAGGCGTATTTCACATTGCGAAGCAATATTTCACGCCCGAAGGGTATTTCACAAATCCTGAAAGGATTTATTTCGTTGAAAAAAGCACCGACAAAGTCGATGCTTTTTTCTGGAGGAAGGGATGGGATTCGAACCCACGAACGCTTTCACGTCACAGCATTTCCAATGCTGCGCCTTCAACCTCTCGGCCACCCCTCCAAACTGACTTAAATATTATAACATATTAAATCAGAATTGTCAATAGTAATTTTCTAATTTTTGAAAATTTTCAAAAAAATCTGTCGATAACGGGGCAATTATTTCCAATATTTCTTTTGTAAACGGATGAATAAACGATATCTTGTGTGCATGCAGTAAATGTCTGCCTGCTGTAATTATTTCTGCACCATACATATCATCACCCGCAATCGGATGTCCTATATGCGACATATGCACCCGGATCTGGTGCGTTCTGCCTGTTTTCGGAACTATCCTCACAAGTGAATTGCTATTGTCAGTATCAATAACCTCATAGTCAGTCACTGCCTCCTCACCATCCGGTCTTACGCATCTTTTAATTATACTGTCACATTCACGGGCTATCGGTTGGTTTATAGTTCCCGAACCGTTCATTTTCCCACACACAACCGCAATATATTCCTTGTAAAAAGTTTTGTTTCTGAGCTGTCTGCTAAGCAAATCATGTGCATAAGAATTTTTTGCAATTAACACCACCCCCGATGTGTTTTTATCAAGCCTTGTGGCAACGTGAAACGTATGCTCACTTCCGTTCTTATTAAGATAATACAGCACAGCGTTTGACAGTGTATCATATACATTGCCATGCGAGACATGAACAGCCATATGTGGCGGTTTATTTACCGCAAGCAAAAAATCATCTTCATATAAAATATCAATCGGAATACAAACAGGCTCAATATTAATTGAGCCTGTTTCCTCAAAGGTAACACACAAACAGTCACCTTCCTTTAACACATAATTTACATATTTCTTTTCACCGTTGACTAATATTCCGTCAGGAGTTTTCTTTAAAGCAGATACAAGCCCGCGGGACATCTGATAGTCACCGTGCAAAACCTGTTTAATTGTTTTTCCGGGCGTTACCCGACATTCCATAACCTGACGCATAAGCTATTCCTTTCATTATTCAACAGATTCAATCAATCCGTATTTACCATCATTTCTCTTATATACAACGTTCATTTCTTCCGTAGTCTGATTAATAAACACGAAGAAATTGTGATTTAATAAATTCATCTGCAAAACTGCTTCTTCAGGGCTCATCGGTTTTACATGAAAACGTTTTGTTTTAACAATTTCAAACCTATCGTTATTCTCGCCCTCAGTATACGTACCACCGCTTATTAACACATTATCCCACACATTTTCCGTAGTCTTCAATCTCTTTGCAAGCTTCGTCTTATTCTTTCTTATCTGACGCTCAATTACGTCTACAAGCTTATCAGTAGCCGCCAGAACGTCTGAATCAGACACCTCGGCACGATATATCATTCCTCCGGCGAACACACTCGCCTCTATATATTCAAGATCCTTAATGGTACCGACTACAACTCTTGCTTCCGTATCACCGTCAAAAAACTTATCAAGTTTTGAAAGCTTTTTCTCAATATAATCTCTCTTCTGCTCTGTAATCGTTAATTTTCTTCCAATAATCGTAAATCTCATACTGATCTCTCCTTCCTTGTTGGCAGATATATCTGCCTTTGTTATATATATACCCGTTTTTTCCGTTTTAAAACATCCCGTTTCATAAATTTTACATTTTATCAAAATTTAAAAAGAACTGCTATTTTTGATAGCAGTTCACTTTAAAATCTAATTTTTAATTACCTGTGAAAGATAACGCAGTTATCGGATACGCTTAGTCCTCGTCTTCCTCGTCAGGCTTATCCGATACAAGCACTTCAATTTTTGTAACCCGGTGAAAATCAGTTTCAATTACCCTTATATCAAGATTTTCGAATGTAATTTTATCGCCCTCTTCCGGAATTTTTTCAAGCTGTTCCATTACCCAGCCGCCGAGCGACACACTTGAAGTTTCACATTCAATATCGAAGTATTCACAAAAATCATCTGTTGTTACAGAACAATCAACTCTGTAAGTATTTTCATCTACCTGCACAAAATCTTCTACTACCTCGTCGTGCTCATCCCATATCTCACCAACAAGCTCTTCTAAAATATCCTCCATTGTCACGATACCAAGAGTTCCGCCATACTCGTCAAGAACAACCGCAATATGCGATTTATTTTTCTGGAGCATTTTAAGAAGCTTATCAATCCGCTCAAACTGCTGAACAAATATAGGCTCAGTCATTATTTTATCGATGCTTTCAGGTGTTATGACTCCGTCTATGTAGAAGTCTTTCTGATGAACTACACCAATGATATTATCAATATTATCATCATAAATAAGGAGTCTTGAAAATTTAGTTGATGAAAAGAGCTTTGCAATTTCCTCCTTATCAGCATCTGCCGGCATAGCCTCAATATCCACACGGTGTGTGAGTATATCTTCCGCCTTGCGTTCAGAAAACTCTATTGCATTACGCAAAAGATCTCCACCGCTTGTATCAATACTACCGTCTTGTTGAACCTCTTCAACGAACATAAGAAGCTCTTCCTGCGACATTTTCTTATTTTCCTCAACCTTTAACATCTTTGAAATCATTTTTTTCCAAAGAGTAAAAACAAAGTTAAGAGGCATAAATACCCATATAAGAAACTTAATAAAAGGCGCAGAAAACATTGCAAACTTCTCAGGACAGTCCTTTGCCACACTTTTCGGGGTTATTTCACCGAAAATAAGAACAACTATGGTTATTACTGCCGTAGAAATCGTTGCTCCCAACTCTTTATTGTACTGCACAAAGAAAACTGTACCGATTGATGCAAGAGCTATATTTACGATATTATTTCCTATAAGTATTGTTGATATCAGCTTATCATAATTCTCAGACAGCTTAAGCGCCATCTTAGCACGCTTATTCCCCTTTTCAATCAGAGTTTTAAGTCTTGTTTTATTTAAAGACGAAAACGCAGTTTCCGTTGCCGAAAAATATGCTGACATTATGAGAAGTACTACCATAATAGTAATGTATGATGACATTTCAAAAAATTCTCCTTAATATATTTTAAAATCTTAGTCTGTCGCGTAGTTATAATCATATCAGGATTTTTTTAAAACACAAAAAGACACATCCGGACACACAAAGAAGTGCATACGAAAATGCCTTGTATTTCAAATAAATCTGTTTAATATAAGACGTACTACAATCGCCTTCGTCAGAATCCATGATAATTCTTTATCCTTTCAAAAAATTCAAAGCTATTATATCATAACAACTTAAATTTGTCAACACAAAACTTTACAATTCACCATACTACCCAAAATCAACCAATTAAATTTGTGTTTTTTATACAAATAATATATTATATATTCTCAATTGATGTCAATATCAATTCGCCGTTTTGTACCTGAAATTTAATTTCATAATCTCCATAATTAAAACCGTAGGTAAAATCTTCATTTTTATATGATGGTCTGGGATCATGTGATAAAATCTGCACTATCTCTTTTTGTTTTTCTCTCGTCAGCGAATAAAACCGTTCATCATCAATTTTAACGTCAAGCCTTCTGTCCGTCAGATTATCGGTAAAACCGCCCGAAGCCTCGGGATGGCTGTCGGTATAAGGCAAATACGGCTTTATATCATATATCGGTGTACCATCAAGCAAGTCTGCACCTTTTACAAAAATAACCGGACCTTCATCCCTCGTATACTCGATTTTTTCGATTTTCACGCATGACAAACCAATCGGGTTTGGTCTGAAAGGAGACCGTGTGGCAAACACACCTATTCTTTTATTTCCGCCCAATAGCGGTGGTCTAACAGTCGGACTCCAATCGTTTCTTATGCTCTTTGAAAACTCCCATAAAACCCATATATGCGAAAATTCTTCTAATCCTCTTAATGCTTCTTTTACTCTATATTCTTTTTCAAAAACAATTTTTCCGACTGTTTCTTCAACAAGTCCGCTTTGCCTGGGTATTCCGAATTTTTCCTTAAATTCCGTATTTATATGAGCAATTATTTTCATCTGTATCACCATAAATTAAATTTGCCATCAGCTGACCGAAAGTCAATTTAGCTACGAAGTAATTTAGCGTACGTTAACACATTTAGCTCACCGTCAGGCGAATTTAGCAAAAAAAACGACAGATTTCCTTGTCGAAATCTGTCGTTTTTTTGGAGCTGTCTAGCAGATTTGAACTGCCGACCTCTTCCTTACCAAGGAAGTGCTCTACCTACTGAGCTAAGACAGCATTAACAACAAGAAATATTATACTACATATTTCTTGTTTTGTCAATACTTTTTTAAAATTTTTTATCCAAGTAAATAAATTGTAACATTGCATACATGTACTAAACAACAATTGATAATACATATTCCATAAAATCAGCAATCTCTGCATACTCAGCAGTATCCGATGCAAGAGGTGTTACATTTCTTATAATTGTATCATCTGCAAACAATTCTTTAAGTCTGTTTTTTAATACATCAGCATCCATCTGAAGTCTTTTATATATCTTCACAACCGCCATTACAGCATGCGTAAAATGCTGAAAATACACAAAATTAAAGTTCTCGCCGGGATGATATAAATAATCTGCTTTCAGAGTATTATATAAAGGTTTGTTTATTTCATCTTCACCGAAAACAATCTCTTCAAGCAATTGAAGCTGCTCTTCTTTTCCGAGTCTTCCTAAAAGACACACCGCAACAGCACTTCTGAATTGATTTGAACGCCGGCAATCTTTAAAATAAAAACAATCTCTGTTTTCAACTATTTCACATAATGTATCAAGGCACGCCTCATTCCCCATTATTCCGAGAGCAATGGCGGCATTATACCTTAATAACGTATCAGAATCGGAATTTAATATTTTAATAAGCTTATCCGCAATATGCCCGTCCGAAATATAGCAGGACCATATTGCGCATCCGGGTTTTTCAGTTGAGAGCATATCTATAATCTGTTCATCACTCATATTAAAGTCCACCGAAACATACGGTTTATTTCCTCCCGGATAATCAAATCCGAATTTTTTTGCAGAATTACCGTCAAAGCATCCGGCAGTCATTACATCGCTAACATATTTTTCATAGTCAATGTTTAATACATCTGTTTTTTCACTGATTGCATTTGCGCAAGCAATTCCAACACATTCGCCCATGCGGTACATATCACGATTCATTCTGACAGTAGCCATAGAATAGTTATCTGCCGAAATACACCTTCCTGCCGTTACAATGCCCTTCAGATTTTTCGGAACAATACAGCCGAATGGTACGCCGATTTTAATAGTTACCGTTGCAAGATTACTGATTACCCACCAATTCTGATACAATTCCTCATCAACAGCGAGATCAAACCCATGCTTATCTATATCAGAATACGCATAAAACAAGACTTTTTCGGGCTGATTATCTAATATAATATCCTTATATGATAAATAATCTTCTCCCTCAAATCTTATCCCTTCACGAACACCGGAAATCGGTGCAGGTCCTAAAAACCTTACATCATTGTTTACGTATTCCATACCGTTTGCATGAGCGTCAAGTATTTTCTTTGAAAATTCCAAAGGCTTATACTGATTACAATACCCGCTGTCGCTATTGACAGAACTGTGCCCTCCGTCGGATCTGAAATATTCAGTTCTTACCGTAAACGGCATCGCCTTATTATCAGTGCTGCGACCAAAAACAGTCTTAACACCGCACATCCTTACAAGATGCCCGTCTGATGTGGAATCAATAATATATTTTGTTTTAATGCATAATTTCTTTCCGCCCAAACACACTTCAGCGCCAACAGCAGTATTATCTTCAAAAAACAGTCCTGTTACAAAACAGCTTGTAAATAACCTTATATCATATCTGTGTATAAGCTCTGTTATATGAATCTGTCTTGAATCAAAAAAATGCGGATTTGCTTTAAATATTGTACTGTCATCCGAAGATAATTTATCCACACTCTCAAAAGTGCCGCCCGAAAAGCCGTAGTAGTAGCCCCCAACCCTTCCGGTTACAGGCATACCGCCAATATTTTCATCACGCTCTATCGCAATTACATCCATACCGGCACGTGCCGCAGAAATTGCAGCATATGTTCCGGCAGTACCTATTCCGACACAAAGAACATCACAAACCAAATCAAAATTTATATTATCTTCTGAATACTCTGTATGTTCTGATTTTTCAAAACGATAAATTTTCATTTAATGAACCTGACCTTTCCGGCATTTATAAATCCCATGTAACTCCACAGTCAAACGCCTTTAAAACGCTTCCGAATGATAAGTCATCGATACCGTTACTCTGACCGTTATCGTGCATCGAATATGCAAACGAAATAATTTTATTTTTATCGGTCGGAACTCGACTTTTCCACATATTATAAAAATCAAGCTTTGCGGTATTAATGTCTTTATCAGATTTGTATGTTATAACATATTCATCCGGATAAAAAGCATCCGAAACCGGATATTGTTTTGAAAGCTCATCACGAGTTTTACTATCCGCTTCAATGATCACATTAAGATACTTTTTATCTTTCATACGTGTATCAATAATCCGGCGCGAATACAAAGTATCCGTACCGGCATTATTATATATATTTACACAAAATCCATCTTCAGTTTCGGAAAGTGAAACCAAATCCGTATTTAAAAGAAAATTTAATGACTTGTTCTTCAAAAAACTGCAGAAAGCATTTTCCAGAGCATTTACATTAATCCTGTTTTGCGACAAAACTCCAAGCTTCAAAAAATATTCTTTTAACTCAACACATTCTTTACTGATTATATCATATTCGGGCTGTATAAAACCGTTATAAGAACCGTAAAAATTACTGTCTGAAAGTTGCGACTTCTCAATTATTATACAATTCGGATGAGTAAGCGCATATCCGAAAGAAAAGAAACCGCTGCCGAGAATAATTGTATCATACATAATTATAACTCCTTTTACTATATAGGATCTGTAAATATTATACTATATGTCCCCTGACTTGTCAACGCTTTGAAAATTTTCAGTAAATAATTGCAAACATATAAGCAATATATTATCAGTAAACATTTACTCATATACCGGATAGTGTCCGTTTTCAGTTTCTTTCCACTCAAAATTTTTCGGCGTGCATATTTCATCTGAAAGACTTATAACTCCGTCTTTAACTTCAAATGCAAAGCTTCCGTTAATTCTACCTGAATTTATTCTTTCACAGTCCAGTAAAATTCCGAAGACACCGTTTTCGCTCCTGGTGTAAACTGCACCTTTTGCTTTAATTTCGTTATTATCAATAAACACACTGTGACAATTCGGGCTGAACGAGAAATACAAGCTCGAACCGTTGTTTAAAAGATATGTATATGCTGTTTTGTCGATTGTCTTATCCGAGCGGTCAAGCATTGCCTTAACAGGATTAGTTGCATTCTTACTCGGAGCAATAACCGTGACTAACTGTGTTACATCCGATGCACCGTCATCACTCCACTTTACATGAACCTGAGGTCTCGGAGCATATTTACCTGTTGAAATATTGTTACTTCCGTTAGACCATCCCAAACCTGTTTTGCCCTGTTCATAGTATCCGCAGTATTTCTCAAAACTAATCTCACTCGTTGATGACTCATACAGGTATACATTCGGACCTGTTGCATCGTTTGTATAAATGCAATCATTATCATTATCAACAACAACTTGTTCCTCTGAAAATCCTGTGAGCAAACGATTGCCTGCCTCATATGCCGGAAAATGCCAGAGAGCTTCATACATATTACTGTCAGAAGTAAGATTTGTCAGATTATCAACTACCAGCCATACACCGGCATCTTTTGCGAATATAAACTGTCTGTTATGAGTAGCATCCCGTGTAGTTCCATTATCCGTATCAGGCTGTATTTCACTCTCTGTATCAAAAACAGTGTATGCATTATCATATGTACCTTCACAGAAATCAAAATACTCGCTTGTCAGCCATCGTCCGCTGAGCGGCTTTGTCTGAGCATTCTTATCCAATGAAGATCCGCCTATAATTTCATTCTGTGAATCAAACGAATACTCTGCATCTTCCTGAGATTTTCCGTTAACCATAACGGTAGATGCTTTACGTGAAGAATTTTCGCCGAAATATCCGTTTATCTCATTATATCCGTCTTCCAAAAATTCTGTATAATTACTTACATAGTCTTTTCCGTACCATGGCACTCCGCCACATAGAAGCAACGTCCTTCCGAAAGCTGTCACATTCATTACAGCATTTGTTCCGACAAACTTATGACCAATTCCACGATTGGGATTAGTGAAAAAAGACATATACATATCATCTATTCCCCAGCCATTTCTCATAGAACCGTATCCGCTGTACGGATAATAAATTGATTCGTATTCCTGCGGCTCAAGCTTTTCTGCCAGCTCCTGTTTCGCACTACTGTCTTTCCAGACAGCAGCCGTACCGTAGTTGTTGTAAACGTTGCCTATATTTGTCATAAGACCTAAAGGCGAACTGTATCCCTCCATAAGTCTTGCGTAATTACGTTCTATATCAATATAATCTTTTGCATTTAAAAACTTTCTTGTAGCCTTTAAAGTGTAAGCTGTATTAGCAAGCTGATCAACTGTCAGATCGTTATAATTAAACGATGTTTCAACACATCCGCCATCCTTTGCAAAAACGCCGGTAAAAAACTCATCAGATGCGGCAAAAATTCTATCTGTTAATTCTGCATCATTTTCAAAATCACCGAACAATGCCGAAAGTTTTATAGAATTTAAATATGCTTCCGCCGTTATATTCATAGTTCCACCCGGAGCGTTTAATACTGAATGTGCAAGAGTTGGCAGTTCAACGTCGCGCATATGTGCCATAAACCTTGCAAACCTTACAGGATCTATAAACTTTAACGCATCTGCTGATGCCTCCTGAGTACATGGAGCACACAATCCATTATTATAATAGTTCATTGAATACCCCGGTTCAGTTTCGCCCGGCAAGGCTTTTGCGGCAAGGACTAATGCATATACAAAACAATTCAGTTTTTGTGTTCTTGAAACAAGATAGCTTGCAGCTCGTGAGCCAACACTGTTATATGCATAGATCTCATTACCGTACTTTGTCATATTTTTACCACGCTCTTCATAAGACAAATTACTGATACCGTAGTATTCGTCATACTGATTTTTGTAATTAAGAGCATAGTCTTCCATAAGCTGCAAAAGCTTCTCTACATATATCTCATCACCGGTCTGTGAATATCTTATCGCTAAGCGCAGAAACAGATTTCTCAGATTATCTTTTGTAAAAGACGCTGTTCCCTGTTCTTCTGTAACAACCCAGTTAAGCTGTGATGGTTCTGATGTATCTATGTAATCAAGGATATTTTCATAATCAACATATATACTGTTTGTTCCCGATAAATACTTTGCATTAAGGTCATCTATGTCCCTATATCCGACAACAACATCTGCTGTGCCGTAATAATATTCAGAAGTAAATGAACTGTACTGTGGAAGAGAATCCTTGTCATACTCAACATCTCTTAAAATATCTATCATATAGTTTCTGTAAAGTATAAGGCTTTTTTCATAATCACCGTTTTTATATGCATTATATATATTTCGTGTTTCAGTACTGTCAGTATTCATCCCTTCAAACATTGCCGCCGCAGCCATCGCTTCATCTGCTGTGTACCTGTCACTTACTTCACTTATATCAATATACTCATCTTCATCAGCTTCAGAAATCGGTAAAATATCAGACTTCTGCCATGCATAAAGCTTATACTTCACAGCTTTTTCCGGTGCGGTATAATCTACCGTAACTGCCTGTTCTTCTTCAGTATAAGCATAAGACGCATCGTACTTTTTCACATTCAGAAGTCTTCCTGTTTCATCATAAGAAGATACGATTAAAGAAAACTCGTTTTCATAATCATATAAATTCTTTATATATGCAGTCATTTTCTGATTAATACGGTCGTAATCTCCGTCTAAAGCAATCATAAGCTCACTCTCTGCTGCAGAAAGTGTATGAGTAATGTCTTCACCGCCTGCATTTACTTTTATTTCAAGTGATGCTATGTCATAGTCGCCGTTTATATTTATCTTCTCTGAATACTCGCCAAGATCATTTATTTTTCCTGAGCCTATATAAAGAATGTTGTCGCCTTCCGATACAAGTATTATTGCATCACTGCCTGAAAGCGAAGCATCGGCAGTACCGGAAACATAGATATTTCCGGTACCGCGACCGTATTCAGCCGAAGGCACATCAGCATATGAAATACCAAAAAGTGTTGAACATATTACCGATATAAATGATATAAAAAATATTTTTTTCATTATTTTATCCTTTCAATGGGATTATTTACCGTAAAATGGTGTATGTTCACCGTCATATTCACCAATCCACTCAAAAGTTGACGGAATATCAAACTGTGTTACGTCACTTACATAACCGTTATCTCCGAACGAAACTGCACAATGCTCCGATATCATATATACAGGCGTTACATTGTTGACTATGAAATAATCACAGTTAAGTGCCAATGCACTTATTTTCTTTCCGTCCTTCTTTGTTACTACAACCCCTTTTGCAAATGCATTGATTCCGTCAAATTGGAATTTACGCTTTTCGTTTGAGCTGTAATATTCTACGGTTATACCGTCAGCCTTTGTTATCTCAAATGCATTAATGTTCTCGTCTGACTTATCTGTATAGCTTACAATAGGATCTTTGTCATTTTCAGACGGTGCAAGAACTGTCGCAACCTTTGTAATGTCGCCTCTTTTCTTGTCACCCCATAAAACGTGCACTTCAGGTCGTGGTGCAAATTTACCGGTAAATACATCCGTTCCACCGTCAGACCATCCCCAGCCAAGTTCTCCTTCCTTGTAATAACCATAGTATTTTTCATAAGATAAATCGCTGTTTGAAAAATTATATGCAAAGAGATTTGGCCCTTCAGGATCTGCTGTATAGAACCGGTTATTATCCTCATCCAATATAACCTGGTCCTCTTTAAATCCGGTAAGTGTTTTACTTCCCTCCTCAAATGCCGGAAAGTGCCATAATGCTCTGTATTTATTCTCAAGCTTATATGTATTTTCAAGCTCGTCCTCTACTATGAACAGATCTGCATCCTTTACAAATATAAACTTACGCCTGTGATCTGCATCATGACTGACTTGACCAACCGCACACGGATCCGGTGGACTTTCCATTGTTCCGTATAAAGGAGTATATCCGCCGGTCCAGTAACCTTCACAAAAGTCAAAATTATCATTTGTCAGCCATCTGCTGTCAATGGTATCATCAGGGGTCTGAGAAAGTGTTGTTCCCCATTTAATTGCACCTGTATTTTTTTGGACGTCGTAATCGCCAACCTCATCAAAAAAATAGTTATTCATTGATTGTGAATTATCATTTACCATTACTGTGGATACTTTTCTTGTTGAGTTTTCCGCCATATAACCATTTATTTCATCATAACCATTTTTAATGAACTCCGGATACTGTGCTACATAGCTAAGACCATAGTACGGCACTCCACTGCATACCAGCAAGGTTCTGCCATGAGCTGTAAGATTCATAACAGCATTGGTTGCTGAAAATTCGTGTCCCTGAGTTCTGTAAGGATTATTGAAAAACGACATATAGGTCGCTCTTGAATCCCAGCCGCTTCTCATTGCACCATATCCGCTGTATGGGAGATATGCCGATGTGTAAGGCTTTGGAGTATTATTCTCGCTTTCATTAAGCTTATCAAGCTCTTCCGGGTTCTTCCAGTATGCAGCGCTACCGCTGTTTGACGCCTGATTTCCTATTTTCGGAGTGAGTCCAAGCGGTGATTTGTACATTTCTAAAAGCAAATCCCATTTTTTTGCCTGCATTGAAAAGTCAATAAGTCCATGCTCCTTTACATACTGCGGAGCATGAGCATCAATTGTTTTTGAAAATCCTTCTCTTCCGCCTATATCCGTAACATTGTAATTGAAGCTTCGCTCAAGTGCACCCCCGTCTTTATATGCAGAAGTTCCCATTCTCTGATTTATAGTTTCAATAAGCTCCTTCAGATTAAAGTTGATACTTTCACCGAAATCACATAAAATTGCTGAATATATAAGCGAATTTTTCGCTGATTCCATCGCTATATTTGGTGTTCCGCCCGGGAAATATATTGTTGATTCACTCTGTGTCGGATATTCGTTTATAACAAGATGGCGAATAAATCTCGCAAATCTTACAGGGTCAATATAATCATAAGCTTCAGGATAAGGCTTTGATTCTATTGACATCGGAAGTAACATATTATGATAGTTACTGCTTTCGTATGTTGGTTTAAACTCCTCTCCCGGAAGTGCTTTTGCAAGAATGTGCAAAGCCCAGATAAAACAATTCGAACGTTGCGCACGGCTTACGTTGTAGTTTGCCGCTTTTCTTCCGTCCTGGTTTATCATATAAACATAATTTGAAATACTATATGTTCTGTCACTTCTTACACCGATTTCACGAAAGCTCATTCCTTCAAGCCCGTAATATGTATCAAAAATGTTCTTAAAATTCCTTGCGTAATCATCCATAAACTGTAGAAGCTTCTGTACATAAATCGGATCTCCTGTTGACGCAAATCTGCACGCAAGAAGTGTAAATCCATGCGAATAATCATCATTTATCATATTTCTTATTGCAGGATCCTTATCGTTATCAAGCAGACACCAGTCAAGCTCCGACGGAAGCGAAGAATCAATAAAATTCAGCGTTCCTTCATAATCGGCTACCGGTTTTAAATCCTTTCTTGCTTCGTATTTCTTATTTAAATTTTCAATTGTGTCCCTTCCTACCATAATATCGGATTTGATCCAGTTATAATCCCATGAAAATCCGGTAATAGAAATCGGTTCCACCGGCGCATATCTTAACTTATCTATCATATAATTACGGAACAGTCCGAGAGCAGTCAGGTATTTTCCGTTTTTATATGCAGAAAACATTTCGCTTGTATTTTCATTCTCCTCAAGCAGAGAAAACAGTTCATCCGCTGTCGTTTTAATATCCTCATCAGTGAAATAATCAAGCGCAGTCACTACCAGCTTATCATCTTCGGCATTTGCACACGGTACAAAGGTAACATATGATAAAATCAATGAAAAAGCGATTATTGCTGTTATTATCCTTTTCATTTCTGCCTCCTTTACTCCTTAACCTCGAAAAACATCTTTTTATTATAAATCTTTAAATTTCTAAACATCATCTGAGTTCTTTTCATACATCTCAGAGCAAAATGACCGCCTCCCAGTACCGGTCCGCTGTTTGTAAAGCTGTCATCATAAACATCAAGTAAAACTCTGCCGTTTAAAATTGCACGAATATGATTCCCCTCCTGGATAAACTGAGCCTTATACCATTTGTTGAGTTCCATACGCTTTGCTCCGCATTGAAAACCGAGCGGTCTTATCCAAGGATTTTTCATAAAAATATGAGTTTCAACATCGTCTCTTACGTCATCCATTTCCCTGAAAAATCCCCAGCTGTAACTTCTTACATTTTCCCATAAAAGCATACTCATCGTTCCGGTCTTACGTCTTTTGTAATCATTCATGAAATCTTCACGCTGAAGACCGCTTGCCTGAAAAATTGCAATTCCAAAACCGTTATGAACTTTCGGCATAAACTCAAATTCAGCGTATAAATCGCCTTCAAAGCTCTTTTCAGACCAGAGATACATATTATTTTTATCCATTCGCTCTCCGTCTTCATCATACAGCGGAATTTCATTATTTGTTGTATTTATAAGCAGTCCTTCATCTGTAATATGCGGTGAATCTGTATTACCCTGCACATAAAACTCATTAAGATGCTCCGGCTTTTTGAAAGATAAATCAAGCTTTAATTCCCAGTTATCATCCGGCTTAAAATCAAGCATTTCTATTCCATCAGCAAGATACTGTTTCCTGAGTTCTTTTAAAAGCTCATCATCCGGTTCTTTTGTTTCAGCCTCAAACGCTTCACATATCAAATCATTCGTTAAACACTTATCATAGAATTTTAATTCAGATAATGCAAAAGACGGATTGCCTGCATATAAAACATCACCGCACTTTTCCCACTGCATCCTAACTCCTGAATTTGCACAGCTTACTAAAACTCCGTTTATATAAATATTAAATATATTCTTAACCTTATCCCATGTAACGCTAACCTGATACCAATGTGCTTTTTTGAAGAAAAATCTTCCCGCTGCCGTAAAAGCCTTATGACCTTTAACATCAATTGCAAACGCTGATTTAATCGGCGTTGCTGACAAATACGGTTTATTTGTGGGAGAATCGGAATAAATATATCCCTCAAAGCATTTTGCAAAAAGCTGAGGATACCAGTTAGACATCCAGTTCACACAAAATACTGATTCATTGTATGCCTTTGAATTTATATTATCCGATAAAATTGCATAGTTCTGATACAACGGATCAACATCCATAAAATGCTCCTGATGCGAAACAGTTGCAAGATCCTCCAGTGGCAGAAGCCATATTGTAAGACTTCCCTCACTGTTGTTTACAGTATGCTTCGGGACTGTTATTTTTTTATGTATTGACGTTGTATTTATTCCGTCTCTTCCCTTATAGGAAAGTATTCTTGTATTGTCTTCCTTTTCAGTCAATGAATATTCATATATAGGCTTAATCATTTTTTACTCCTTATCTGTGACATATGATAGAGACAACATCCGATTTCACAAATTTTGTCTGCTTCAATAAAATTCTGTAAAGCTCACCCCATGATTGTTTTATCTTTCCGTCTGATACTTCATTAAGCGGAAGTTTTTCAATTTCAGGCACCAAGTGTTCAGGAAAATCAATATATACATCGTTAGCCTCAGGCAAAGAAATATTAATTGAATTCCCCGTAATTTCCGGACAAATATTTGTCATTAATGTAAATTCAACGTTATCTGATGCATCTTCAAGCTCATAATCATCTGTTATTATTATTTTTCCGACCGTTCTGTCAAGCTCGTAATTTCTGTTCCACTTCATTATTTTTGCATCTTTTGGATATGCGTTTTTTATGCTCATAGATGCCGATATTCTCTTTTCTTCCGAATGGTATTTAACATCACTTGCAGCAAAATCTCTTCCGGCTTTTTGTGTATATCCGTTAACAGTCGGAAGATTATGATAATCCGAACAGTTATTATATAGCTCGTAACGCCTATCACTGAAAGTCTTTGGTACATATGTTCCGGAACCGATATCTATAAGAACAGGTGTTCCGTCCGAATAAACAATGAAATTACCCACATCGTTATGATTATGACTTTCATCGTTATGACCGCCTTTAAACGCAAGATAGAGTCCTTTGTAACTATCGGTATTCTCACGTGCTGTTCCGATTTGCGTATCCGGCATCCACGAATCCGCTACAAACTCTGCATCACTACAATCACCTGAAATATCGGTAAACAAATCAGCAAAAACTCTGTATTTACATGCGCTTCCATGCTGACCTGCCGAAGAATATCCAAGTTTATAAAGGCTTTCATCGTTTACAGCTTTTCCGTACCGGCAAAGCATTATAGGAACAGCTTCTTTTGAAAGATTATCTGCAAAGTTTACAAAATAATCTTTATAAATATGAACCTTATCCATATATAAACCCATGTTTTTAATCTTCTCATTATCAAAAACATTAAACTTACCATCTGTTACGTAATAGAGAAGCTCAAGACAATCGAAAACGGAACCACCTGCCATCGACCAGTATCCCGGCCCTTCATCACAGCCACCGTCCTCGGGTACTACATTCAGATAATTATCAAGGAACATCAGACTTGTATCAACAATATCGGCACGTCTCTCGTCATCATCTTCAAGAATAAATGCCGCTCCAAGAATATGTGATACAATGTAAGGATTCCAGTTATTCACTTTGTGCCGCCGGGATGGGACAAATCCCATCCAGCCAAAGTCTTTTCTTACAAGATATGTATCAAATATTTTTCGTCTCACCTCATATTTAATACGCTTACATATAAGAGGTGTAATTTCATCAAGCTTTTCTTTATGGAAATAATATGCCCATGCCAAAGCTTCTGCAGTCATAGCCGCATGTAAATCTATGAACCTGTATTGTTCCTCAATATCCGGTAAAACATTTTTACTCGCATCATCATACATGTGATTCAAATGATTTGGTGATGCCCAATCGGTTTTCTCGCAGAAATACCAGATACCATTTACTATCTGTTCAATAAATCTACCCTTATTTTCAAGGCATTCTGCAATTATAAACATTATAAATGCATTTCTTTCCTCATGTGCATTATATAACTGTCCTTTTTTGAAATAGTTAATGAAATCCATCGCCGTCTTATCGTTCCATTTCCGGTCGATGACAGCTTCTGCCGCTTTTATTTTTGATGCTTTTAATACCGGATTTACTTTTTCCCATGCCTGTCTGTCATTTACATCCGGAAAAATCTTAAAATCCTTTGCAGACCTGATTTTCTGATTTACATTCTCTTTATATGTATCACGCAAAAACATTATTCTATCTCCCTATTATTCCGTATATATCACTATATACTTGTCGCTGTATGCCGGATAGCAATATGCAAATACATTCGCTCCTTCATATATTTCATCTACTGTTGCTGCCTCTGCCTTCTTTGTTTTTGTATTAAATACAGTTACATTCGTCCCTGACAGCAAATAAGATCTTGTTTTTGGAAGAACACTGTTTTTAAGCATAAATGCCAATGAGCCTTTTCCGACTACCGGTCCGCTGTATGCCATAGATGACTTCTCTCTGTCAAGAACATGAACAGAGCCGCCTTCTCCGGAATCCGGGAATAAGCTGTATGCAAGTTCATCACCGCCATAGCTGTAAAGCATTCTGAAATCCTTTATAATATTTTCAGAATCGGTTATTACCTGAATTACATCGCCTTTTTTAATGTCGTTAATTGAGACACCGGGGTATTTTGTCGTAGTCTCAGCTGAGCCGCTTATAATATTTTCCTCAATCGGAGCCTTAAATGAAACACGCGCATTTTTATTGGTAAGCCCTCCAATTGTTTTAAACAGCTCGTTATCCTCATTTACAGCAGTAGACAATTCGTCAACCACAAACATTGTCTGACTTCTTCCGAATGTTGTTGCTATTGCGCCTGTGGCTCTTACGACAGCACAGCCGCATATTCCGTCATCAGTAAAGTCATAAGCCGCAAGACTCGGGTAATCCTGCCCTGTTGAAAGCTGTGACGGTGTCATTACCATCCAGTCTGTTTCTTTTTCAGGAAGATAGAAAACCACCGTTGAAGAATCTGAAAGGAAACTCAGTTGATTCTGCTTTGCAACTACGTAAAAATATCCGTTATAATATCTTGATGTTTCCGATGAAATTTTTTCGGGATCATTCTCATCTAATGCTATTAACTCTGCAGTATTTAAATTACATACAAAGCTATCGTTATTGTATTCATCAATTTTAGCACTTAAAGGACGATATATGCTGATGACTTCACCTTTGCCGTTCAAGTCATATTTTATGAGCTGCATGTTAACAGTATTACTCATAGCATCATAAAAATGCGAACGCAAATCCTTATTTGCCACACGCTCAAGAAGAGAATCTCCAATATATAAATTCACATTTTCAGCAGCAGTAAACAGATGAAACTGATTATCTTTTCCAAAAAGCTTAATCATGGTCTGTTCTGTATCTTCATTTATGTAGACATTTTGCAAATATCCGTACTTTGCACCGCTGTCATCTTCTGAATAAACGATACAACCGTATTTGTCGATATATAGTATCATTTCCTTACCTGCAGTAAGCTTATTTATTGCAAACTCAGCCACAGGATATTCTGTATCATTTACCGCTACAATTAAATCATCATTATCAACAGATGATATAATACCGGAAACCTTTACATCTGATGCAAATACAGTAGTGCATGCATCGTTTCTTGCTATAAGAAGTACATTTTTAATACCAATATCGGTAATTGCAGCAACAGCTCCGTTTTTATATACTAAAATCTCGGTATCAGAGTCGATTATCTCTCCGCTGTCAAGCTGAATTTGTTCAAGCGCCGCCGATGCAGATTTTACCATGGCTATTTCATAATCCCATATAACAACGCTGTCATACACTTCATCGCCGTCAAAATCAACTGCTGTTATCTCTCCGTATGACGGTTTTACAGTATCGTCACTTAGCACCGTTGTACCGCTTCCGTTATATCCGAAAAGAGTATCGGAAGAAAGCTGAATACTTTTTTCTTTTCTTCCATCATCATACTTAATTTCATTAAGATCCGAATCAGGAGAAATATCATCATATTTTACATTTACTACTGACTCCGAACGGTCAAATACCGCCACAACCTTATTATCTGAATTCACATAATAGTCAACATATTTTCCGACAAGATTTTCAGTATTAAGTGTACAGCTGTAAGTCTCATAGTTTATCACTACAATATCCGCTCTGTTTGTACGTGTTCCGTACACCGCAGATTTATAATCTGCAATAAACACTCCCGAATACTTTTCAACACCCATCATTTCGGAAAGGAGAGTTGCCCCCTCCTCTTCCGAATAGCTAAAACCGGTATCGGTTATTTCCGACATAGTAAACATCGGTGTATCAAGAGTATGATACATTAAAATACACATATCGCCTCGTGTAAGCGGTTTTGTCGGATTCATGTCAATACCACGTGTGAGCTTAAGCTCAGCACCTACTGAATTATATCCGGCAGGATAACCGCCCTTACGTGCAGCCGGCTCATCATAGCCTAAGCTTGTTAGTACAACTTTTAAAGCTTCCGTACATGTTATTCCGTCATTAGGACGAAACGCACCGTTTCCGTCACCAAGCATATATCCGTTTTCATACATATAGTTTATATGTGAAAATGCCGGACTGCTCTCATCAACGTCCGAAAAACGCTGCAGCGAATATGCACTGTTATCATATCCGGTAAGAACCGCAAACATCATTGCAAAATCTGCACGTGTCATCGCAACGTCAGGCATAAACTCCTCTTCGGTAAATCCTGTTATCAGCCCCATGCTTTCAAACAGAGCTACTGCTTCATAATATTTCGATTCTCTGTCAAGATCCGAATAATCTGTTTCCGCAAATGCCGCCGGCACTAAAAGTGCCAGAATGCATAAAACTGAAATTATCTTTTTCATCCGTCAACCTCCTATCGCCTGAATTAATCTTTCGATTATCACTGCCGCCTGTGCTCTTGTGGATTTTTCCTTTGCAGCAAAAATATTATCGCCCATACCGCTCACAAGACCTTCCGATACAGCTTTATAAACATAAGGCTTTGCCCAGTCACTTATATCGCTGTCATCTGCAAAAGCACTTATATCAGAATAATCAATTTCCTTATCAATTGCCGAAATCACAAACTTAGTCATTTCCTCACGGGTAATTTCAGCCTCCGGATTGAACATCCCGTCATATCCGCTTGCAAGTCCCAAAGAATATGCGGCTTTTACAAAACCGGCATACCATGCGTCTTCAGATACATCTGAAAATTCATTATTATATGATTCTTCAGCTTTACCGATTGCAAGAACAAGCATCTTTACAAATTCAGCTCTCGTTACAGTTTCATCAGGACAGAACATATTATTATCACGTCCGCTAACTATTCCCTTTTCTTTGAGTGCTGCAACCGACGCATATGCCCAATGTGAATTGTTCATATCCGCAAATAAAGTCTCTTCCGTTTTATCAGCTGCTGTATTTTCGCTGTTATACACGCGATTTAAATCCGGCTGTTCAGCTTTGGAGCTTATGCTTACACCTCCGCCACCGCCGCCACCGCCGCCGCCACCGCCACCGGTGGAAGAGCCGCCGCTCTGTTCTGTTTTAGCTATTATCTTAACAGGTGTACTGAATACAGTTGCACCGCTGTCATATATATTTTTCGGAGTAACTGCAAATTTGATATATCTGCCCGAATACCCTGCAGTATTAAATTCTTTTGCGTTTGCACCACTGATAACACTGTAATCACCGTTTTGAGATGAACTTTCATACCACGCATATACAGAGCCGTTCTCGGCGTCGTTATCGGCATCGTTATAACTGTAAGTACCTGTTAAGGTTGCACCTGCATACGCGTTTGATACACCTGCATTTGCACCTCTTATTGATACATTTGATACCGCACATACAGTTCCAAGTGCATCTGTTACTGAAGCCTCATCAAAATATATACCTTTAATACTTACAATATCTGTTGTATAAGTACCTGCTGATATGCCATCAATGTATATTGCCTTGCTCTCACCATCCGCGTAAATCTGATGCCAGCCCTTTGACCTTAAAGCTCCGCCGGTATAAGAAGACGAATCTTTAATTCCTATAAGCGCATCTCCGAAATATACGCCGCCATCTCCGGCAAGATTATCATAGGACCATATAATAAGATTTCCGCCAAGACCGGTGAATAATCCTGTCTTTGCTGTTGGCATAAACGATTTGTTTCCAAGATATGAAATATCGGAAATTGCACCGGTATACGCCTCAAAATCTTCATTTTGAAGCTGTCCGCCTACTGTTATGTATGCCTTCTTAACAGCCTCCGAGCCGTCATAATTATTATAAACAGCTGTAATTACGCAACTTCCCCTCTTCTTTGCAGTTATAATATTTCCATTTATTTCTACAATATCATTATCAGTCGAAAGCTCCGGAATGCCTATGGCAACAGCATCTCCATCTTGTGTATATCCCTTAAATTCAAGCTCCGTAGTATCATTTATATTTAAAGACAAATCTCCGTATATATCAATATCCTCTACAACACTGTCGGTCGTGAAGTAATACGAAGCCTGTGAAACATTGCTGTTGTCGCTGTACTTTAAGCTGTTTAGGTTTACAACATACAAAGTATTCGGGCTGAGCTCTTCCGAAACTGAAAGCAAAACCTCTGTACCCTCAGCCGATACAGCCACCGGAACCGATGCACCCGTTGCCGTATTTTTAATAGTAATATCGGCATCTGTAATATCGATATCCCTGTCAAAAGTCATCTTGTATTCAAAATCTGACGGATCTACAGCTCTAGCAAAATTAGCAGGGGTTGTAGAGCACACCTTTTCATAAAGCTTTGTTTTATCTATATTAAGTCTTAAGATTCCGCCTTTCATATTCTGATTTGTAATATCATCCGCTGCAGGCTGTGAAAAACGCACAACCAATGCATTAGACGCTACCGGACTGTTATTTAATTCACTTATAAGATCTGCCGGAATTTCAACTTCATCAGCACTTTTACCGTTACTGTGGTCGAATGTGATGAGAGTTGATAAATCTTTAAATTTTTGTCCTGTATATTCCGCCCATGCCGCAAATTTGTCATCCTCCGGCGGTATTTTCTCATTTAACGCTCCGATATACGGAGGCATTTCTGTTGAATATCCGGTTATTGATGACTTTCTGGAGTTCGTTGTCAACGTCCCTCCGAATTCAACAGTACCGCCCACAATAGAACGAATATCCGGAACCGCAAATCCTACATATGATGATGTACCATACTTTCCATTTGTAACATTATCTGAAAATGCGAGACCGTTATAAACTGACGTACCGTTCTGAGAACTCCCGGTATCATTAAACGAGGCCAGGAAACTGTTTGAAATCTCTGCATCATAGCAATATTCTTCTTTTATATTGTTAAAAGCCTCAGTGAACTCTTCAAGATTTGAAAAATCATTTCCGACAAGTCCTGCATATATATATTTCGGATTTTGGGCATCCGGTATTTCAAGCTCTAAAAGCTCTGCATTACTCCTGATAATGTTTTCCATTTCATAAACATCCGCTGAATTAATCTTATCAAGAACAGCCTGTGCACTTTGAGAAAGTACAACCTTGTAGCTGTCTGACATTACTTTATCACCGGTTGCATGATCATTTTTCGGTATTATTTCAAATCTTACATATTTTCCTATGTAATCATTTACTATTTCAAGTTTTTTATCTTCTGTAAGCTTTGTATATTCGCCGTCAGCCGAATTTGCGATATACCATCCGCTTACTGTACCGTTGTCAGCGTCGCCGTCAGCATCAGCATATTCAAATTTAGCTGTAAGTTCAGTTCCTGTTTCAATTTGCGTTACGTCGCCGCCGATAATTTCAAATCCGGTTACAGTCGGTTTTTCATCTGTAACACGATACAGTGCTAAACGGCTGAACGTAACATCTCCGGACGTTGATATACTTTGCACACCTGTACTTTCATTTGATACAGTTCCTGCCAAAACGCCGTCTATATATACCTTTATCTCCTGATCTCCCGACTCGAGTATCAAAACACGCTTTCCGTCTTTTCTTGGTATTGTTGTTTCTGATTCATTTATCGTATATTTATCTTCATCTGCAGAAATTATTATTTCTTCGCCATCGCTAAGCTTAACAGAAAATTCTTTTTCAGAATCATCCTCAAAAATAATTTCCGCAGCATAATTTTCATATTCAGATGTAATTATATTTTCATTATCTCCTGTTATTTCCTCTGTATATTCCGTAGTTTTTACAGGAACTACAGCATAAAACGAGGCATTTAAAACCTCTCCGGATAAAGAACTGTACTCCGCTGTTATTATATCTGTTCCGTAATTTCCGAAAGTTACACTACCGCCTGATACTGCATTTCCTTTTGCACTCGTAATTACAGCATCTATTTCGCCTGTTACTCCGGTTTCGGTTTTTCCAAATATTGAAAGACTATTTATTCCTATACTCTGTACAGTTTCTTCTTCAAAATAAATTTCACTGTACGAACGTGCCGTTGAAAAGCTTATTGTTCTGTCATGAATGTCTTTTTGAACTCCTGCTGTTTCAGCAGTTTTAATATTACTTACTGTTATTGTATAGTCAGAATTATACTTCAGTTCTGACAATAAAATTCCTGTTGATGTATCAGAATCTTCATAAAGTGTGAAATCCTGTGGTACACCATTTGCCTTAATTGTTATATTAGCCTCATCCCATGTAGACAAGTCTATCGGCTCATTCCATGAGAACGCAATTGTGTCTGTTCCTGATACTTCAGTATCTCCGTCTGCCGGATATGTACTGTATTGACTTTCCCAAAGAATAGTCGAATCATATGTTATTGTAAGCTTCATAACATTGATATTCTGATTTCCTGTGCTGTAACCTGCCGGCTTTGAAGTTCTTATTACAAACACTGTAGTATCTGATGTAAGAGTGTTTAAAACTTCTGTCGCTTCATCAATCACAACGCCGGTACATTGGTTTGAATCTACATCAAAATCATACAGAACCGGCACTTCAAAATCAGTAAAGCTACTCTCTACATATGTTTTCCATTGTGCAAATTCATCTGTTTCCGGACTCCATTTAGTGTTCGCCGCCTTAATTACAGGGGGTTCTGTCAAAGAATATCCGGTTAAATAACTTGTTCTTCTGCCGGCACCCGCAGCTGCTCCGGTGTGAGTTGCCGCAATATCTGCTGTAATACCCGATATAAACGACGGATTAGCTAACTCATACACCATATAGCTTGACGAACCGTAATTTCCGTTAGGAATATTTCCACTTCTGAAATGCAAACCTGCAGGAATTGATGTACCGTTTAACGAAGCACCTGTACCATTATAAGATACACCCGATGTGTAATTATCGATAACCTCAGTATAAACAGCCTGCTCCATTATATCCTCAAATGCTGATGATATGCTGTCTGTATCAGAATGAGCTGTATTATATATCGCATTTCCTATATATTTTCTGTATTTTAAATTATGGTATTCAGATAAATCTATACCTAATTCCGACTCCTGTTCTGCAGTCATAGAATCAAGTATAGCGGCAATCTCTGCTCCGCTCTCACTTTCTGCAATCATAGATACAATATCCGTTTCAGCATAAGCTGCAGAACATGGAATCATAGCAGAAGTAAGAATAATAGATAATAATTTTTTAAACTTCATAGTTCATCCTCCTGGTAATCATAGCATTCAAGGTATTCCTTATTTTCACTCATGCCCCGTAAGAGGCATGAGTGAAATATATTCAAATACTTATTCAGCTGACGGAGTTGCAGAAGAAGCATTTGCTACTTCTCCAACAACCGCAATCGGCTTGATTGTGTTAAGGTCATCAAGTATCATAACCTTAACCTCATCCGGCTGATATACTGTGTAGAAATTGCCAATATAAATATTTTGCTCCGCACCGTCAGCCGCATTCTTTAATGTGTTATAGTTATACTCAAATCCTGAGTTTGTCGGACAATTATCATCATTTATGAATGATACGTTTGTAAGCGCACCGTTCTTATATGCTGCAAGTACGATTACAAAGCTATCTGTATTATTTGTAAGCTTCTTAACTGTAATCTCTCTCATCCAGCCTACATGAGTATCAAAGTTTCCGTCGCCGTCAATATCAGCTCCGCAATCAGTATAATTTGCAAAAGGAATTGCTGTAATCTGATACTTAACATCTACGTCTTCTGCAGCAGCTATAAGTTCAGCAGCCTTAGCCTGAAGAGCCTCCGAATCAGCACACTGAGCCTTCGCCAAATCTCTGAATATTGCTACTTTTACGCTGTTTGCAAGTGCCGCAAACTTTGCAGCTGCTGTTTCATCAACAACAATGTCCTCACCATATGTTGTTATAATTTCAAAAACTGCATTGTCAGTTGTGCTGTCAGTTATTGAATTCACTGCATTTACAACTGCCATTTCTGCGTTATCTGCATTTTCTATTATTACTGTCTTATCATACGCAACCGTAAGAGCGATTATATTAAATCCTTGATTTGCACTAGCATTCGATGCCTCTAAAACAAAATATGTTTCATCGCTTTCAACACCTTGCATAACATTTACGCACTCGTTTAAATCAACTGCATTGCAAACCTTTGAACCATCTGCAAATGTAACCTTAACCGGTGTTATAAAATCTGTAAATTTATTTTCAACGTAATCAGTCCATAATGCAAATGCATCACTTGTAGTATCTGTAATGTTACCGCTCGTGGTAGGCATTTTAACCATAGATACTGCTGTTAAATAACTCGTTCTGCTGTTTGTAGCGGTTCCGGTACTGTTACCCGTAATATCAGCAGTAATTCCCGTTATTGCGGACGGATTATTCAATGTGTACATGAAATAACTCGGTGTGCCGTAGAATCCGGTTGGATGATTTGTTGCTCTGAAGCTAACACCTAACGCAATTGTATTGTTATTTTGAGCCGTACCTGTATTGTTATATGTTGCAGCTACATCAAATGTTTCGATTTTCTCTGTATAAATCATTTCTGACATTACAGCCTCGAATACATTTGCAAATTCATCAAATGTTGTCCATTCAGCCTCTGTTATTACCTCAGCTGCATGAATTGGATATTTTAATGATTTAAATCCTGCAAGATTTAATGAAACTGTAGCTTCTTCATCAGATGTAAGGTTAAGTAATGTATCCGAAAGAGCTTCAGCATCGTCTTTGCATAATAAGATACTGTTTTTAATCAATTCGGCTTCAGCCTCAATATTATTCAAATATATCGTTTCATCATAAGCTACGGTAAGCTTCATCACATTTATATTCTGATTTGATACTCCATCTGAAGCCCTTACAACAAACACCGCAGTATCTGTTTCTAAATTATTAAGCCCGTTTACTGCTTCACTCACATTAACTCCGTTGCATTGGTATGACTCCGCCTCAAAATCATACAGAGCCGGTTCTTCAAAGTCTGTAAAATTATTTTCAACATAAACTTTCCATTCTTTAAATTCCTGAGTTTCTGTGTCATACTTTTGGTTAGCAGCAACAATTACCGGTGGCTGAGTAAGAGAATATCCGCTAAGATAGCCTGCTCTTCTGCCGGCACCGGTAGTCGAACCCTTATGACTTCCTGTTATGTCCGCTGTAATATTTGTTATCATAAACGGATTAGCTACCTCGTATATAAGATAACTGGATGATCCGTAATGACCGTTTGGTACATTACCGCTTCTGAAATGCAGTCCTTCCGGAATTGAATTATTATTAAGGGCCGCACCGGTATCATTATAAGATACACCAACTGAGAAATTATCAATTACTTCTGTATAGATCATTTCCGACATTACATCACTTAAAACCGCTCTGAATTCATCTAAATCAGACCACTCAGCTGCTGAAATTTCTTTAGCTGCATATATCGGATATGCAAGCAACTTAAATCCGTTAATATCATCAGATATTATTGCCACTTCTTCATCGGTAAGTGCTGATAAAACACTCTTAATAGCATCCGGATCACCTTTACATAACATAATTTTTTCAGATAATATTTCGTTTGCCAAATCATCATAGTATTTTAATGACTTTGTTTTATCATACGTAACCGTAAGTTCCATAACATTAATATTCTGATTTCCTGTACCATACCCCTCCGGCTTTGAAGTTTGTATAACAAACGGCGTAGTATCTGCTGTTATCATATTCAATGCTTCCGCTGCACCACCGAGTTGCACACCGTCACATTGATTTGACCCGTTTGCAACTTTATATAAAATCGGAGTGTCAAATGCAGTAAAATCATTCTCCACATATGCTTTCCATGCTAAAAATTCATTACTGGTATCAGCAAACTCAGCATTTACTGAAGCCGTAACAGGCGGTTTTGTAAAAGTATATCCGGTAAAATAACCATCTCTTGAATTTGTAGCAGTACCGGCATGACTTGTCGTGATGTCAGCTGTAATGTCAACTATCATCATCGGATTATCTACTTCATATATAAGGTAACTTGATGTACCATAATTTCCATTTGGTAAATTACTTGATCGAAACTTTAATCCAATCGGAATGGAACCGTTTTGTACTACGCCGGTAGCGTTATATGACACACCAATAGAGAAATTATCTATAACTTCTCTATACATCATTTCCGGCATAACAGCATCAAAAGCCGTTTTAAATCCATCAAAATCAGTATAGCCTTCAGCTAAAATCTCCTTCGCCGCATACTCTGAATATGCAAGTGCGTTATAATTCGTAACATCTAAGCCTACTTCTGTTTGCTCGTCTGCCGTAAGATTAGTCAAAACCATATCAAGCTCTGACGCTGATACTGCGGATAAAATACGTTCTTGCGCACTCTCACCCTCCGCCAATACCATTGACTGCATTCCGGCAATCAACATAGCTGACGCTACTAAACCGCTTAAAATTCTTTTTCCTTTCATTTAAATAAACCTCCTTTTATTTTTTCTGAGCTAAAAATTCATCAACCTGTCTTTGAAGCTCAGCTTTAATTTCCTGATTTCCTGCTTTATTGAGCTTATCAATAAATTCGTTATATACCTCTTCCTCGTTAGGTAACGCACCCGACATAAGACCTGAGAAATATTCACCTTTAACAGCCAAAACCTGTGCAAGCTGTGTTGCAATCTTGGTTGTGTCCGGAATAAATCCTAAAAGATCCGAGTAATTTGTAGAATTGTTTACTTCTTCAAATACCCATGTTTTGAAACCATCCATATCTGTTTGTGTATCATATGCAAACTTTGTATTACCAACTATCCACTTGAAAAGACCGTATCTGTCGTTTGATGTTACCTGTCCGGAATATTCGGTCTTGATCTTGTCTTCACCGGTCTTTGTCCAGTGATCCCCCTCTATTCCGTATACAAGAAGGTTGTATAAATCCTTACCTTGTTCCGAATTAATAAGATTAAGAAGCTTAATCGCTGTCTCCTTGTTCTCAGACGAACTCATTATTGCATTTCCCATAGCATTGTTCTGCATAGGGATGAGATACTCACCGCTCTGATTTAATTCAATACTTTCAATCGGCATTCCGTATTTTTCGCTTAACACCTCAGCAGTTTTATAACCGGATGTAGCCTGCCATATAACAGTACCGTTTTCTTTGCCGTTCTGACTATCTTTTGCACTTAAAGAGTCCTCTCTGATATATCCTTTTTTATACCATTCAGCCTTTCTTGCATAGTACTCTTTAATTTCATCGGTTTCAAATAAAAGCTCTACCTTATGCTCTGCATCATTACTGCGAATCGCATAGTAATCTACAATTCTTTCAAAGCCCTTACCGGAAATATCTACCCAATGGTCAAGGCCATATCCGATCTTTCCGGCATCTTTTGTAGCTGCAAGATAATTTTCAATAACATCCAGCACCTCTCCGGTTACTGTATCATTATTTTTCAAAGCTGTCACAAGGGCTTCTTTGTCAAGATACTGATCAGAAATCTCTTTCGGGAAGAAAAGAGCATTTCCGTTACACAATTGCTGATATGACGGTACGGCATATATTTTTCCGTTGTATTTCATGTAATCCCAGACAAACTCCGGAATTGCTTTATACATATCCTGACCATGTGTTTTTACAAGCTCATCAATATCTGCAAACGTACCTTTTCTGAGCTCATCTCCCCAGTTCAGCTTATAAACATTTGCTATATCAATCTTGTCTCCTACCGTTTGCATAAGCATAAACTTCTGCTTATAATCCCCCGCCGGATAAACTTCAAACTGAACAGTAACTCCCGGCAAATAATTCTGAAGCTCTTCATTAAACTTCGCCCATACCTTCTGGGAGTCTACTAATTCTCCCGGTCCCGACATTACCCACTTCAAGGTAACGTTTCCATCCTTTGATGACAACGGATTAGAACATGACGAAACGCCAAGCGCCAAAACACCTGCTAAAATCACTGCTGTCATCTTTTTAAAATTTTTAATCATCTTTCTTCTTTCCTTTCTTTAATTTATATAGAATGCATTTCGCATTTACTATTCCTTATCCTTTAACACTTCCGACCGTTAAACCACGACTGAAAAACTTCTGGAAGAACGGGAACACAACAAGCATAGGTCCTGCCGCCAAAACTGCCATTGCAAATTTCATGCTGTCTGTTGAGTCTTCAATATTGCTAAACTCTGCACCGGCCTCACCCGACATCGCCATCTGTTTCATATATTCCGCTTCGCGAAGAATTTTCTGGAGCAGATACTGCAATGAATACAGCTTTGGAGACTTTATGTAAATAAGACTTGTATTCCAGTCATTCCATTTTGCAAGAAGCGTCATAAAACCAATTGTCGCAAGTACAGGTTTTGATAACGGAATGATAATCTGCCAGAATGTTCTGTATTCACTTGCACCGTCAATTTTTGCCGCTTCAACCAATCCTGCCGGAAGCCCCTGGAAGAATGTACGAAGTATTATAATATTCCATGCACTTACACCGGTAAGAATGTAAATCCATATAGTATTGTTAATATGTAAATATTGACAATTTAATATATACGACGGCACCAAGCCACCGGAAAACAACATTGTTATAAAGAAATATCCGGTTAAAAATCCTCTTAACTTATATGTATTTCTTGACAGCGTGTATCCCACCATGCTCTGAACCACTAACATAAGTAATGTTCCCACAAGCGAGTAGAAAATTGTTATCTCATATGATCTGATTAACTGTGATGAATTTTTAAACACAGCTCTGTAACCGTTTAAATCAAACACCTTCGGGAAGAATGTGTACCCGTATTTTAAGAGCGTATCTTCATTTGAAAGTGATACAGATACAACGAGGATGAAAGGCATCAGAAACACCATGACTAATAATATATAAGCAACGCCTTTTATTATGCTGCCAATTCCGAATTTTTGTTTCATAATTATCTTCCTCCTCTCTTTTAGAATAAACTCTGATCCGGATCTATTTTCTTAACGATAAGATTTGTACCTACTACAAGTATCAATGATACAACCGATTGGAACAAGCCTACTGCCGAAGTCATACCTAAATTTGTTGCCTGTTGTAAGCCTCTGAACACATATGTATTAATTATGTCTGTAACAGGATACAGAACACCGATATCCATAGGCACCTGATAGAAGAGACCAAAGTCACCGCTGATTAAGTGTCCGATACCGAGTATAAAAAGTATACATACAACACTGCTGAGCTCAGGAATTTTTATGTATCGGATTTCCTGCCATTTTGTTGCACCGTCAAGGCGTGCAGCTTCAAACAGGCATTCATCTATTCCCATTAAAGCCGCATAGTAGATTATACTGTTCATTCCGACTTTTTTCCAGATATCAACTACCGTCAAAATATATGGCCAGTATTTGTAATCCGAATACCAGTCTATTTTCGTGCCACCGAAAAATACTATGAGCTTGTTTAATACACCGTAGTTTAAATTAAGAATTGCATATGTAATAAACGCTACAAGAACATAAGATATAAAGTGTGGCAAAATCATTACCGTTTGTATTGTTTTAAGTGCAAGCCTTGAGCGTATCTCATAGAGAAACAATGCTAATGCAAGAGCAAATACAATTCCCGCTATCTGAAAGTCTATACCGAAAAGAACAGTATTTCTTACAACTCTGAACGCATCCTGCGACTGAAAGAAAAACTTGAAATTTTCAAAACCGTTCCAAGGGCTCTTAAAAATACCAAGATTGGCATTAAATTCTTTAAACGCCATTATTATACCGCCTATCGGCAGATATTGGAATACAAAAGCTAAGATTACTGCCGGTAATGCAAGCACTGTTAGCTGACGCTGTTCAATCGATGCAAATATGAACTTCGATTTTTTCTTCTTTTTTGTTTCAATTTGAACTGTTTTCACTTATTTCATCCTCCATTAATTTATTCAGAAAAAACACAATTACGTTTTATGAGATTTTTGCAGTTAACATCTGAAAATACTCCGTCCCACTCTTTTAAATCCGCACAGAGCCTTAATCCGTCAATTAATACATCATCTGCATTTTCCACTGCAATAACATAATTCTCTTTTATCTTTTTCTCTATCGTTTTAACACTATGTTCTATATCCTTTAACGTTATGCCTCTTATTTTTCCCTCACCGTTCGCTCTCATGATAATACCTGCCTGAGATTTTATACGCATATTCTGCATCGAAGCATTCACTACCGTTCCGCACTGAACCTGACAGTCCATCAAAAGACCTATATCATCTCCGGATATATTATCAAAGCTGATGTCTTCTATGTCTGCTCTGCCCCATCCTAAATATGAAGTTGTATATGTAATTAAAGTACCGGCATGAGGCACTGTGATATTTGAAACCCTAATGTGTCGGATTTCGCCATATCCCACACCAATTCTGAATGCACTCGAATTTGATTTCAATATGCAATTGGTAATAGTTATATGTTCACATGGTTTCGGTTTTTTAAGTCTCTTTGAATCGCATCTTATTGCTATTGCATCATCACCCGTGCTGATTATACAATCAGAAACCGTTACAAATCTGCAGCAATCAATATCCAACCCATCTGTATTTGCATGCTCAGGAGGATTTTTAACCTTTATTCCGCGAATCTGTACAAATTCACAACCATGCATATAACAACACCAGCACGTGGCATTTTGTATTGTTATATTTTGAACCTGAATATTTTCTGACTCAATAAAACAGATAAGCTGTCCGGGACGAAGAATTTCCGGATCCTTTGCATGTACAAATCCGCCTTCCCATGCATACCCGGGCCATTTCGGCATTTTTTTATCTTTACTGTAGAAAAAATCTGCACTTCCGTCAATCACACCAAGTCCGGTAATTGCCGTATTTTTACATTCATGTGCAATTATCAGATGCTTTGCTTTCCAGCCTTCATTTTTACTGCCCCAATTCTGCTCATAAGCATCATCATCGTTATAATCATCAAGATTTTCACTTGCCTTAAGCACCGCACCGTTTTCAAGATAAAGCTCTACATTATCTTTGAGATAAACAGTACCGATTATGAAAACACCTGACGGGATTGTTACACGCCCGCCGCCTGTCTTTGAACATTCATCAATCGCGGACTGAATATTTGATGTACATACCTTGGTGGTATTTGGTTTTGCACCAAAATCCAGGATATTATACATACACATCAACTCCTTACTAACCTATAATAATATTTTAACATAAAGTTCATAATTTGTATAGTGGCATTTTGATACTCAAAGGTGGCATTTCAGCACTTTTATATAACATTTAAACAAAAATACAGCTATAATGCATAAACAACGCATCATAGCTGTATAATATTAATTTTAAAACCGATCACATTTAAAACGCAAAGTGACAACAGTTCCTTTTCCGATTTCACTTTCAATTGTGCAGTCAGATTCATCTCCAAAAAGCAGTTTCAGTCGCCTGCTCACATTAATAAGCCCTATGTGCTCACCGGGAACGCCCTGTCGCTCCATATCCACATTTAAGAGTCCAATAGTTTCGTCGTTAATTCCTTTTCCGTTATCAACAACACGAAGCAAAATATCATCACCAATTATTTCAGCCTTTACCGTAATGATTTTGTTATCGCTGTCATTTTCAAAGCCATGATAAACACTGTTCTCTATTAGCGGCTGCAGACAAAGCTTAACAACCTTTGTGTTATATAACCGCTCCGGAACCTCAAATTTAACTTCAAAGCTGTTTTTATAACGTCTTTTAAGCAAATTCACATACAGCATTGTATAATGTATTTCCTCTTTTAAGCTCACATACACGTCACGTATATTAGTGGTATACGCAAGCAAATCTGCCAGGTCGCATATCATTTTCACACTTTCAGACTCCGCTCCTGCTTCCTTAAATACCGACCAATTAATAATATTTAGTGAATTGTAAAGAAAATGAGGATTTATCTGCGCCTGCAGGTTTGCAATCTGTGTATCATTAAGCTGTACAATTTTTGTTTCAAGCTCATGCTTTAACCGGTCATTATTATTTATCAGTAAAAGAATATTTTCTGCAAGAGTTTGAACATCATCTTCCTTATCCTTGTCCGTCTCAAACGAAGTTCCGCTGAAAAGGGATGCAAGCTTTCTAAGCGGTGCCGACATCCTTTCCGAAATCAGATATGCGACAAATACACTTATAATCAACAAAAGTAAAACTATAAGCATTGTATTTCCAAAACCCGACACCACTGATTTTGTGTAATCATCACATTTAAGACCAAGTGTGTAATACCAGTCATAATTTTTTGACTTTACAGTTCTTACGCTGTAAATACCTGAATCTGTACGGGCAAAATCACCATTTAAGTCACGTTCGTTGTACAGTTCAAGCTTGCCGTTTTCAGCATACAACAAACCTGCATCATTATGTATATAATAATATCGTTCTGATCTTGTATCAGAAAACTCCGACACAAGCTTTGCAATATTAATATTAACGGTCACATAACCCAAATTTTCCGAATCGCTTATACGGTGACATACACTGAAAAGCAAAACGCCACGTTTATCAACTCTTGCTGTAATTTTGGCATTTCCGTCTTCGGGTTTAAATTCGGGAATAAAATCAGGATCGGTAAAAATTTCAAGTTTCATTTCACCCGCTGTCGTAAATACCGTATTTTTCAGCCCGGAATATATATATATAGACTCTATATACTTATTAAGATTTATATATGAGCTGAGTTTTACGGTATTCTGTGCAACAAGATTTTCAAATATATCATTACTGTTATGAGTAAAAATATAGCTCCTTACATAATCATCCGTAATAACATTAGCCGCAATAACATTTATTTCGTCAAAGGTTGAGTCCAAAACTGTTGACAGGTTTTCCGACATCAGAACATTAACATCACTATACCCCGCTCGTATATCCTTAAACTTCTGAGAAAACGTCCAAACTCCGGCACAAAACACAGCAAAGAGCATTACAAGACATATAATCCGGAAATTTTTATTTTTCACACGAATTTCACGCAGCATATCATTATCTCCTTAAATCGTATCAAAATCGGGCATATTCAAAACATACTTTTTATATTCGCTCGGCGTATATCCTGTATAACTCTTGAAGTTTCTTATAAACTTACGCTTATCACTATATCCTATCGCTTTGCACACTACCGAAATCTTATCGCCGTTGCTCAGCATTTCGATAGCCTTTCGCAGTCGTATATCCATATGATAGTCATGTATTGATATACCCATGTATTGTTTAAAAATACGTCCAATATATGCTTCATTCATGTATATATACTGTGCTACATCAGCTCTTGAAATATCACGATTATAATTTTTCTCAACAAAATCCTTTATACTGTCTATAGTTGCCCTTGTGCTGTTTTCGCTCGGCATATTCTCTGCACCGTTATCTCCTCTGTTTTGCTCAACGATGTTATTATAAAGCTTGTTAGCCGCAGTAATATTTCCCTCTTGTATATAAGACATAAGAAGCATCATACAATCTTCTTTATTATCGGCATACACCTTTTCATCCGCCAACTGACGCCATGAATCAAACTTATACATATTCGTAATCACAAATGAAGTTCCCATCAGATTTTCAGCATCGGCATAAATCCTTGAAAAATCATCGCATTCAATATCTTCAGCTATAACCATAACCTTCATTGAATTTCCGCTGTGTGACAATACATAAACATCACAAGGCATTGCTGCATTAAATATATTGTAAAGCAAAGTATCAAATTGCTCTTTATCATATTTTGTACTGTATTTTAAGAAATCATCAAACTTCATTTCAATAACGCATCCGCAAAGCTTTTCCGGAGAATATGAAAAACCAAGCTTTGAAAACTGTTCCATTACAACCTCATGCTCCGGATTTCCGAAATACAGTTCAGCCATAAACTGTTCCTGTTTTAATTTTATCAGCTCATCAGGATTATTTTCTGCATCAAGATTTTCCTTTATCTTTTTGAGCAAATGCGTAAATTCAGAAAAATTAACAGGCTTTGTCATATAATCTCTCACGCCGTATTTAAGTGCTGTGCGTGCATACTCAAAATCACGGTATCCGCTGATAACCACCACAGTACACTTGAGCTTTTTTTCATATATACATTTAATCAATTCAAGTCCGCTCATTCCGGGCATTTTAATATCAGTTATTACAAGATCTGTATGATTAACCGATATAAAATCCAAAGCCTCCTGTGCATGAGTAAAGCGGCCCACAACACTAAAATCTTCACTCACCTTTGATATAAACTCTGATGTCGCTTCTAAAGCACCCGGCTCATCATCAACCACTATAACGCTGTACATACGTGATTTTCCTCCCCAAAGACTAATGTTTCCGGTAATTGTAAAATACAATTACAATATTTATATAATTTTAGCATAAAAATCGGATTTTGTCAATATTCATTCCCTGAAACCGACAATAAAGTATCAAATTGCCCCCTATTAGTGCTGAAATGCCACTACTTGCATAAAGCCTTTTCAGTCATAATATCAATACCGGTCGCATAGGATAGTAAAAAGGAAAAATTGTGGGGTGAATAAATTGAAAGACTACATAGAACAGCGTGCCGTTGAGATGGCAGAATATATAATAGAAAACAACTCAACAGTTCGCACTGCGGCAAAGCATTTTCATATTTCAAAAAGCACTGTACATAAAGACGTCACAGAAAGACTTATGAAAATCAACCCGCAACTTGCAAAGGAGGTTCACAGCGTACTCGACGAAAACAAAGCCGAACGCCATATAAGAGGCGGAATGGCAACCCGTGAGAAATATTTAAAAAAAGTTTGATTTACATCAAAAAAACAGCATCAACAGTGATGCTGTTTTTTAGTCTTTATCTTGCCCCGAATGCCGCACCAATAATTCCGGCATCATTGAATAGCGTTGCTATTTCAATCTTTGTTATCGGCAAATCTCTGTTATATGTATTGTTTTGCACATACTTCTTTATCGGCTCTAACATATAGTCGCCTTCTTTTGAAATTCCACCGCCTATTAAAAGTCTTTCAGGCTGGAAAGTATTAACAACTCCGCATATACCTTCCGCTACATATTCAAGGTACTGATCTACTACCGCCTTACCTGCCGCATCGCCCTGCTTTGCCGCCATAAACGCAGTGCGACCGCTTACCTTGCCTTCCTCTTCAGCAATCTTTTTCATTAAGCTGTCAGGATTTTTTTCAATCGCTTCTTTTGTTTGTCTGATAAGTGCCGTAACAGATGCATACGATTCCCAACATCCCTTTCTTCCGCAAGTACAGGGATATCCGTTATATATAAGAGGTACATGTCCAAGCTCTCCACCGGCACCGTTAAATCCGCGGTAAAGTTTGCCGTCAAGCACTATTCCACCGCCAACGCCTGTGCCAAGTGTAATAAATATAAAGCTGTCTACTCCACCGCCGTTTATAGCGTACTCACCGTATGCTGCTGCATTGGCATCATTTTCAATATTTACCGGAATATCAAAATATTTACGCATTTCATCAGCAATCGGTGCATTTTTCATATTAAGATTATTTGTGTATATAACCACACCATTTTCATTGTCAATACTACCGGGACTACCAATACCAATTCCCAGCACGTCGTCCATTGTATAGTCTGCCGACTCTGTAACCTTTTTACAAAGCATAGCCATATCCTTTACTATCTCGGTATACTCACGCTCAGCCAACGTCGGTGTTGAGTCCTGAGCAATTATTTTATTATTTTCATCCACAAGACCAACAGCAATATTTGTGCCGCCTAAATCAATTCCTATATACATTTCCATCATCCTTCCAAAAAAATTCTGCATTACATTTATTATACTACATATCTTCTCAAAAATCAATAGTTTTTTGCTAATTTTTTTGTTTTTTTATGAAAACAGTCCATAATTTTCAAAAAAAACAAGGCAGACGCATCAAAAAATTTGATATATACGTTCTGCCCCGCACTTTACTTATTATAAACTGCCTCACAAGTGAGATTAATTCCTAATTTTTTAAATATTGTTTCATCCACCTGAGAAAGTATCACTGACGAATGAGCTTCTGCACCCTTTAATGCATTCAGTCCCTCCAACGCTTTTTTTGCAACATCATCATTTGCCGCACAGATTGACAAAGCAATCAGGGTTTCGTCCATGTGAATTCTTGGATTTTTACTGCCTAAATGGTTAATTTTCAGATTTTGCAAAGGTTCTATTACATCGGGTGATATAAGATGCACCTCGTCATCAATTCCCGCAATCAGCTTTAAAGCATTAAGAAGTGCCGCACTTGAAGCACCAAGAAGTGAAGACATTTTTCCGCTGACAATTCTTCCGTCAACAAGCTGAATTGCACAAGCTGCATCCTCTGTCTCCTCAGCTCTGTCCAGGGCTGCCTTAACAACCTCACGCTGATCACAACTAACCTCCGCCTGTTTCATTATCAGCTCTATCTTATAAACGGTGTCTTCGTCACACTTTCCGTTTATCTTGTCTTTCAAAACCTGATAATATCTTCTGATTATTTCTTCCTTTGAAGCTTTTCTCACTATATCATCATCTATAATGCAGTTTCCGGCCATATTCACTCCCATGTCGGTAGGAGATTTATAAGGGCTCTCTCCGAGTATCTTTTCAAAAATAGCATTAAGCACCGGGAAAACCTCAATATCTCTGTTATAGTTTACCGTCGTTTCACCATATGCCTCAAGATGGAACGGGTCTATCATATTCACATCATTAAGATCCACGGTTGCCGCCTCATAAGCAAGGTTTACGTCATGCTTAAGCGGTAAATTCCATACAGGGAATGTCTCAAATTTTGCATATCCGGCTTTAACGCCACGCTTATTCTCATGATAAAGCTGAGAAAGACAGGTTGCCATTTTTCCGCTTCCCGGACCGGGCGCCGTTACTACAACTATCGGTCTGGTCGTTTCTATATATTCGTTTTTACCATATCCATCATCGCTTACTATAAGCTCAACGTTTGACGGATAGCCTTCGATGGGATAATGCAAGAAAACCTTTATCCCCATATTCTCAAGACGCTTTTTAAAAACATCCGCCGCAGCTTCACCGCTGTACTGAGTTATAACAACACTTCCTACCATTAACCCAAGACTTTTAAAAGCGTTGATAAGTCTTATTGTATCGAGGTCATATGTTATATTATAGTCGCTTCTGACTTTGTTTTTCACAATATCTTTTGCGCTTATAACAATAACCGTTTCAAGCTTGTCCGCAAGATGCATGAGCATTTTAATTTTACTGTCGGGTTCAAAACCGGGCAACACGCGGGACGCATGATAATCATCAAAAAGCTTTCCTCCGAGCTCAAGATAAAGCTTGTCGCCAAATTTGAGCACTCGTTCCCCGATATGCTCCGACTGCATTTTTATATATTTGTCATTATCAAAACCAATTTTCCCGTTCATAAACGCCATGCCGCTCCTTTTGTGAAATATTTCTTTACGCAAAAAAGCAAAATAACCGCCCATTCAAAATTGCAGTTATCGTAAAAACTATATATTTATCTGAATCCAAGCTTTTTCGCCCTTATATTTTATTATTATACACCTTTTTAATATTTTTGTCAATACCTTTTGGAATTTTTTATTAAATTGTAATATGTAAAAGCTCCCCGCAAATAAATTGCGGAGAGCCGTTTTTTTTAGTATATAACTCTTACACTGAGTACACCGTCAATAGCTGCAAGCTTTGCTTCTACTTCAGGAGTTATGCTGTTATCAGTATTAAATATTGAGTAAGCAACATCGCCCTTACTCTTGTTTATCATATCTGAAATATTAATTCCGCCTTCTGATATCACTGATGTACATCCGCTGATCATATTCGGAACATTTTTATGAGCAACTGCAACTCTTCCTTTTGAACCTAAAGCAAGCGAACAATTCGGGAAGTTTACAGAATTTGTTATATTTCCTGTTGTAAGGAACTCAGCAAGCTCTTCCGATGCCATTATTGCACAGTTGTCTTCCGATTCTTCTGTTGATGCACCAAGATGCGGAATCGGAACTATTCCTTCGCAGTTTAAAACCTCAGCATTCGGGAAGTCTACAACATAGCTTGAAACTTTATTGTCGGCAATTGCAGCTTTTAATGCAGAATTGTCAACAAGCTCACCTCTTGCGAAGTTTAATATCTTCACGCCGTCTTTCATCAATGCAATTGTATCAGCATTAACCATACCCTTAGTATCGTCTGTAAGCGGTAAATGAAGTGTTATATAATCAGCCTCAGCATATACTTCCTCTACACTGTTTGCCTTTTTAACAGTACTGTTAAGATTCCATGCGGCATTAATTGAAAGATACGGGTCGAAGCCTATTACGTTCATACCAAGAGCCTCTGCGGCATTTGCAACTAAAACGCCTATTGCTCCAAGACCTATAACGCCTAAAGTCTTTCCTTTTATTTCACATCCGCCAAAAGCAGACTTACCTTTTTCAACTTGCTTTGCAACATCATCGCCTGTAAGCGTGTTTGCCCATGCAATACCGCCTGTTATATTTCTTGAAGCCATCAAAAGACCTGCTATAACAAGCTCTTTAACAGCATTTGCATTAGCACCGGGACTGTTGAATACTACAATACCCTTTTCTGTACATTTCGGAATCGGAATATTGTTTGTACCCGCACCTGCTCTTGCAACTCCCTTTAAATTCTTTGGAAGATCCATTTCATGCATTGAAAAGCTTCTCAAAATTATTCCATCGCAATCATCACTCACCTGATCTGTTACCGTGAACTTTTCAGGATCAAGACAATCAAGACCGCATTTTGCAATTTTATTTAATGTTAAAATATTAAACATCTTAATCTATCCTCTCAATAATTATTTGTTTTCAGCTTCGAATTTCTTCATGAACTCAACAAGCTTTTCAACACCTTCAACCGGCATTGCATTGTATATGCTTGCTCTCATGCCGCCAACACTTCTGTGTCCTTTAAGGTTAACAAAACCTGCAGCTTTACTTTCCTTTACAAACTTAGCGTCGAGTTCATCATTTCCTGTTACGAACGGAATGTTCATAAGAGAACGGTCCTTCTTCTCAACAGTACCCTTAAACATTTCTGAGCTGTCAAGGAAATCGTAAAGAATCTTAGCTTTTTGTTCGTTCACCTTCTGAAGCTCAGCAACTCCGCCCATTTCCTTAATCCACTCAAGAACGAGCTTAAGAACGTATATACCGTATGTAGGCGGTGTGTTGTATAATGAATCATTATCAGCGTGAATTTTATACTGGAACATTGTAGGAGTAATATCCATGCAATCCTCGATTAAATCTTCTCTCACGATTACGAGTGTAACGCCGGCAGGTCCGAGGTTCTTCTGAGCGCCTGCAAAAAGAAGTCCAAACTTTGAAACATCTATTTCTTCACTCATTACGCATGAAGATATATCAGCAACTAAAACTGCATCTGTTTCAGGAAGCTCTGTGAATCTTGTTCCGTAAATTGTGTTGTTGTAGCAGATATAGAAATAATCAGCGTCCGGGCTGAACTTAGACTTATCAAGCTCCGGAATATATGAGAATGTCTTATCAGCCGAACTTGCAACCTTATTTACTGTTATGTAACGCTCAGCTTCCTGTGCAGCCTTCTTTGCCCACTGACCTGTTATAACGTAATCAGCTTTCTTATTCTTTGTTGCAAGATTCATAGGAACCATTGTAAACTGGCTGGAACCGCCGCCTTGTAAGAACAATACTTTGTAATTGTCCGGTACATTCATAAGCTCACGAACGAGTGATTCTGCACCCTGAATTATCTCTTCATAGTCCTTTGAACGGTGACTCATCTCCATAACGGACATTCCGCTTGTGCCATACTCAACCATTTCTTTCTGAGCCTTTTCCAACACTTCCACAGGAAGCATTGAAGGTCCTGCTGAAAAATTATAAACTCTCATTTTATTACATCCTTTCTGTGTTTGGTAACACAATTATATATTTCTCAAATATTGAAAAAAAACTTTCAATTACCTTACATTATATAACTTTTTTTTCAATTAGTCAATATTAATTACAACTTTTTTATGTTTTTTCTCATTTTTATCAAAATTTCTGTGAAGATTGATAAATTTTAAACAAATTTCACAAAAAACACAAGTCATTGAGATACTTGTGCATTCAATGACTTGTGTTTTTAATTATTTACCTTTAGCCGCTAAGAATTCATCTACCTGCTTTTGCAGTTCGGCTTCTACCTCTTTATACTTTGCTTTTTCCATCTTTCCTACCCATTCATTATATACTTCTTCCCAGTTTTCAAGAGCACCGCTCTGCAAGCTTCCCATATATTCACCCTTAATAGAGTCAAGCTGTGCAATTTGTGTTGCGATGTTTGTAGTATCAGGAATAAATCCTATAAGCTTTGATCTGAAATCAGATTTATTTACTACATTAAATGTATGGTCATTTGTTCCCGGTAAATCCGACTGTGTTTCATATGAAAGCGATGTATTTCCTATAATCCACTTAAACAAACCGTATCTTGCATTCGATGTAGCCTGACCGTCATATTCAGTCTGAATTCTGCCATCCTCCATAACAGTGTAGTGGTCGCCTTCAACGCCCCATACAAGAAGATTGTACAGTTCCTTATCCGTCTGGAGAAGGTTTATAACCTGCATTGCAGCTTCCGCATTCTCACACGTGTTCATTATAGCTGTACCTGCCGCCGCATTTGTATATGGGATATAATATTTGTCACTCACAGGGATACTGTAAACTTCAAATCCATATTTAATTTTATCCACCTCTGCGCCGCCATAGTTATCAAAATCTGTCCAGAGTGTATATCCGTCCTCTTTTCCTTTTTTCTCGTCCACATCCGTAGCACTGAGTGAATCCGGACGGATATAGCCTTTTTGATACCAATCGGCCATTAATGCATAATACTCTTTCATTTTTTCACTCATAAAATCATATGATACTTTGCATTCCGGATCATCAACCTTAATTGAAAATCTGCCGGTAATCGTCTCGGTTCCCTTGTCATTCAACCAATGATTTGCACCAAGTCTCAGTTCACCATTTTCCTTCAGCTTTGCAAGATATTCCTCAAGAACTACCCATACTTCACCGGTTATATGCTCAGAGCTGTATAACGCTTTCTCTAATCTTTCCTTATCAAGGTATTTATCGGCAAGTTCTTTATGAGTTTTGAATGCATACTGAACCGCCATCATCTGATAGCTTGGCACTGCATACATTTCACCGTTAACCTTACCATAGTCCCAGAGCCATTCCGGAAGTGCTTCTTTTACCTCTGCACCATGTGTGTTTAACAGTTCGTCAAGGGGTTTAAAAGTCTTCTTTCTTACTTCGTCTGCAAAATTCAGTCCGTATGTATTTACTATATCCATCTTTTCCCGGCCTGTCTGCATCAGCATAAACTGTTGTTTATAGTCAGCCATCGGAAAAACTTCAAATTCAACTTCTACATTCGGAAGCTTTTCCTGAAGCTTTTCATTAAAAGTCTTCCATACCTTCTGTGAATCCGCCTGAATACCCGGTCCAGCCATTACATATTTTAATGTAATTTTTTCACCGCCTGATGAAGCATCTTCCTTTTTACCACAGGAGGTAACGGAAAACATTGCCGCGAATGCGGTTATAATTGCTGTTATTTTTTTTAGATTTTTCATTTTTTCGTTCCTTTCTGTTAACTCAATGTTTATCCAATAATTGCAAGCAGTCTTTTTAATATTACTGCCGTCTGAGCTCTTGTTGCGTTTTGCTTTGGTGCAAATTCCGTTTCAGTTACTCCGGTAATTAAACCTAAGCCTTTTACGGCAGAAATTGCACCCAAAGCCCATTCGCTTATACTGTCTGCATCTGAAAACTCTGACGTTTCTTCTGACACTTCATAATCATTGTTAAGCTTATATGCATTATAAATCATGCACGCCATTTCCTCACGTGTTACTGTATCCTCCGGTCTGAATGCTCCTTCAAAACCGTTAACTATACCATTTGATGAAGCTACCGAAACATCACTATGGTACCATGCATTATCAGCCACGTCATTAAAAGTCTTTGCCTCATCTGATTCCTGAAGTTTCATAACCCTCACAACCAGAGCACAAAATTCCGCTCTTGTAATAAACGAATCCGGCTCAAAGTTATTTTCATCTTTGCCGCTTACATAGCCGTTTTCTTTCATATAGGCTATATCAGCTTCTGCCCAATGACCTTTAATATCGTCAAATGCACTCTTTACATCCTGCGGTTCATTTTCAGTTCCGGCATCTTCATCCTGATTTGTCTCGGCATTAACTATATTTGAAACAACGCTGCCGCCCGAGTAAGAACCGCCGCCTCCGCCACCGCTGCTGCTTCCTCCACCGCCGCCGGAATAGCTGTTTTTCACCGTGAATTTTATAGTATATGTATTGGTCTTTGTGCCATCTTGCGATATTACCGCAATTGTTGCACTGCCGGCTGCGTTATTCGACTTTGAAATATTAACACTTGCCGCCGGGTCTTCAGCTACCGCATTAATCTCCGGAATCCCCTTTGATCCTGCCGGGAGAGTTGCAGTATAACTGAATACGTTTTTATCAAAAGGCTGTGTAAATGTTGCCCCAACTGCCGAAAGCTCCTTAAGATATGCCGAATCTTTGCTCCATACAAAGTTCAAAGTATATTCCTTTACCGTTCCGTCTTCAGCGGTAACCTTCATCGCACCGATACCCGGAACCGACTCACACGCAGTATATTCATACGATGCATTTTTATCTGTAAGCTCAGCTGTAAGTGTCGGAACCTTTGAAACTCCGTATTCTACACTAATATCATATACGCCGTCAGAAACGAGTTCTGCTTTTCCGGCAGACAGTTGTATATTCTTTACAGAAGTATCAGAAGAAAACGGTCTTACATCAAGATTTGTTGTGTTAAATACACCGCCGCTCTCTGTTTCTACTGTGTAAATGCCGTTACTCCACACCGTCTCTTCAGGAATAACTATTTTTTCCGATACAGCACCCTCTGCTGTGTCCTTCTCAGTCATATACATAAGCTCGCCCTGAGGATTTAATATGCGTATATATGCTGTTTTTCCTGTGAGGCTTCCTGCATCGACCTTCACCGCCACGCCGTGGTCAGCAATCGGGTTATCAAGAGTAATTGTAATATCTTCACTCTTTGTCGGAGTTGAAATAACAGTATAAATCTGTACTTTTAAGCCTGCCGAATTTGCCACACCCGAAAATTCTGCCACAAATGGGCTCTCAGGAGACTCCCCGGCTTCATACTGAAAATTCTTTGCAACGACCGGAATAATTCCGTTTCCGCTTTCCCTGTATAAAACTACAGATATGTCATACGCACCGTTATAGCCGCTGTCTTTTATTACATCAGCTGTAACTGTCGAATCAGCTGTACCTGATAATTCTATATTTCCCACAGTAAACGGCGGCATTACATTTGTATGAATTACATACGTAAGCTTATCTGTACCGTTATCTGCTGTTGTGTTTATGATAATATCTCCAATTCCCTCCGGATAGGTTATATCATATAAAGCATTGCTGTCATTCATCACAATATTTACATCCGGTGTTTGGGTTGTGCCATACGGAACATTTAAGAAATACTCCAAAACGTTGCTTTCAACCGCCGGAGAAATAGTTCCGCCCTGTGATGTAATCTGATAAATTCCCGCATCTGTATTCTTTGCAATTACATAATTTATAGTGTATACTGTAGAATTTGTTCCGTCTTTTGAAGTAACTATAATCAGTGTTTGACCGCTCAAATCCGATGCCGGTATTACGTCTACTGTTGCTACCGGCGAAGACGCCTTTACATTTACCACAGGCACATCCACAGAGCCGTATGGTACAGTAACCGTATAGTCTGTCACATCCGATGAAAACTCCGGTGACATTTCGCCATAATCAAAAGATAATGAATCAAGCGATGATGAGCTGTTCAAAGTATTCTGAAGTACCTCAATACGTGCTAAATATCCTGCCTTATCTTCCTCCGGCGAATACTGCTCTGCTACCATTTTTGCAATATCTATATCCAACTGAGTCATTGCACTCTCAGCGTCCGCTATTGCAACTTCGATATCCGCTTCGCAATCATAGCTTGTAATTGTGTAATTTTTAATATAATAATCTGATGTCGATGCTGCAGGTCTTCCAAACGCTGCAAAAAACCAGGTTCTCATTCCAAGCTTAATATCTGCACCATACGGAGATTCAGCCTGAATAACTGCATCATTTAAATATGTCATCTCTGTAAATTTTTCAGTGTTTACTATAAACGCAACACTTGCCCAGTCATCGCCTATACTGTAAAACTGACCGTTCGCATCTTTCAACTCTTTGTTTGACATAGATGATATTTTTGTGGCATATATTCTTCCGCCATAATTAGTAGCTTGTGTGCCGTCACTTCCGACAAATCCCAATGAAGTTGCCGCACAGTCCGTTCCCGTCTTGTCGCCCACGTGAAGAATTTCAAGCTCTGACTTAATTATACCTTTTGCATACCTTGAAGTATTTGTACCATTATTAACAATCTGACGACCGGTATTGGTATTGCCAGTTCTTCCGCGGTCACCGGGAGCGGCATATTCAACCCTTACGCAAAGCTCTCCGTCTTTTTCAGTAACATATGCGCCATTAAACGGAGCGTTTGTACTTGCTTCATAAATATACGTACCAACGCCTGAATTGTAATAGCTGTCCAGATTATGCTCCACACCTGCCGCTCCGGCTGTAGTTATACAGCCGGCGGCAATTGAGAGAGATATGACACTTCCGGATATTTTTTGTATATATTTTTTCACAAATATTTCCCTCCTGTTATTTAAGCTCACTTAAATCTATATTTTCGTATTTGGGAACTAAGTTTCCGTTTTCTTCTACCCATTTAAAGGTCTGAGGTATTGTAATAGGGGTAAGCTCCAAAGAATCACCGCAAACAAACTCATAGCTGTTACGATAGCGGCAATCTATGCTTTCTCCATTTATATCACAGCTTGAAGTATCTAAAACAATTCCCTTTACAGGCTTTCCGCTTTCCTTTACAGTAAGAAGAGTTTTTGCATTTGCATTCACTCCGTCAAGAGAAAGTGAGGCTGTATTATATGATGTTAAAAGACTTATAACCGTTCCGTCCGTAAGCTCTATCTCGAATCCCTGAACAGAACCGTTTGCTATATTCTTTTTAGACTTCACAATCTCAGAAGTATTTTCAAGCGGAGTTATAACCGTTGCTAAAACTGTATTTCCCTCTGACTCAAAGGTAAATCTTACATCTGTTGATTTATCCCATTCTCCGGAATACAAACGCATTTCCCAGCCTCGTGCCAGAGTCTCATCTTCATTTACATACCCATAGTATTTTTCATGAGTAAGAGGTCTGTTATAAAACTGATACAATGCAACATTTGCTCCGGTATCATCCTTTGTTATAAAGCCGTCATCCGATACTTCAACATCTTCTTCGGCAAAAATAGAAGGAACATGCCATTCCTGATGATATTTATGAGACTCATCTGCAGTCATTCTGTCTAAAACAATATAAAAATCCTTATCTCTTACCGATATAACCTGTCGCTGATGGCTCACATCCTTTGCCTTCTTCTCAAGATTTGGCTGATATATATTATTCTGCGCTGTCGATTCTTCTATATAGTTTTTATAATCATAATAACCGGAATCATAAACACCCTCTGTAAAATCGAAGTTTTCGGTAGTTAAAAACCGATACGGCATAGGTTCATTGCGATAATTTTCCTGATACATATCAGGTACCGCATGAATACAATCATCCACATTCACAGTATTATTGCCAATAGAAGTATATGCATAGCTTCCCTGAATTCCCAACGCTGAATTTCCCTGCGAATGTCCGGCACGGCCGAGTAGCAGTCTGCCCTTTGATGCCAGCTGAACCGAAAGCTTATCCGAGCATTCTTTCTGCCTGTACTCACTGCCGACTAAGAATAACAAACTATCGTCATCCTCCCATCCGCTTCTGAGAAGCGAATTTCCTACATACGGGAATGTCATACTAGTGAATGCCGGATATTCTCCGTCATTTTTCACTACGTTTTCAAGCTGTTTTAAAAGAGGATCGGTTTTTCCTAGCGAAGTTTTAAGCACGCTGTCCTGAAGAAGAACAAACCGGTCATTAACCTCAGTATCGTATCCGGAAGCATTTCCCCAAAGACCCGATCCGGCACTTGAGCCTATCCCTATAAAGCTGTCGCCATACGGCAACACATGACAGCCTATCATACGCGAACGCTGTGTGACCTGATTTTTCAGAATAGACATATTATAATCGCCGTAATTTAAACCTTTAAACATATCATACATGGCACTGAATTTTTTCGGTAAAGCAATCGCATAGTGCCAGGTTGCCTCAATACCTGTACCGTCTTTCATAAATTCACCGTTTTGAAATCTTCTTACATAGTCCATAGCCTTATCATAAACTGTATTTCCGAATTTCAAGCCCTTAAATCTGAGTGCAAATTCTGCTCCGTAAGATATACTGTCCACCTCGTGATTTCCAAATGCCGAAACATTCAATAAATCCGGCGCATATCTTGTAGATGTTTCTTCCAGACACTCAACAAGAATTGTTGGCGTAAAATATCTCTTTGCATATTCGGGATGTACCTTTATAAAATAAAGCAGATGTGTACTTATATATTTAATAGCCGATTGCGATAAATTCGGATGAAGTGGCTGCTGAAAACCTACCGCATTCCATTCTGCTCTGTTTGATATAAGCATATCATATCTGTGCATAGACAGGTCTCTCACAAATTTTGCAAAACGTTCTAAATACTCCTCCTGACCAAAGGAAACAAACATTTTAAACGTCAGATTTTCCATCTGCTCCAATGACCATTGCCAATATTCAACAGTCATATGATGATATTGCTCAATTTCGCGAAAAGCACCGTATTCCCAGTTAATATCTCCGAACTCGCCTATATCATCAAACGAAGCATAGCTCTCACCTCTTCCGTAGAGAACCTTTTCATCATCATATCCATAACAAAGCCATGTACCATTTGCCAGAGAATCATCAAGATTCGGGAATATTTCCTTGTCTACTACCTCAAAATAATAGTCTCTGAAAAGCTCAAGCATACGGTTGTATTGCCCGTTTTTATATGCATTTATAATTTCAGTCATATTTGAATCAGCTTCATCTATCATATTATATAGCCTGTCAGCTGTACTTTTTATATATGACGGATCCATATCCTGCATTAATTTCATCTCAGTCCGGGAGCAGCCGTAGTTATGAATTCTGAGTTCATCAATCACGCCGACGTTATCACCGTCCGATACTTTTATATTTCCGGAAACCTTTACACTTCCGTTATATTCTGCCTCAGCTTTATTTTCAGCATTGATATAAAGTATCAACTTTTCGCCGTTTGCTACTGCCCCTACATGAAACCACTTGTTTTTATCCGGTGCCGGAGCTTTAATTTCTGTCTTATTGCCCTCATCATCGGTAACAGTGAATTTTACTTCATTTCCGACTGTGATTTCAAAATCATCGCCTCTTGATATTACTTTGTTTTCACCGTCCGAATCACGCTTTATCCAGAACATTGCGGTAAAGGTTTCATCAAATTCAAGTGACGGATGCTTTTTGCCTTCAAAGGAAGAAGACAGCTTTAAGCCCTTGTTTATTACACCGTCAGTTATTTCCGGCTCGCCCGAAAGGCTCAAATTCTTTTCATAATCTGAGACTCCGTCTTCAAAATCCAGCCATGCAACTCTGTCCGTTTTGCATTCATAGAAAAGATATTTCATTTCAGCCGGCGTTATAACACGGTTATAGAAATTAAAATCATCCACTGCACCGTAATAATAGTTTGCACCTCGGTTTTCTGTTCCGTCAACCTCATCTTCAGGAGTTCCGATATATGATTTTACATATTCCGGCTTTTTAGAATAATCATAGGAAAAATCAACAGGGTCTTTTTCGCCGTTTATATAAACTGCCGCTTCTCCCTTCTTATCCGTAAAAGTTACCATATTCCATGATAAGTCAAACGGATAACCTTCCGTCATTTTATCAAGAATAATATTACCGGCTTCATCAGCAATTACTACTCTTAAATATCCGCCCTCGTAATAATGATACTCCGGCATATCCCTTTCTGCAGCAATAAATTTAATATATGATTTTCCCTTTCCGCGCTCTTCGTAAACTACTTTATTCTGACGAATAGCAGAAGCTTCTCCTTTGACCCAGAAAGAAATCGAATACTCATCATTATTTGCCGCCGGAATTTTATCATTTTCCTCAATCTCAATTCCGGTACCAATATTATAAAAGCCTACATATGAACCAAAAGCTCCGTTTTTTCTTTTTGTAAATCTCGGCATACCGTCGTTTTTAGACAGTGCTCCCATGTATGTTTCAGGATTTACGTAATCAAGCTTAACATTTGAATAATCCCATTCCTGAATATTTTCATTTGCCGTTGTACACCATCCCGGAAGCCCTGCAACCATTGTGGCTTTTATATTATTTACCGAGTCATAAGACTCTGTCGCACCATCGTCTTCATTAAATCCGAACGACGCTAAGAGTCCGTCTTTTAAATTTACAGTCTCTTTTTCATATTCAAACGCTGTATGTTCTCTGACCTTTGGAATATCATCAATAGTGATATACATATCGTCTTCAGCTGTTTCCCCGGCAAACGCCTGCGGAAGCGATGACACAAGCACAGACAGCGTTATTATTCCCGGTATAAGCCTACCTTTAAATAATGCCATTTTTGCGCCTCCTTTCAAAAATTACTCATTATCTGTATATTACTACAAATCTTACAACTCCCTGATACACTCTTATCAGCATCTTGTCAGCCGCTGTTTCAGACTGATTAAGCGTGATTATATCGTCATAGCCTATCTGTGTGACAGTTTCTTCTTCGCTGTCATACAGGCATATCGGAGTTCTCGAATCTCTTTTAAATACAGTATTTACCTTTTCACCATTTGAATTTGGAGCTGCAACTCGTGTAGACTTAAATGAAATATATTTATCATTAATGTCATACATATGACACCAACTGGTCCAGCCTGCTGCATAGTGGCTTGACTCCGTATCAATATATTCATCATCTTCATATGTAAGCTCCGGATGACCGTAAGGCGACAGGAACATCGGTGCATACAAGTTAATTTTTCCGGTAGAATCCGTAACAAATCTTATAACATCTCCCGGTTTTAAATCAGTTACTGATGAAATCTTATCATAGTATTCGTAAGGAATCGTATGGTTACCCTGATTTGGAGGCGTTTGCATTGCTATTTCTGCATTTTCGTCAAAGAAAAGTGTTTGTTCTCCGTCACGTGTAAACCCGTTTACTCTGTATAAAACCTCATCTTCCGAATCCACAGCTTTGCCTATTGTATTTATAACCATATATCCGGCAGTAAGCTCCTCGAGCGTTGAGTGCAGTTCCTGAGTAATGACTATCATATCCGCTTCACCCATCGGTGTGGAATCATATACATCTGCATAGTATCTGGTCTGAGTCTGAATATCCGTGAGCGTTACAGTTTTTATATCTCTTTCGGTAAGTCTTTCGCCCGCAACATCAGGGTTTTTCCAGAATATTATACCTTTTCCCGAAATTGTATAACGGTGTCCGAAAGTATCACCGTAAAAAGTAAGTTGCTTATCTTCTTCCATATTACAATCATAATCTATGGAAAATTCATCGTCGTTTAATCCTGAAACTGCAGTTTTTAAGGTTTTTAAAAAGCCTCCGGCATTTGTTTCATAATATATAAACTGTTGCTTAACATTTCCCTGTCCGCCTAAAAATGCAAGGACATCTGTGTTATCCACTATTCCTGAGTTGTTAAGAATTGTTTTGTCCGCAAGCTCAAGCTCCTGAACTTTTCCCATAGAATTAAAAATTCTTGCCTTTACAATTTCTTCTCCATCCTCATCAAGCCACATATTTAGAAGATATGCATAACCAACAGCCTCTTCTTCGGAATTTATATAATACACAATCTTATCAAATTCGTTAAGATAGAACTTATACCGTTTATTAAACTTTAATTCTTCAAGATCTGCTCCTTTATCTATCGCATCCGTTAAAGCATATGACGCCTCAACCTCGAAGCCATCTATTATATAGTCACCTTCGCCGGTTGTTCCGTTCAAAATCCCCGTATAAGTATAATCTTTAAATACAGTTATGTTTATAAATTCTCCGTCAAGGCTTTCTCTTACACTTAAAACATCATTTTCCTCAACAGCATCCAACTGAACCTTCTCGCCGGTATCTGAAATCGTCATTAAAATATCCTTATCCGTTTCATCAACCTTAAGTGGCTCTTTTCCGAGCTTATCGAAAATCAGATTTTCACTAAGCACCGCTCTTCTTGCAACATATGTTTTAACATCTTCTACAAACGCATATTTGTATTCGCCATCAGATGTGCCCATAAGGGTTATTCTTCCCTCATCCGGCTTTAATAAGTCAAAATCAAGCTCCTCAACTTTTCCGTTATACACAATTGTGCTGATATTGTTGTCCTCACGGCGTAATTTATCGTCTTCATAATAAGTTATATTTGCATCATTTACATCTTCAATATCATCTGCGTCAATAGTAAGTGTATGATTTTTGCCTTTTGTTAATTCATATGTAAGAATTGTGCTTGTACCGTCTGAAGAGTTAAGCTTACAAATATAATCTACATAATAACCAAGATAATCGGATATATCTGTCTTTCCGACATTATATACAATATCTGAAACCGAAACCTGATTTTCTTTCGGAACTGAGCTTCCGTAAAGTACCGAATACTCATTTGCATTTATCTGTCCCGAATATTCATTTACATCATAGTATGTAGAAAACATTGTTTTTCCCTCTACGGGAACTATGTTCATTTCAGGATCTATATAGCTATCCGGCAAATCGGCACGCATTGCATTAAAGATAAGCCTTACCGCATATCCTCTTGAAACCGGAGTATCTCCGGAAATACGTTCTAAGGTGTCTGTTATGCCGAGCTCTGCGGCCTTTGTTATATATCCTGTCGGATAACCGCCATTTCTCTCGGCTATTGCACCATAACCAAGCGTTTTTATAAGAGCTGTTACGGCCTCAGCATATGTTACTTCATCGTCCGGCCGAAACTCAACAGTATCTCCCACCATATAACCATGGTCGTATACAAAGCTTATTACATCCCCGATATTTTCAGGATCGGGAATGTTATGCATTCTGTGAATAAGAAACGCAAAATCAGATCTTTTCAAAACCTGCTCAAGATTAAGATTTCCCTCTTCATCACCTTTTAACATACCAAGTTCTTTTAATACCGTAATATCTCCTGCAGTTTCATCATAAGATGCTGACGTATCAGCTCCCTCAGTTTCAGCAAAAGCCGAAACTACAGGCAAGATTAACGCTGCACTTATAATTAATGCCGTAAGAGTTTTAAATTTCTTAAACATAACAACTTCCTTTCTCTATCTTATTATCATCTTATATCTTGCCAACGGCGTATTACCGAATTCTCCGCCCCATATCAGTACTTTTACTTTATTTGCTGATTCAGGTGCATTATATTGCATTAAAATTTTCTGTTCATATCCGTTTCCGAAATTTTCATAATATATATTTTTTTCTTCACCTATCTTACAGCTGATTAACCTGTCACTTTCATCATAAAATGCAATTGTAATCTTATATTTTTCGTCATTACCGTATTTATTCGAAATACTTGCACGAAATTTTTCAAAATTAAAAATTTCATATTCAACCGAAAGTACACCATCTGAATTTAATTTAACAATACTGTCATTTACATTCTTTTCATTATGGTACGTATATATTTTATAGTCATTTAGTATTCTGTTCTCAAACGAAATCTGCGGTAAATTGAATTTTAGAGAATAATTTCCGTTTGCATCGGGATATGTGCTGCCCAAATACGCTATATCGGATGTTTGTCCGTTCTCATCCTTCTTTGCCAACATAACCATTACTTCACGTGCAGTGTTATAGGGCTTATCAAGTTTTCCCTCTACATACACATTTCTTGTATTTTTATCAACGCCTGTTTCAAATTTACATCGCACTGGTACTGTACTTCTAAAAGTCAATAATTCACAGGGCTTCAGCGAAATTTTAATAACCGAATTTTCGGCATTTACAGTCCCTTTATTTACCACATAGCCATCGGGAGATGTTGAAATACACTCAAATTCCGTATATTCTCCCGTAACATCTGAAATATCAATATTTACAGTAATGTTCTCATCGGACAATCTTTTTACTCCGCCACGTTCAAACTGACTATTCTGTACATCTGTTGAAGTATTATTCAGTACTGCAATTGATAAAGTTCCGTCGGGATTTACTCCTGCCGATGCATAAAGTTTATTGTCATGATAATCATCAATTTCCATTTCACCCTCACGGCTTGATGTACAAAGCATCATATTTGCACCGGTATCAAAAGCATCTATTATCTGCTTTATATAATAATAAACAGGTCTTACTGTATATCCGTCATAATATATTCTCTCACTCGCCGGAGATACATTTGACGGTGCGGCATACGTTGTGTATATTAAATCTGCACCTACCGAAAACAATCTGTCTTCGTGAACTGCGCCGGCTCCAATGAAATAGTACCAATCTGTTACCATATGATTTAAATCATTGAGGAAAATTCCCGCAGTATGAGAACTTTCGGAATAACCTCCCTCTGTAAGCTCTCCTTCTTCACAAAGCTCTGTCATCCATAACGGTTTTGGATTCTTAAGTAAAAAATCAGCCTCTTTCTTTCCTATTGCACAGCTGTAACAATGATTTGCAATTCCATACATTGCATCCCAAGCCTCTTCATCGTTTACGGCATATTCCATAAACCGATGCAAATTGCTCAACGAATTTGTTGAATATTCCGGAGCTAATATTTTCACATAGCCGAGCTCTCTTTCATCAAGCTCACGTCGTAAAGTCTTTACGATAGTCAAAATCTCCCGGTCTGTTATGCATCCGCCGAGTTCATTGAATATACTTGTTGCAGTTACTCTCACTCCGTACTCCGTAAGCATATCATGTATCATTCTCGCTAAGCCTTCTGCATAAATTTCCGCATATTCAGGCAAAAGTTTATCAGAAACAATCTGACCGGTATAAGGATCATTCACCTCGCCACGCATCCATGCAGGAACTTTATATCCGTCCTTGTGCTGTCCGGACGGAGCAAGAAGAATTTCTGTTATTCCATATCTCTTTGCAATATCAAATATCGTAGTATCTGACGAAAAATATACATTCTCAAAATTCGGCATATGCTTGAATGCTTCTCCGAGCGACTCATCATTACCGTTCAGATCATACACTATTTCACCATTTTCATCCTTTTGCATATACACGCCCATGCTCATCCATATTCTTATGCTGTTTACAGATAAATCGCGGAAAATTTTATCGTATATTTCAATCTTTGTAGCCTCATCAGAATGAATATCCATTGAATCTCCGGCATTAATTGCGAATCCTGAAAACGTCTGTCTTGAACGCCCGTCGAGAGTTATAGTATGAATTTTATTGTCCGCTGACGGTTTTTCTGATGATGAAACAACAAAATCCTTTATCATCATTGTATTTTCAGTTGAACCTTTGCGGTCCTTATTAGTACAAATTACTATACTTTCCAGAACGCCTCCACCGGATATCGGAATATTCGTGAAACAATCATCTATCTTCAAGTAATCAGAAGCATCATTTGATATTCTTATATCGACAGTATTATTCTCATAAGTTCCGGTTAAATGAAATGTCAAATCAAAATTATACCAATAATCTGAAGACCAGTTATATCCGTTTATAATTGAATCAGACATTCCGGTATGTGCCCATATCTTCCCTGAAAATTGTAATTGCATAATCTGATTTGTAAGTAAAGATGCCCAAGCATTTGCCTGTACACCCTTTATGGAATTACTTAAAAATTTTATTCCCTGAAAATCAGTTATTTTATCAGCTTTGATTTTAAAACTTACAGAAACATCGCCTTTTAAAGGCTTTTTAAAATCATGATATACTGTAAAACCGGAATTTTCAGCATTATTGTATGCCGCTCCGTTATCGTAGTAAATAAGAGCATTCCCTTCATTTTTTAAATAATCATTTTCAGATTTTCCAACTATTTCCCAAATGTCAACATTCACTAAATTCTTTTCATATCCAACTGACTCTTCAGCTTTGACCGGATAAACAAAGCTACATGTGACTAACGCTAACGCTATTATTTTTCTAAAAATTTTCATATCAAAATTCCTTTTAAAAAAGCGGAACACTCTCATACTAAGGCTTAGCCGTATATTAAAATGTTCCGCTTTTTTCATATACTATTTTATTATTTTATTATTTTACAAACGACTTTGCGAGCGGCTTGATTGTTGTAAGTGATTCTAAAACAAATACTTTTACTTCATCAAAATCTCCGCTATACTCCGCTTTTAAAGTTACATCAGACGAATCACCAACCGTTGCAGGTTCCTGTCCCGGCTCTGCAACACCTACATATACCATCTGATTATTGTTGTAATATACTGAACAGATAACAACACTTCCGCTGTAAGCATTAAGCTTTGTAACAGATGCAGATGTCGCTTTTCCGCTTTCATTAACTTTTACATCTGTGATTATAAATGTATTTCCGTCATCTAATTTAACTAAATTCAAAACTGCAGATATTTCTTTATCATCATTGTAATCCTTGTTTTCAAAAACAGTGGCTGCAGCCGAAAGCTTAGCTTCATCGCTAAGTGTATTAAACCATTCATACTCTGGAAGAACAAATCCAAACTCTGAAATTGCTTCCAATACTTCTGAGCTGCTTTCAGCATTATTTACTGCATCTGTAAGCATTGCTGTTATAGCAGTTGAATCATATGTGATTTTAAGTCTTGCCGGTATTTTTGTTCCGCTTGTATCATATACACTATTCAACTGAAGATTTGTGTCAGAAGATACTGTGATATTCAGCTGTGAAACATCAGCCTGCACTGCATTTAGTACATCATCGCCCAAATCAACAACTGCTTCTGCTCCTACCGCACCTTCCTCATTGAATACATAACTTATTCCGCTTAAATTAGTAAACTTTGAATAATAATCCTTCCAAGCAGAATATATTCCTGTTGTATCGGTATTGTTGAGATCCGTACCATTTTTAGAAGGCTCTGCAACCGGAAGTGCAGGAATTGATTGTGTCGTATAGCTTATTACATTAAATTTTTTATTTGCACTTACTGTCCAACCTAATGTATTAACATAAGCAATATCCTTAATATACGCATTTGCAGCAAGCGGGAACGATAATATCAAGTTATTCCATCCGTTTCCGTTAGCTACCGGAAGTGAATTTTTGTAGAATCTGAAAATCTGACCACCATCAGCTCTTGAAATTTCGTTCTCAACTTCAATAAATCTGTCTATCATGAATTTTTCAACTTCTTCGTTAAATGCATTTGCCAAAGCTTCGGTATCCGCATATGCATTACCCGCAAGCGCTGCGTAAACTCCGTCTAAATTATAAAGTGCATTTTTGTCAATTCCAATCGAAGCACCGTTTGCCTCTACCCAACTCTTGATTTTATTTTTATCAGCATCTCCGCTTAAAATTTCACCAAGCTCTGCATAAATTCCTGTTAAATCGTTGTACGCAATTATCTCAACATCCGGATAAATTGTTACCTGTTCATTAACGTTTCTTGACAATCTTATCATTAACTTTTGATTGTTAGCTGAAATTAAATCAGACATTACATTATACGCAAGCGCTCCCGTAAAATACGCATCTGCCTCATTCGGAAGAGTGAATACATTTACCGGTGTAAGCCTGTTTATCACATTTGTATAAATTTTAGTATGATAATCCTGACCGGTAGTTGAATATCCGCCGCTCGTTGAAAAATCAATAGTCATAGGATATTCAGGAACAGCTTCATATGCCACATTAACATCAGTATTACTTAAACTGTTCGCTTCTTTATTCCTTATTTTTAGCACAAGACTTCTCAAAGTGTCTTTGCTTACATTGCTGAAATCGTAACCAAACAACGCGCCCTGATTATTGTTATTCTTTATAGAGAATTGCGAAATTACTCCTTTTCTTGTATCAACCTGATTAGCCGCATGCAGTGCATACCACTCCGGACTGATTACAGTTGCCGACACGTATTTCTCAAGTGCTGCGTCAAAAACACTCTTAAACTCAGAAAAACTTTCAAATTGCTTTGAAACAAATTCTTCGGCAAATACAGTAGTATTATTCATCATTGAGTATCTTTTGCTGTCAAGCTCTGTTATGTTGAAATCACTTGAATTAAGATAAACACCGAGTATTGTCTCAATAGTCATCGCATCTTTTGCTCCGTTTATCTCATCAAGCAAACTGTCATATACCATCGTGCAATCACGTTTTACTACCAGACATGTAGGATAATCCTTAAACAGCTGTAAAACCTTATCTCCGGCATTTCTGATTCTCATGGTAATATTACCTGTAAATTCAGCCGGATCCACAACTGCTTCATAAAAACCGTTCGATGTTACATATTGCTTATGCACAAGAGTAGGCATAATCTGCATTACATCTGTTGTATTCTTAGGTACAAAGCTATCCCATGCCGCATAGTCATAACCTGACGGCGGAACATCAAAGGATACAGAATTTATACCAATTTTCAGTCCAAGTGATGTACCATCAAGAGCCGCTGTCGATATTTCCATATCAATTATATCTGAAATATTTTCTATACTGTATGAAATAATTCCTACAGTATCCCATTGCAAATTAAAATTAGACTCAGACGCATCTGTTGCAGTATTTTGTTGCATTTTAACAATTTTTGACGGATAAATCGTTTCTTCAACAACATACTTATCCATCGCAGCCTCAAAAGCAACAACTAAATCTTCATCATTTGTAAAATCAACACCTGTAAGCTCTGACAATACAACATCCTTGCTTGCAAGCTTATTGTACGTTGTAAGATCCACAGAGAGCTCTGCAAGCTTTGCCTCAATTGCCGCTGCATCGGTATAAGCTTCTGCCGAAACAACCGCTGTGCCGAGATTTAAGCACATTACCATTGCCGCCGCACATGACAGCACCTTTTTCATTAATTTTTCCTTCATCTTTTACCATTCCTTTCTTATTTTGTCATTTCTGACTGTTATATATTTTTCAGCATTTTCGCTGATAATCAACCTTTTACTGCACCTATTGTAAGACCTTTAGATACATACTTCTGAAAAAACGGGAATATCATAAGCATCGGACCAGCCGCTAAAACCGCCATAGCAAAGCGGAAGCTTTCCGTCGGCATATTGCTTGTATTAACAAGCGCCGCCGCCTGAGTATTCTGCAGACTCTTTATATATTCAACCTCTCTTAATATTCTCTGCAAGAGGTATTGAAGAGAATACAGTTCAGGCTTTCTTATATAAATGAGCGATGTATTCCAGTCATTCCATTTTGCAAGCAAAGTCATAAAACCAATCGTAGCCAGAACCGGTTTAGACAGTGGCATTATTATCTTTGCATATATGTAAAACTCATTTGCACCATCAATCTTCGCCGCTTCCGGAAGTCCATCGGGCAACCCCTGAAAAAACGTTCTCATAACTATTATATTCCAGGCGCCTACAAGTCCGGGGATAATATAAATCCATATCGTATTATTAATATGCAGATACTGCGTATTTAAAATATACGACGGAACAAGTCCTCCCGAGAAAAGCATTGTTATGAAAATATATATCGTAACAAATTTCTTATGCTTATATGTCTTCTTTGAAAGAGGATATGCTACCATACTCTGAACCAACAACGACAGTGCTGTTGCCGAGAGTGAAAATATTATGGTTGTTTTATATGAGTTCAAAAGCTGCTGAGGATTTTGAAATGCCAGCTTATATGCATCAAAGCTCACCTCATTCGGGAACAGAGTATATCCGAAATCAGAAATTGCGTCTTCTGACGATACAGATATTGATATTACCATTACAAGAGGCAGAATAAAGCATAAGCTCACAGCTATTAAGAATGTGTGGAGCACAGCTCCGTTTAACCATTTTCTTTTCATTATTCATGCACCTCCTTAAAACAAGCTGTTTTCTTCGTTAATTCTCTTTACTATCATATTGCTGCCTATGATAAGTATAAGAGATATAACCGATTGTGCAAGCCCTACCGCGGCTGTCGCACCCATATTGCTTGCTTCCTGAAGACCTCTGAACACGTATGTATTTATAATATCAGTTGTTGGATATAACACTCCGATATTCATCGGTATCTGATAAAACAAACCGAAATCACCGTTTATAAGCTGTCCTACGCCTAAAATAGTGGTTATACAAATAACCGATGATATTTCAGGTATCATTATATATCTTGTTTCCTGCCACTTAGTAGCACCATCTATCCTTGCGGCTTCAAATAAGGTTTCGTCCACACCTACCATTGCTGCATAGTACATGATCGAACTCATACCAACTGTTGCCCACACCTTTACTATCGTTAAAATAAACGGCCAGTATTCAGGATCTGCATACCAGTCTACAGGATCAAAACCAAACAACCCGATTAATCTGTTAAGCGTTCCCGATGTCGGATTTAATATAGCATATGTTATAAATGCTATAAGTACCATCGACAGGAAATTCGGAAGAATCATTGTTGTCTGATAATACTTTACAGCCGCACGTGATTTTACACGATACACAAGTATCGCCATTGCAAGCGAGCATATAGTTCCGACAACCATGAAATCCAATCCGTAAAGAACTGTATTTCTGAGTATGCGCCACCAGTCGAGCGAGGAAAAGAAATATTCAAAATTCGAAAAGCCCACCCATTCGCTGCCCCATATTCCTACATTTGCATTAAATTCTTTAAATGCAATTACAACGCCGAACATAGGAATGTAGCTGAAAATGAACAAGAGCAGTATTGCCGGAAGCGCTAAAATATCCAGCTGCAGAGTTTCAAGCGCACCGTAGCTAAAAAAACGTCTTGTTCGTTTTTTAGTTTTTGTTTCTAACTTCACTTAGTTGTCTTCACCCCTTCTTTTTGCTTATACATTAATTATATCATGTGTCAAATTCCTTTTCAAGTGACAATATAATACAATTGCGACACATCAAAACTTAAACCATACTTTTGTACCTTCGTCTTTTACACTTTCTATTCCAAAGTCTGCTTCGTCTCCGAAAATTATCTTAAGTCTCATATACACATTCTTTATACCCACATGGCTGTTGCTTACTCCGCCTTTAAACACATAGTTGCGTGTTTGTTCGAGTTGTTCCTCATCCATACCGCAACCGTTGTCTTCTACGCTTGCATATACTCCCATGCCTGTATTTTTAAGAGTTATTTTGATATATCCGCCTTCACCGGTTTTGCTGAGTCCGTGATATACGGCATTCTCAATAAGAGGCTGAAGGCATAGTTTCAATATTTTTTTACTCAAAATATTTTCATCAACATCCCATATTACTTCAAATAAATCTTCGTACCTACGCTTTAACAGGTCTGCATAAATCTCAGTGTTGTGAACCTCTTCTTCTATTGTAATCAGAGTCTTGTCCGTTTCAAATGCCGCTTTTAATATCTTTGAAAGTGCTATTAACAGTTTTGAGCTGTTACATCCAAAACCTGCTTCTTCGATAATCGACATATTTATAATGTTGAGCGTATTATTTATAAAATGCGGGTTTATCTGAGACTGCAGTGCTAAAAGCTGTGCATCATTATAAAGCCTCAGTTTCCTGTCAAGCTCATCCTTTAAAGTGCGGTTTGTTCCGATCAGGGTAATTATTTTCTTTGCAAAATATTTTACCTCGTTATCCTTCATTTTTTCTACTGCCTTTATGCTGTCACCATCTTCGAATACGCTCATTACCGATTCAAATGGTTTTAATGTACTTAAAGCTAAAATACTTGCAATAACAATTCCGACCAGAAGTATACAAGGCAATATTATAATCCATATAATTTTCGAGTTTATCAGCCTGTTGCTGTAGCTGTCAAGTGAAGCGAAAGAAACATAGTCCCAACCGTAATAATACGATTTCTTTTTGGAAAATACATAGCTCTCATCAGGAAATTTTACAACTCCCGTTTTATTGTTTTCCATAAGCTTTGTTAAAACTTCGTCTTTCTCCATCGGAGTCTGCATAAGCTCTTCATTTTTGTTGTATATTACGGTTCCGTCCTCGTCCACTATGAAATAGCGCATATTGTCTTCAACATAGCTGTCCATGACATTTCCGTATGCCTGAAGATTTATATTCAGCACCACAGCTCCCGGAACATCCAAAGAATGTGTTGGTTTTATGAATGTCAGGACATACGGATATCCGACCTTTTTACTGCGTGCCATTATCTCAAGCAGCCCGTCCTTATAGCTGTCGTATCCTGCGAGCCAATCCGTATCGCCAAATTCATTTATATCACATTCGTATTCCGAACTGCATATCCTGCCGCTTATCTCAGAATATACATAAATAGACTCAATGTATTTGTTTATGCTTCTGTATGACAGCATTTTATCTCTTACGCGGTCTATTCTTTCCTGTTCAGGACTTTGATCCTGCGACATCATATATGTTCTTACCGAATTGTCTATTGCAACATTTGACGCTATGTATTCAATTTCCCTGAACATACTTTCAGACAAATCACTCATACGTGTCACATGATTTTCATTCATGGTAAGAAGCTCATTTTCCATAACGGTTACGGCATTTCGGTAAATATATATACCAAACACCGCCACTATAAGAAATATTACGCCGAACAGCTTTAAGAAGTTTGCCATAAACACACTGTTCAACCTGTATTTTCCCATGAGTTTAAATAGTATGTTTTTAGTTGTTTTCATTATTATGCTCCTCTGCGTTTAAAAACCGGCGTCTGTATTCCGTTGCAGTAACGCCTGTGTACAATTTAAAAATTCTTTGAAAGTTGCGTGTACTCTGATAACCTAATCTCTCACCTATATCCGCTATCCTCATATCCGTTGCAAGAAGCTCTACTGCTTTATCCATTCTTATGCTCAAAATATAATCATTTATGGTCATTCCAACCTTATTTTTGAAGTATCTTCCGAAATATACAGGATTAAAAAACACATAATTTGCCACATCATCACGTGTTATATCTTTATGATAATTCGCCTCTATGTATTTCTTCGCCTTGTTTATTACGTTATCATCACCCTCAATATTCATCAGATAATCGTCTACTGTTCCGATTTCCTTTTTGTTTTCTGTTTCAATAATCTTCTTTAATATATTTTCTGCGCCTTTAATATCATTTATCATCAGATGTGACATCACAAGCCTCATTTCATCATTTCCGAAAAACTCCGAAATGTTTAACTTCGCAAGCTCATACAAGCCGACAACATCGCTAAGCGGTTCTATCCTCACATCGAGTTCCATAAAATTTTTAAATACCTCTTTCATTTCTTCCGTAAATCGGTTACGATACTCTTTGTAAACTATAATCACGATAAAATTATTATGACGGCGCGTTATGGAATATACATGAGCCTTACCGGTATCAAAATTCATAAGATTCTGCAAGGCACGCTCAAAGCTCTCTCTGCCATACTGCCAGTTTTCCAATACCTCATAGTATCTTGAAAACTCTACACGATATACTGCCGCTTTCGCATCCTTCAACTCAAAGTTAAAACCAAGCTTTTTAAAATTAAACTCTATTTCCTCATCAGTAGTTAATGCTCCCATCATAATATCGGTAAAAAACCGTTCTCGTTCAGCAAAAATAAGCTCCGATGCCGGCTGTGGCTTTCTTTTATCAAGATCACTGCGAAGCTTTATCAGAATCCGGGCAAAGTCGTCAAAATCTATTGGCTTTAATATATACTGCTTTACGTTATATTCTATCGCCTTTTTTGCATATTCAAATTCTCCGTAGCCGGATATTATTATAATCTGTATATCAGGATAGTTATCATGAAGCTCTTTTGCAAGAGTTAATCCGTCCGTAATCGGCATTCTTATATCTGTAATACAAACATCTGCTTTATTCTTTCTTAAATATTCCAGAGCCTGAGCGCCGTTTGCAAAACATCCCGCCACCTCATAGCCGTCTATGTTTTCTTCTATAAATTTCGCCAGAAAGTTTCTTGCACCCGCTTCATCCTCTGCAATTATTACTTTGTACATACATTTCTCTCCTTCCATGTATTATAAGCAACATAATAATACATCCCCAATTACATAATACTATTTTTTTGTCGGTTTGTACAGTGACAAATCGATACTTTTATGACAATTTGAAATTTTTTTATAAAAAAAACAAGCTGTATTCCTTCATGCCGTTCTGTACACAGGGCGTCACGAAGGAACACAGCATTATATATTTATGTTTTTTATTACCCATGCAATAGCATTTTCATTGTGATGAGGCGCTATTTTGTCAGCATGACTTTTTACATAGTCTTTAGCATTAGCCACAGCAAATCCGGTTCCAAGCTTTTCAATCAATGCAATATCATTTTCATTATCGCCGATTCCAATGGATTTTTCTTTCTCAACCCCCATTATTTCACAAAGCTTCAATGCAGCGTCGCCTTTAGTTGCATCTTTCGGAAGCACCTCATAATAATACGGACTTGACTGCACAAAATTATATTTTTCATGATAATCACGTTCCGCTAACGCTTTACGTACCAGATCTACCTCATGTTCTTCCTGCATAAAAATTACTTTTATCCATTCATCTTTTATTTCGCGCCAGCCAACTCTTTTGTAATCCAAGCGTTCAATTTTCTCATGCTCAATTGTCCGGGCGTTTTCCCGACTCATATAACCTTTATCTATCGTAACAATCTCCGTTCCGACAAAATCAAATCTATTCTCTATATAATCTATAATTTCGCCTGCCCCGGGAGCTAATTTCGTACTCCATAAGTATTCTTTCTTCTTATAGTCATATACTGCCGCACCGTTAAAGCAGACTATCGGCGCGTTAGGCTTTATATACTCTAAATAATCACGCACACCCATGTATGAACGACCTGTTGCAAATGTAAACAAACCGCCCTCACCCATAAATTCACGAATTGCCCGAAGATTTTCTTCCGACACTTTTTTATCCGTTGTAAGTAACGTATCGTCAAGATCTGTACATATCAGAAAACCATCATATTTTCCCATAAAATTCTTCTCCTTATACAAATGACTTTATAATACCAAATGATAACAAACTCATTATAAGACCGGCAGTAACAACTCCGAAAAATATCGGTGGCAAAGCTTCTTTCGGCTTAAATCCAAGCAATGTAGCCGCAAGAGATCCTGTCCATGCACCTGTACCCGGAAGCGGAATTGCAACAAATATAAACAGTCCCAATTTTCCGTATTTTTTTATCCCGTCACTTTTTCCTATCGCCTTTTTTTCAAACTTTTCAGCAATTGGGCGAAGCTTTTCACGTTTCTTCATCCAATCAAATATTTTCGTGATAAATACGAGTATAAATGGTATCGGAATCATATTGCCTATAACAGCCGCTATAAAAGTCGGTAAAAACTCCACATCCATAAACCCTGCGGCAAGTATGCTTCCTCTGAGCTCTAAAATCGGAATCATGGATATTATAAACACAATTAGTTCTTCCGCTATTTTGCCCTCTAAAAACATTGTTATACTCTCGACTATACCTTCCATATCAAAATTCCTTTCAAATTTTTTAATTAATTATATGTTATCATATTTTAAGGTATACTTCAACTGTTTTATTTTTTTTCTATCAATTCTACAAATATACTTATTGTTATTAAAATTTTTATTGTATATTTTTAAACTTTACTACCGACATAATCACTGAGGATATAATTATTCCTGCAAGTGCCTGAAAGATATTGCCCGGTATACTCACCGTAGCGGCTAATCCTTCTCCCAAAACAAAGCACTCAAAAGCAAAATAACCGCCAACCATTATGCATTCTGCAATAACAGCCGATAATATGTAATTGAGCTTTAACTTTTTCGGCAAAACTATCGCAAGCGAAGCTCCTGCTGCTGCCACTGCCGCTTTAATTACAAGAGTTGCGGGAGCATATACTGCATATCCTGCAAATATGTCCGCCATCATTGAGCCGAGTCCTCCGGCTACCGCACCCATTCCCGGTCCTGATATGTATCCCGCCAGCAATACTACCGCATCGCCTAAATTCAGATATCCGTTCATCGGAGTCGGTATCCTGATTATCATAGTTGCAACACAAGTAAGCGCCGCAAACATTGCCGCAATTACTAATTTTTTTGTTTTTGCCATAAAAATCATCCTCTCATATATTGACATTTTTTTTTATTTATATTATAATATATTTTGACATTATTAAAATAGCCATTTTGATAAAATTTTATAAGGTCAGGTGATTTTTTTGCTTACATACGATTTAGATAAACGAGGCTCTATGCCCATTTATGAATATCTCTACCACTGTATAAAAGAAGATATACTCGAAAAACGCATCTCCTGCGGTGAAAAGCTTCCGTCAAAAAGAGCGCTTGCAAAATTTCTGAACATCAGTGTAATTACCGTAGAAAATGCCTACATACAGCTTGAAACAGAAGGATATGTTGAATCAAAACCCCGTGTAGGCTTTTTTGTATGTCCCATCATACTCCCCGACGAACCAATGCCCCTCAGCGAGCCTGTCGGAGGTATTACCGAACAGGAAATACAGGCTACTGACACTTCCCATGTTTTTCCTTTTTCAGTATGGGCGAAGATAATGCGTCGTGTTCTCATCAACAGCGAGTATTCCATATCCTCACCATTGCCGCCAAACGGAATTTATAAGCTAAGACATGCAATTGCCGACTATTTATATCATTTTCGCGGAATGAACGTCTCCCCCTCACAAATCGTAGTCGGAGCCGGAACGGAATATCTGTATTCGATTATTATTCAGCTACTTGGCCGTGATAAAATATTTGCTGTAGAAAACCCGGGATATAAGCGGCTTTCCGAAATTTATAAATGTAATGATGTATCGGTTGACTATATTAATATTGATGCAAATGGGCTGAGCATCGACGCCCTCAACAAAAGCTCTGCCTCGGTAGTACATATCTCACCGGCACACCACTTTCCGACCGGTATTGTCATGCCCGTCAGCCGTCGCTACGACATTCTTTCGTGGGCAGAAAAAGCTCCCGACCGATATATAATAGAGGACGACTATGACAGCGAATTCCGTTTTACAGGCAAACCCATTCCCACAATGCAAAGCATTGATAAAAATGACAGAGTTATTTTCATCAATACATTTTCAAAATCAATAGCACCGTCTATCCGTGTAGGCTATATGGTATTACCGAAGTCACTTTGCAGTGTTTATGAAAAACGTCTCGGCTTCTATTCATGCACAGTATCGCTGCTCATTCAGGAAACCATTGCAGAATTTATATCCGAAGGATATTTTGAAAAGCATATAAACAGAATGAAGAATTTTTATAAGCTCAGGAAAAACAAAATCTTCGAGAAAATATCAAAGAGTCCGTTTAAAGATAAAATCACAATCATGGAAGAAAGCTCCGGACTCCATTTTCTGGCAAAGCTCGACACCGAAATGTCCGACTCCGACTTAAAGCATACCTTAAAAAAACTTGGACTTAATATTACATGCCTGTCAGAATACTACCATGAAAAAACCGAAGATTTGCATACTTTAGTCGCTAATTATTCAGATATTGACGAAAACATACCCGATTTAAGTTTTTTAATGCCCTAAAACCGGTATATTTTCAACTTTTGTGATTAAATTTCGCCAAAAGTGTTTACAATTTTAAAAAAATATGTTATAATTACAGGATAAGATAATTATATTTATTTCCGGAGGCTTCCTATGAATATAACAGATGCAGATATACGAAAAATTTGTTCTTTAACTATATATAATCGTGGAATTGAATATTTCGACAAAGGTCGTGTACACATAAAGAAGCGTGATGATGATTTAATCACAGCTTCTGTTGATGATGACAAAATGTATAATACGCGTATACAGTTCGATGAAAACGGCACTTCAGATTTTTTCTGTACCTGCGCCTATTTCTCAACTATGGGCTCTCCATGCAAGCATATCGCAGCAACACTCATGCAGCGTATGGCAGAGCTGAATAATACAACCGTTAATACCGCAAACGAACATCTTTGCCGAAAACTTTGCGACAGTTTTCACAAAGAAAAGATAAATTCAGTACTGTCTGTTCATTTTGATATAAATATCAGTACAGTGTCTATGTCTGAATGTATTTTCAGTGTAGCAATAAAGCTCGCCGGCAGAGAACTGAGTAATATCAGCTCTTTTCTCAGTGCATATGCAAAGGGTGAATATTGGGATTTCAGAAAGAAAAAAATCGGTAAAGTACCTCCCTACACCATAAACCAAAACGACAGTGCCGTACTTGATATTCTGCATGAGTACTCAGAAAACATTGCCGCCCTCGGTCTTTCATCTGCCACCTTCAGCAACAGTCTTAAAATCGGTGCCACAACGCTAAAACGCATTATAAACATCATCCCCGACTGCAGCTATACTGTTTTCTACAACGGCATCAGCCTCGGCGCACTTCCGTTTCTCAGTGAAAACCCGGATATCCTCATCGATATAACAGCCACAGATACAGAAATCACTCTGTATGCCGGAAGCTACGGAACAGCCGTTGTCCCGGACGGAAGTGTTTTTTATTACGAAAATAATATATATCTCACAGATGAGCCCTGGCGTAAATGGTTTATGCCTGTTTACAATGCACTTTTTACCGACTGTCGGACTCAGCTGTCTTTCACAAAAGATACCGCCGTTGATTTTGCAGCCTTTGCATTACCGGTCTTAAGCTCAAAGCCCGGCGTTATAACCTCCGGCATAGAAACCTCTGTAATATCGGTTTCACCGGAATTTTCACTGTATCTTGACAGCACCGCCTCGGGAATAACCTGTGCAGTAAAGGTGAGCTACGGAAATATTTCCTTCACGCTCCCCTACGACACCGAAACCGACAAAATCATCATACGAGATACCGAGGCTGAAGAATATATTATGTGGCAGTTATCCGACTTTGAGTTTTCAAACGGAAAATACAAGCTCAGCGATGAAGAGCTTATATTTATATTCATAAAAAAGCTTCTGCCCGAGCTGAAAAATCATGCCACAATCCATATGTCTGAAAGCTTTATGTCTATTCTTCCGAAATCTCATAAAATCAGGCACAATATCTCCTATTCGGAAAAAATAGACCTGCTTGAATCTTCAATAGAGTCAGACTTGTCAACCGAAGAAATATTAAACATCTTAAATGCAATTAAACTTAAAAGACCGCATTACAGGCTAAACAGCGGCGAATTTTTCGACATAGAAGCAGAAAAATATCAGCTCATGACCATAAACGGACTTTACCGTAATGATACCGATAATTATAAAAACGTCTCATTAAACGGCTATGGGCTTATGTATCTCATGGGAATTTCAGATAATTCCGATTACATCACATTAAAGGATAATGCTCCGGAGTACCTGAAAAAGATAAAAAACATTAAACCGAATATACCAAAACACTTAAAAAATGTACTGCGTGACTATCAGAAAGAAGGACTCCGCTGGCTGAAACAGCTCTCAGTAATGAATTTAGGCGGTATCTTAGCCGATGACATGGGACTCGGAAAAACACTTCAGCTTATTGCATTTGTTATGTCCGAAAAGCGTGAGCGTCCTTCAATCGTAATTTGTCCGAGCTCACTCGTCTATAATTGGTATAAGGAAATACAAAAATTCACGCCCGAAGCAAAGACTCTTATCATAGACGGTTCTGCTCCCATACGAAAAACACTTATCGGCAAAACAAAGAAATACGACTTTATTATTACATCCTATGCCATGATAAGACGTGATTTTGAAGAATATTCAGATACAGAATTTGAATTTTGTATAATAGACGAGGCTCAGAATATTAAAAACGCAAAAAGCCTCAATGCAAAAAGCGTAAAAACCATACGTGCAAAGAATAAATTTGCTCTTACCGGTACACCTGTTGAAAACTCCCTGTCGGAGCTCTGGTCAGTATTTGACTTTTGCAATCCGGGATATTTAGAGGATTATCAAACCTTCAGGCAGCTTTACGAAACACCGATAATGAACGGTGAAACCGCCGCGGCAGATACACTGCGCAAAAAAATAAGCCCGTTCATGCTCCGAAGAATGAAAAAAGAAGTATTAGACGAACTCCCCGAAAAAATCGAAAACACACTGTTTGTAAACATGACGGAAGAACAGACTAAAATGTATGTTTCATTTAAAGAGCTTGCCAAAAACCGTGCCACAATACTACTTGACGATACAAACAAGCAACGTGCCGGAATGGAAATATTAACGCTTTTACTGCGCCTTCGTCAGATATGCTGTCATCCGTCGTTGTTCGACTCAGCATATAAATATTCAGGGGCAAAAACCGAGCTTTTAAAAGAACTCATAGAAAATGCAGTTTTAAGCGGTCACCGGATACTGATTTTTTCGCAGTTCACCTCAATGCTCGGGATTATTCAGGATAAACTCTGTGAATGGAATTATGACTGCTTCCGCATAGACGGCTCAACACCGTCCGAGGAGCGTACAAATATGGCAGAGCGTTTTAACAACGGCGAAAAAGATATATTTTTAATATCATTAAAAGCCGGCGGAACAGGACTTAACCTCACCGGAGCGGATATGGTAATACACTTCGACCCATGGTGGAACCCTGCCGTAATGGATCAGGCATCAGACCGTGCATACAGAATAGGACAAAAACGTGCCGTGCAAATCATAAAACTTGCCGCAAAAGACACAATAGAAGAAAAAATATTACAGCTCCAGGAACAAAAAAAAGCAATTGCCGACGATATTATTACTTCCAATAATAATTTACTTAAGAATATGACATCTTCTGAAATTCTTGAGTTATTTGAATAAATCAGAAAGATAAAGCCGGAAAAATCTTATTCCCGGCTTTATCTTTCGCTTATTTTATATCATTCATTATATTTAATAGACTCTTATAGCTGTCCACATCGTGGTATCTTACCGAATCTGTTGAAATCTCGTTAAAGAGTTTCTTTGCACATTGAATTTTTGCCTGTTCGATAGGTCTTAAATTCAGACTTTCCATTGTACCTTTTGTTTCGGCAATAAAGTAGATATGCTTAACTGTTCCTTCGTTAAAGGCAATAGCCCAGTCGGGTGCATAGTTGCCCACCGGTGTCGGAATATGGAATCCCTTTGGAAGCTTGGCATATACGCATACTTCTTCCGAATTATCCAAATCTTCTGCAAAGCGTCTTTCTATGCTTTGCTCTGCTGTTCCGTCGGTAAATACAAAATCCTGAATGTGCTTTGTAGCCTTAAATGCTTTTGAAAAGTCTTTTCCCGTTTTTTCTGCAGTAAATATAGCACTGTCGTAACTGCCTTCAACCTGATTGTAAGAAATATCTGAAACTATCATTGTTGCTTTCTGTTCTTTAATGAGTTTAATAACCTTAGAAATAAATTCCTCCGGGTTGTATTTAAACATTAAAAGCTTATCCTGTCGAAGACCTTGAAGAATTCTGACGGTTGTTTTTCTCGTTAAAGTCGTTCCTTCTGCAATTTTACCAACAAGGTCATATTTAATGCTGCTTGCTTCAGTATGTTCTAATGTTTTAGTTCTGGTCTTGCTTGTTTTAAAGGAATCGCCTCTATCAACTTCATACTCATTCATTTCAGCTTTCTGCTGACCGACTGTGGTTGTATATTGAAGCTGTGAAACTACAAGCTTTTCATTTATGTATTCTGTGGCTTTCTTAATAAGCTCTTCAGAATCAAAATGTGCAGTATAGGCGTATTTCTTGTTAATCTTTTCCCACAAAGCTTTAAATTCTTTCTTGTAGAAATTATCATTAAGTGGGTTGTCTTTAACTTTAGTCTCGTGTCCATCTTCAAACATCTTGCTAAGTATGGAATCGTCATAAATAGCCTGAATAAGTGTTTGAACTCCTTCAGTCATAGGCTGTAATTCTGAAGGAAGAGGCGCAATAGTCTGTGCTTCTACATCCATTCTATACTTATCTGTAATCTTTCTATCCATATCAACATAGCCATTTGATATAAGGTAGAATTCGATTGTATTTGCAGTCTTGTCGTCAATAAGAGTAGGCACATTATCAACTTTAACATACTTGCCCTTGAAGTATTCGCTTGTAGCAACTGTAGGTCTGTCATAAAGCACAGTTTTAATATCGGATTGAAGGTCGCTGACAAAACTCTTGTAGCTTTCACTTGCAATAACAGTAAGCATATTTATGTCATGGACTCTTTCGCCTAATGATTCACTATCCATTCTGTTACCTGATTGGCTTACGCAAAGTCTTAAGCCTCGACCAACTTCCTGTCTTTTAGCTGTCTGGCTGTCAGAATGCTTAAGGGTACAAATCTGGAATACATTAGGGTTATCCCAACCTTCTCGAAGTGCCGAGTGAGAGAAGATAAAGCGTGTAGGCTCGTCAAAACTTAAGAGTCTTTCTTTCTGCTTTAAGATAAGGTCGTATGCTGATATATCGTCTGAAAACTCACTTCCACGCTTAAGCTGGCTGTCTATGCTTCTGCCGGTCTTTTTATCTATACTGAAATAACCATTATGCACCTTTGAAACATCTGAACATTTTTCTTTTAAATACTTCTGATATGGCGTATCAAGAATTGTGGTATATTCATTTAATACACTTATGTACTCCTGTTCAAAGACTTTGGCGTATTCTCCGAGTATAGCGTCTCCATTCTCGTCATAATCTCTGTATTTGGCTACTTCGTCAATGAAGAAGAGGGATAGGCTCTTGATACCCATGTTAAAGAGGGCTTCTTCTTTTTCAAAGTGA
>JAZTZP010000149.1:0-17232 GCA_045637525.1 Clostridia bacterium | reverse complement strand
CCGCACCGTTTGCCTTAACTTGGATTTTAGATTGTCCTGTTTTTTTCTACTCTTCACCGAGACAACTTTCTGTTTTACAATGACGCTTATTGAGGAAGCCACGTAGAGAATTTACAAATTTTTGTAATTAAAATTACAGGCTGTTTCACAGATTAAGAATTTTGATAAACAGAAGTCATAGAAAATATGCTTTGCAAATCTTAGTTAAGGCAAGCGATTAAGGCGCCTTCCCCTTTCCCCGGCGCCCGCTTGCCGTTTTTTACCGGTTTACTACTATGCCGTCCCGACTCAATAAATAAACTTGCGCGGCTCTGCTCCTTGCCGCGCGGCTGAGCGCACGGAGGGTTTCCAAAGGGGCGAGTCAAGCCCCTTTGGGGTTTTGGTGCCGCTTTTGACGTAAAAGCGGCGTGTGCTTGCGCAACTCGATAAGTAATCGCTATAATATATACATAATCTTAAAATTACAAACAAAAATGAGTCGCAGGGAAATTTCGTTTCCCCGATAAACTATAATTTATAGTTTTATTTATCTTTTAGGAAATTGCGTGCTTTTGCAATTTTGCTTGTTCAAAAAAAGATTTCCTTTTTGCCCCAAGCCCCAGAGTTAGGGGGTTGAAGATTTTTAAATCTTTTTTATAAAAAACCAACTCATTCAAAAGCCGTTTCAGAAAAAAACACGGCAGTTTTCCACTGCCGTGTCAAAAAAATCATTTTATTAGCCGAGTTCAGCAAAATACTTAATTGTTCTTACCATCTGGCTTGTGTATGAATTTTCATTATCATACCAAGAAACAACCTGAACCTCATAAAGTCCGTCTCCGATCTCACAAACCATTGTTTGTGTTGCATCGAACAATGAACCATACTTCATACCGATAACGTCTGAAGAAACGATAGGATCTGTGTTGTAGCCGTAAGACTCAGAAGCTGCTGCCTTCATAGCTGCATTGATTCCGTCAACAGTTACATTTTCACCCTTTACAACAGCTGTAAGGATTGTTGTTGAACCTGTCGGAACAGGAACTCTTTGTGCAGAACCGATAAGCTTGCCGTTAAGCTCAGGAATAACAAGACCGATAGCCTTTGCAGCACCTGTTGAGTTAGGAACGATGTTAGCAGCACCAGCTCTTGCTCTTCTCATGTCGCCCTTTCTGTGCGGACCGTCAAGAATCATCTGGTCGCCTGTGTAAGCATGGATTGTTGACATGATACCTGATTGAATCGGAGCATACTTGTTAAGTGCGTCTGCCATCGGTGCAAGACAGTTTGTTGTACAAGAAGCAGCTGATATAATCTTATCCTCTGCTGTAAGTGTATTCTCGTTTACTGAGAAAACAATTGTCTTAAGGTCGTTTCCTGCCGGAGCTGAAATAACAACCTTCTTAGCACCTGCATCTATGTGAGCCTGTGACTTATCCTTTGAGCAGTAGAAACCTGTACATTCAAGAACAACATCTACGCCGATTTCGCCCCAAGGAAGCTTAGAAGCGTCTGCCTCTTTATAAATCTTAAGTGTCTTTCCGTCAACTGTGATTGTGTTAGCCTCATCATCAGCCTCCACAGTATGAAGATTTTCACCGATTCTTCCGCAATAGCCGCCCTGTGCTGTGTCATACTTAAGTAAGTCAGCGAGCATTGAAGGCTTTGTTAAATCGTTGATTGCAACGATATCATAACCTTCTGCACCAAACATTTGTCTGAAAGCAAGACGTCCTATACGTCCAAAACCATTAATCGCAACTTTAACTGCCATGATTTTATTCCTCCTAAAAGTAAATATAATTTTTTAAGTCTGAAATGAATTTCCAAACTTATCTATCATATATTTTAACTCAAATTCCCAAAATATACAAGAGTATTTTGAAAAAAAGTTTTAATATTTTTTATTTTTGTGCAATTTATATATTTTGCTATAATCTAACAAACTATAAACAGTTGCAATTGACAATTAATTATCAATCTTATTCTGCACTATCAGCAAAAGCCTTTTGCTTTTAAGTTATCATAGCTGATTTTCAGACTGTCAAACGGGTCGCCGTCGCAAGTGTCCTGCTCTACAAACGCATATTTAACATTCGCATATTCACAAGCCTCTATAACGTCATCCCAGTCGATATTCCCCTCTAAAACCTCACAGATACCAACCTGATTTTCCACTACACGAATATCCTTAAAATGCACGCAGGCAATTCTGTCTTTATGCTTTTTAATATATTTTGCAGGATTTACGCCTGCATATGAAAGCCAATATGCGTCTAAGATAAACTCCATATCTTTAACACCCTCTGCAAGTATGTCAAACACATACTTTCCGTCTATTTTCTCGAACTCAAACGCATGGTTATGGTATGTAAGTATCAAGCCATGCTCTTTGAGCTTTTTAGCTATCGGGTCATATGTTTTTATAAAGCTGTCAATTGTTTCTCTTTTTGCATTAAATCCGGGCATAGAGCCGAGTCCGGCATATTTACAGCCTGTTATCTTATGAAATTCAACTAATTTATCAAACTCCTCAGTAAACTCTTTTGCCGGTCGGTGTGTACATATAGCCTCAAGCGAATATTTGTCAAGTATTTTTCTTATATCCTGAGGGTCAATAGCTCCTATTCCCGAAAGCTGTACCGTTTTATACCCGATTTCCGCTACTTTTCTGCACGCATCATCAAAATCTTCAGTTGTCTGACAAAAGTCCCGTATTGTATAATATTGTGCTCCTATTCTTTTATCCATTTCACTTAACTCCTTCTATAACCTTTTTTAAAGCATTATATGCTATCTCAAACTTTGATGCGTCGCTTTTATCAAGCTTTTCCATTTCATCACCAAGCTCTAAAGCCGCAAGCCCTTCAAACGAGCCGAGATGCGGTTCCAAGCTTAAAAAGCCTTTGTAATTCATATCTGAAAGCGCCTGTAAAATCTGAGGTAAATGTCCTTCACCATGTCCCGACGGCACAACTGTTCCGTCAGATAATGCATCCTTAATATGCATATATACAACGTGCTTCTTCATTATTTCAAAAGCATGAGGATATGTATCTACGCCGCATTGTACAAAATTTGCCGGATCAAACACCGCCTTTAAATTATCCGAATTAACCGTCTCTATAACCTGTGCACAGCGCTCCGCATTATCGCCGTATATCCCCTTTTCGTTTTCATGAAGAAGTATAACCCCCTCACGCTCTGCAAGCGAAGTCATTTCACGCATTCTTCTTAAAACCTCATCCTGATGTTTTTCATACTCACCGTCTTTTATGAAAAAGCTGAATACACGAATATATTTACAGCCAAGAATTTTTGCTGTTTTTATAACACGTGCAAGCAATTTCATATGCTCTTCAAAATCATCAGCGATATCTATCTTTCCAATAGGCGAGCCAACAGATGAAACTTTAATTCCAAACTTATCCATTTTCTCTTTTAATGCATAAGCTTCGTCATCATCAAGCTCCGATATGTTTTTTCCATCTATTCCTCTCGGTTCAAAATATTCTATTCCCAGTCTGTTTAAATTTTCAAACTGCACCGTTGTATCGGAAGATATTTCATCCGAAAATCCTGTAATTTTATAATCAAGCATTTTTCTTCCTCCAAAAAACAAGAATTAAGCAACAGTTTTTCCGTTACTTAATTCTCATTATAATACAAATCATGCTAAACTTCCATAGGGAATTTTGATAAATACATTGATTATATTGATATTATTTAATGCGGTTTATTATTTCACTGCAACGGCGATACACCTCTTCTTCATCAACAGTGCCGATTCTGCCGTTTTCCATAACAATATTACCGTCTATAATCACCGTTTCAAACTCCGTTCCGCTCGCAGAATAACTAAGTGCCGCAATCAAATCCGACTCCGGCTGAAGCCATGGGAATTTCAGATTCATTATGCTTATATCTGCAAGGTTTCCTTCTTTTATCTCCCCGGCATCAGAAAGCCCCATAGCCTTTGCGCCGTTCTCCGTTGCTGCCTTTAAGCAAAACTCCGCCGGAACAGTCTGTGCATTTTTAAGCTTGCCTTTATGAATAAGTGCTAAAGTATTCATTTCGCTTATCATATTAAGATTATTATTACTTGCCGAGCTGTCTGTTCCGAGTGCCACATTAACGCCGGCTTCAATAAGCTTTTCAACCGGTGCAAAACCGTTACCAAGCTTCATATTCGAAACAGGATTTGTTGCAACAGTTACATCGTATTTCTTTAAAAGTGCAATATCCTTATCGCTTAAATTCACACAATGAGCTCCGACCGTTTTATTTTCAAAAATACCGGTACGCTCCATAAGTTCTATCGGTGAACAGCCGTATTTTTCAGCAATTCCGCTCATTTCATTTTCCGACTCACTCAAATGAATGTGTATTCCAAGCCCATGTTTTTTCGCCTCATCCGCACAAATACGCAGATAACCGTCATTACAAGTATATGGTGCATGAGGTGCAAGCATAAACTGTATTCTGTCATTGTCCTTAAATTCTTCTACATCAGCTAACGCCTCATTTATACGACGTCTTCCGCCCTCATCATCATCCTCTCCGACAAGCCCTCTTGTAAGAACAGCTCTCATTCCTATGTCATTTACCGCCTGTGCCACAAAATGCGGAAACAAATGCATATCTATAAAAGCAGTAGTACCTGTCTTTATCATCTCTATGCATGAAAGCATTGTCCCCCAATACGCATCCTCACCGCTGAGCTGATCCTCCATAGGCAGAATTGTTCCGAAAAGCCAGTCGTCAAACGCCAGATCATCAGCGCAGTTTCTGAAAAGGCTCATATATGCATGCGTATGCGCATTTATAAGCCCCGGAACAGCAAGCCTGCCTGCCCCGTCTATGATTTTATCAGCCAAAAACTCCTCCGGCGCTTCGCCTAAAGACACAATTCTGTTTCCTGATACGTAGATATCAGTTTCCTTTATTACATACTCGTCATTTTCTTTTAATACAGCTTTTATTCCTTTTATTAGTATATTCATTTTCCTGCTCCTTTTGTGTATAGAATAATATGTGATTCATTCCATTACCTTTGTTGTTTTTATATTTATGATAATATTTTTTCAGATCCGATGTTATATTTGATTTATATATCTCCATACCATAGCCGCCGCCTCAGCTCTTTTCACTTTTCCGCCGGGCTTTAAAGTATTATCCTCATATCCCGATACAATACCCTTTGCACAAAGTGCATTTACGGCTTTTACAGCCCACTCAGGAACTTCATCATAATCAGCAAAATAAGTTACGTCATACTCATTCATATCAACCTTAAGCCTGTAAAGTATCGTCATAGCCTCAGCTCGTGTTATGGCTGACAGCGGATCAAAGCTTATACCGTTTTCGTCCTCACGACCGTTTATAAATCCGTTTAAAAAAGCCGCCTTTGCATAATTTTTCATCCAGTCGGCAAAAACCTCCGCATCAGCAAATCCAAACGGCTCATCTTCGTAAGCTTGGGCATCTATCCCCATCAGTGAACATACCATTACAGCGAACTGTATTCTGTTCATCTGCTCCTCGGGCTTAAAATACAAACCGCCATCCTCATGAAATCCGTTTATAATTCCCATATTATACAGCTCATTAACATCAGTCTGCGACCAATGCCCGTTCAGATCGGCAAAAACAGGAATGCCAACCTCATCACCGGTTATCGTAACAGGAATACGATGCTCATAACCGCCCGCCGAAACCACGATTGCTCCCTCATTTGCCCGGTTTGACTTCAGTGTAAACACACCGTCATTCGTTATACTTCCTATATCACCTTCAACCGACCACTCAAAATTATAATCCTCCGCTATCAGAAACGCTGAATTTAAATATGCGTCCGCCGTAAGGTCTGCACTGAAAGCTTCACCGGTATTAAAACTGTATTGTGTCACTTCAGCATCCTCGCCGTTCTTATATACTAAAATATCATCAGGCTTCGTATACACAAATAACGACATATTACGCTCAAGCTCTCCCGAACGCATAGTGAGTATTGTTTCTCCCTGACCTTTCAAACGTACAGTTCCGGTTTCATCCACCGTACTTTGCGCCGTATGAAGATTTGTTAAAGAATATGTTACAGGCTCATAATCCATCTTAAAGCCCGCAGTATCAGCTACATAAACATCGGAAAAATATTCCTCCGCACCCGACAAATAATTATTATTTGTCTTGAATTCTCCGTTTATATTTCCCGGCACACCGGTCGGCGTTCTCTTGTCCTGCAAGAAAATATAATTAGCGCAAGATCTCAGTCCGCCCTCCGAAGGTCTGTTTAAAACATTAAATCCGTCAACTCCCGAAATCTCTCCTGCAACCACAGTAGAGCCGCCGCCGTCAAGATTTATCGCATCAACACATCCCAGCTCTGCCATTCGCTTCGCAAGTGTTTTAATCTGAACTCCATAGCTATAATCCTTCTGTCGTCCGTCTATTACATAAAATATAATATTGCCGTCGGCTTTTACTCCAACAGCAGTCCTCGGAGCAGCTCCTGCCTCAAAATTAGAATTAACAATTCCATTTTCAATTAATCTTCCGCCAATACTGCCCATGCCGTTCTCGGCATTGTTCCAGCGCTCAATATCATATAAAGAAGCGCTCTCAACCCTGACAGTTTCGCCGACAGTCAATCCGTTTGCAAACTCAATATATTCAGCCTTTGCCGAAGCCTTATCAAAGCAAAGCACAAGCTTCCCTTCCGGTATTCCTACCGACCCGTTATATTCAAAAACGTCTTCAACCTTTAAAATTATACTTTCACCAATCGCAAGCCTACCGTTTTCGGGAGAAAACACAACAAAAACGCATTCCGAAGCCGTCTTTGTCTCCGCTCCGAAGTCGTCTGTCAAAAGATATGATATTACCGCCCCGGGCTGACACCATTTATTCACACAATCTATCGACATACTGCCCTTTTCACCCGTCATAACCGATGAAATCTGAAGCCATGATATAAACCCTTTTCCGTTTGCATCAAACCCAACTGCATTCTGTCCCGTATCATCCTTAGTTGCAATTTCACCGTTAATTATGGTGTGCCCCATAGGTATTCCGGTTTTAAAGGAAAAATAATCACCGTTTATTCCCAGCAAAGGCTTTAAATTATTTTTTCTCATATATTCAGCAGCTTCAAGTATCGTCCGTTTTCCGTATATTTTACTGCCGTTTATTACTATCGGCACAACCTGACTATCGGGCTTATATTCAAAATAATACTCCTGCTGACGTCCTACTTTTTCATTATCCGACATAAAAGTAGTACTGTAAAAATTGGTATTCGGTGTTATAATATTATACCAGCTACCGATAACACTGCCGAGTATCGACGCGGCCTCACCGACCGTACCCCCTATAATCATACATACCGCCGTAAATGCCGCAATTTTTCGTTTCAGCATTCAGCTCATCCCTTTCCACTATTTAAGATAATCTTTTATTATCTTCATAAAATTCTTTCCGAATTGTTCTGCCTTTCTTTGTCCAACGCCCATAACCTGCAAAAATTCCGCTTCAGTCTGAGGCACCTTAGCACACATATCCTTAAGAGTAGCATCCGTAAAAACAACGAATGCCGGCACTCCGCGCACTCGTGCAAGCCTTGCCCGTTCTTCGCGTAAAAGCTCAAACAAATCAGGATTGTCAAATGTTTCGCTATACGTCTTTTTCTTCTTCTTTTCGGGTACAACAACCTTTTTCATCATAAGCGACCTGCCGAATTTTACAAACTCAGCACCCTTCTCAGTCACATAAAGAGTTCGGTATTCTTTTTCTACACCTAAATACCCTTCAACAAGCATTTCATCCATTACCGCCATTATTTCGGCATTCTTGTATTCATTCAAAAGCCCGTAGGATATCATCAGGTCAAGACCGCGGCTTTCTATCTTATCGTTGGTTTTTCCCGAAAGTATATCTGCAATCATTAATTTTCCGTAGTTCATGCTAAGCTCACTGATGCACGCAATTACAGCTTTTACCACAACAGTTACATCAACCTTTTCAATCTCAGCATTACAGTTTCCGCAAGCACCGCACTCTCCCTGATATTGTTCTCCGAAATAAGTCAGAATATATTTCCTGAGACAAGAAGAAGTAGCACAATAGTTTTTCATAACAGCCAGTCGTTCAAAATCACGCTTTTTCAGGTTTTCTAAAACCTCAGGCTCTATAAGCTCTTCATTTTCTCTGCGTTCAATCAGAAACTGTGCAATCATAACATCCTGATATGAATATAAAAGTATGCAGTCAGCATTATCTCCGTCACGACCTGCCCTGCCTGCCTCCTGATAATAGCTTTCCATATCCTTCGGCATATTATAATGCAAAACATATCTCACATCCGATTTATCAATCCCCATACCAAATGCATTCGTAGCAACCATTAAAATATTATCCTCAAAACAGAACCTGTCCTGATTTTCCTTTCTTTCGGTGTCAGAAAGTCCGGCATGATACTTCACCGCATTTATTTTCCGCTCTAAAAGAAATTCATATACCTCATCAACACATTTTCTGGTACTGCAATATACAATACCCGACTGATTTTTATGGTTATTTATAATATTTATAAGCTCACGCCGTTTATTCTCCGGCTGAATTACTTCAAAATACAAATTTTTCCTGTCATATCCGGTTTTTATAACCTCGGCATTTGTCAGTCCGAGCTTTTCACAAATATCTTTCTCAACACGTGGCGTAGCAGTTGCCGTAAACGCTGAAATTATCGGTTTTTTCGGAAGAGCATTTGCAAACTCGGGAATTTTCAGATAACTCGGTCTGAAATCATTTCCCCACTGAGATATACAATGTGCTTCATCAACTGCTATCATTGATATGTCAGCCCTTCTTGCAAAGTTTAAAAACGATTCCGACTCAAGCCTCTCAGGCGCAACATAAATTATCTTATATACACCACAAGCCGCATTCTCAAGAGCTTTCATATATTGGACATATGTGAGCGAGCTGTTTAAATACGCCGCCCTCACTCCTGCCTGTATAAGCGAATTAACCTGATCCTTCATAAGTGAAATAAGAGGCGATATTACAAGTGTTATCCCGCTCATACATAAAGCCGGAATCTGAAAACAAAGCGACTTCCCGGCACCCGTAGGCATAATTCCGAGAACTTGTCTTCCCTCAAGTATCGTGTCTATTACCTCCGACTGCCCTTCACGAAAAGCGTTGTACCCGAAGTATTTTTTTAACGCATCATATTTATTCATTTATCTTCTCCATAACGCTTTCTCATGTTTTTATAAAATATTTTATTAAGCCCCTCAAGCAAAAGAACAGGATTATTCTGTATCTCACGTCTGCAAAAGCAAATAATATCCTCAGCCCGGCGTCCCGTTGCAACAACGTTCACGCTTTCACCCAGCTCGTCCTCTATCCGGTCAATAACACCGTCAATCATCGACGCAAATCCAAACACAAACCCGGACTGCATCGAATGTATGGTATTCTTGCCTATAACGCTTTTCGGACTTTCAACGCTTATATGCGGAAGCAACGCCGTATTTTCGGTAAGCGAATTAAGCGCAGTCGTTATGCCGGGACATATAACAACCCCCTGCAATACACCGTTTAAATCTATAACAGTAAAAGTAGTCGCCGTACCAAAATCACAAATCACGCAAGGCAACTGTGCACTTTCCAAAGCTCCCACAGCACAAGCCGCCATATCCGCTCCAAGCTGAGCCGGATTTTCAATAGATATATGAAGCCCCGTTTTAATACCGGGGCCCACAACAAGTGCTTTTATACCAAAAAGCTTATGCACCGCACTTCTTATCACGCTTACAAGCTCCGGTACAACAGAACTGATTATCGCACCGTCAATTTCGGGTTTTTTCACACCGTTAAGCCCCAAAACACCCATAATCGACACAGCATACTGATCGTTGCTGAGTTTAAGATCACTCACCAGCTCCGTAACAAACAAAAGCTTGTCTTTATCAAACACACCAATAGTTATATATGAATTACTTATATCAACAGCAAGCAGCATACTTTTTTACCTTCCTTTTATCCTTAATTTCAACCATATTACCCTACAACCGCCAACTCTTAATATTATACACTCTTTTTAAATAAAAGTCAACACTAAGCTTTATTTTTAATATTTTTTTCACACAAAAAACAAAGAAACCTGCGTAAAATTTCTCAGGTTTCTTTTTTAATTTTATATTATTCAACAGAATGAATTTTTGCTATACGTCCCTCATGACGTCCGCCCTCAAACTCCGTCTCAAGCCATGTATCAACAATCATAAACGCAAGCTCTCTGCCGGTTACACGTCCGCCCAAGCATATAATCTGTGCATTGTTATGCTGTTTCGACATTTTAGCACTGTACACATCAGAGCAAAGCGCCGCGCGTATTCCTTTATATTTGTTAGCCGCTATTGAAATACCTATTCCCGTTCCGCAAATAAGGATTCCGTTTTCAGCCTCACCGCTTTGTACCGCCTTACATACCGGCGCCGCACAATCGGGATAGTCCACACTATCCTCTGTATACGTGCCGTAATCCTTTACCTCAATCCCTTTTGACTCTAAATAGTTAATTATATGTCCCTTAAGTTCAAGACCGCCATGGTCACATCCTATTGCTATCATTTTAATCCTCCATTCCCGGGCTTTTGTAAGCTCCGTTATTTATCACCTTGTGTTTTTCCTATATAAAATGGTTTCAATTCGCTGTACCCCACAGCCTCACTGCTTCGCAAATGAGCTGTCTGTGCAACAGCTGCCGCACTCTGAAAGCATGATGACGCCGGTGCAAACCATGCATTTTCACCGAGCTTTTCTTTTATAAATTCACGATGAATTTCCACACCGTCACCCGTAAAAACAGTATCAATATAATTTCCGCAATCCGAAACGCATTCCTCTATCGTTATAACGCATGGCTCAGTTACCACACGCAACTTACCGTCCTCCCATAAATAAGTAGCGGTAAACACGCGATTTTTTCTTGCATCCATTATCGGAGTTATAAGATGCTCACAAAACGGAAGACGATAAGCAAGCGCCTCTAAAGAATTTATACCGATAACCGGTTTATTCATCCCATGTGCAAGCGCCTTTATCGTTGCCATGCCAATTCTCAGTCCCGTATACGAGCCGGGCCCCTCCGCACAGGCAAATAAATCTATATCGCTGAGCTTGCATTCACAACGCTTCAAAAGCTCATCAACAGCCGGCATTATTGTCTGAGAATGAGTAAGCCTGTTATTAACTGTAATTTCGCCAAGCAGTTTTTCGCCATCAACTATCGCGCATGATGCAACAACAGCCGATGTGTCAACAGCAAGTACCTTCATAAATCTTACTCCTTTCTCTCAATAGTTATTTCACGTTTCGTTTCATCCTTAAATACAATAGTTATATTATACCGCCCGTCGGGAATAATATCTTCGATAAGCTCCGCCCATTCGATTACAGATACAGCGTCGCCGTTTATCATCTCATCAAAGCCGATATCCGCCATTTCGTCGCTGTCACCTATTCTGTATGCATCAAAATGATTCAGCTTAAGTTTGCCTTCATAAACGTTTACAATCGTAAATGTAGGACTGTTTACATATCCCGTAATTCCGAGTCCTTTTGCAATACCCTGTGTAAACGCCGTCTTTCCGGCACCTAAATCGCCATACATACAAATAATATCACCGGCACATAGCTCACCCGCAAATTCACATGCAATATCTATTGTTTCATCATATGAGTTGGTTATAAAACGCCTTTCCAACTTTGTCTCCTTCCGTATCAGAACAGTCCGGATATTACACCGCCGTTGTCTACATCTATTTTTTCAGCCGCAGGCACTTTCGGAAGACCGGGCATAACCATAATATCGCCCGTTTCCACTACTATAAATCCCGCACCGTTTGAAACTCTTACAGTTGCAACATTCACTTCAAATCCCTCAGGTCTTCCGAGCAGTGCCGGATCATCCGATAAAGAATACTGTGTTTTTGCAACACATACAGGCATCTTGTCAAGACCAAGCTCTTCAAGTCTCTTAATCTGCTTCTTCGCCTTTCCCGAATAGTTCACACCGCTACCGCCGTATATCTTTTTAACAATAGCTTCTATTTTTTCGGGAATACTTAAATTTTCATCATATAAAGGTGCATAACCAGACGGCTTTTCAGCTATCGTTTTCATAACCTTTTCAGCAAGATCAATTCCGCCTTCTCCACCCTTTGCAAACACTTCAGATAAAGAGCACATCACGTCTTTTGATTTACACATATTGATAACGGTATCAAGCTCTTCCTCGCTGTCCGTATCAAAACGGTTAACGGCAACCACAACCGGAATGTTATACAGTTGCATATTCTCTATATGCTTTTCAAGATTTACCATACCTCTTCGAAGTGCCTCAACATCAGGTGTCTTAAGCATATCCTTTTTAACGCCGCCGTTATATTTCAAAGCTCTTACAGTTGCAACAATAACAACAGCATCAGGCTTAAGATTTGCAAATCTGCACTTTATATCAAGGAACTTTTCAGCACCCAGATCAGCGCCAAATCCGGCCTCTGTCACCGTATAATCAGATAACTTAAGTGCAAGCTTAGTAGCCTGAACGCTGTTACATCCATGTGCAATATTAGCAAACGGGCCACCATGTATAAGACAAGGAGTATGCTCTAAAGTCTGAACAAGATTAGGCTTAATCGCATCCTTTAAAAGTGCTGTCATTGCGCCCTCTGCCTTAAGGTCTCCCGCCGTAACAGGCTCACCGCTTCGGCTGTAACCAATAATAATCTTTGCAAGTCGTGTTTTTAAATCCACAATACCGTCCGCAAGACACAGCACAGCCATTATCTCCGATGCAACAGTTATCATAAACCCGTCCTCACGGGGTACGCCGTTTATGCGTCCGCCAAGACCGCATATTGTCTTTCTGAGCGCTCTGTCGTTTGTATCGGTAACTCTTTTCCATACTATGTTATTAACGTCAATATCCAGAGCATTCCCCTGATGAATATGATTATCAATCATCGCACTCAGAAGATTATTAGCCGCAGTAATGGCATGAAAATCCCCTGTAAAATGCAGATTAATATCCTCCATCGGCACAACCTGACTGTAACCGCCGCCGGCAGCACCGCCTTTCACACCCATAACAGGACCCAAAGACGGCTCACGAAGTGCAAGCACGCATCTTTTTCCGAGTCTTGACAAAGCGTCACCAAGTCCGATAGTTGTTGTTGTCTTACCTTCGCCTGCCGGAGTCGGATTTATTGCTGTTACAAGTATCAGCTTGCCGTCGCTTTCCTTTTCGAGTCTTACCTTAAGCTCATCAGAAAGCTTCGCCTTGTATTTTCCGTAAAACTCAAGCTCATCCTCAGTAATGCCAATACCTGCGGCAACGTCCCGTATATGGTTCATAACCGCTTCCTGTGCAATTTCAATATCTGTTTTCATGTTCATCCTCCCTTTCCATGATAACACAAACACAAACAGAGCTGTTTCATGTCATTTTTTAAACAGCCCTGATACTTAACCTTTTAAAAATATTAGTTGTTGTTGAAATCCATACGATCTTCACGAACTTTATGAAGCAGCATTTCGAGACGTTTTTCAGCATCGTTTAATATTTCATCAACGTATTGATCACAATCTGTCTTTATCTCGATCGCTCTGTCGGTTGCACTCTTAACAAGCTCGTTTGCCTGATCATAAGCGCACTTGGTAATCTCATGCTCATCAATAAGCTGCATCTGAGTTTCCTCAGCATTCTTCTGAATAGTCTGAGCACGATTTTCCGCCTCTGAAAGTATTCTTTCTCTTTCTTCTTTTACCCACTTAGCTTCTTTAAGCTCGTCAGGGTATACAAGTCTGAGCTCCTGAATAAAGTCAAGCATATCGTCCTTATCCAGCATAACCTTTCCGGTGAGAGGTACAACAGAAGCCTTCTCTATTACCTCCTCCATCATATCAATAATTTCCATGATATCCATATCCGAATCCATACCAACACTACTCCTATCTATAATATTTTACCGGACAAATATAATTAAAGCCTGTCCGTTATTTCATGTCAAAGCAAACGCTTTGAAATTAACTTGGTTTAAAAAGAAATGTTTTTATTTCTCATATTTACTCTTGATTTTATCCACAATCTGTCCGGGAACAAAATCGGTTAAATCTCCGTGAAGCTTTGCAACTTCCTTCACGATACTTGAACTTATGTACGAGTATTTCATATCAGTCATAAGAAATACCGTTTCATAGTCAGGATTAAGCGCCTTATTCAACAGCGCCATCTGAAATTCGTACTCAAAATCCTTTACGGTACGAAGCCCCTTTATTATAACTGCGGCGTTATTCTGCTTTGCAAAATCCACCAACAGTCCCGAGAAAGTATCAACGCTTACATTATCAAAGTTTTTAACAACCTCTTCAATCATGCAAACACGTTCCATCTCCGTAAAAAGCGGGCTTTTATTGGCATTTGCAAGAACACCGACAATAACTTTATCATAAAGTCCCGATGCCCTTTTGATAATATCCAAATGTCCGTTTGTTATGGGATCGAAGCTCCCCGGATATACTGCTATTCTCATTATTTCCTCCGCTGTAATTCTTATAGGTCCTTAGTATATACAGTTATCATAGTCCGACCGTAGCGACGTTGTTTTAAAATGTTTAAACCTTTAACCTCCGGAAGCTTGTCCGGATTGTCGCTTTCAATAACAATAATCCCATCGTCTGACAGTTTGTTGTCCGATACGACAAGACCGAGAACCGGTTCTATGAGTCCCTTATTATACGGAGGATCCATAAATATTATATCATATTTCAAAGAATTGCTTTTTAAAAACTCCTCAGCACGCATATGATAAATCGTTACGAGCTCTTCAAATCCGAGCTTTTGTCTGTTTTTCTTAATAATCTCAACAGAGCGTATATCCGCATCAATACAAACACCGCTCTTAGCTCCCCGGCTTACAGCCTCAAAGCATAAGTTACCGCTACCGGCAAATAAGTCAAGCACCGATGCGTCCCTGACATATTCCTGAATAAGATTAAAAACAGATTCCTTCACTCTGTCAGTCGTAGGTCGAATATCCTCTCCCTCAAACTCTATAAGCTTACAGCCCTTTTTAATCCCGGAAATAACTCTCATTGCAAAATACCTCCGTTACTTTACTATTTTATCTTAAATAATTCAACATGTCAAGAGTAAAATAGATTTTTTTTCAAAATTCAATAAAATAAACACATCTTTGTAACAAAAGCACTATTTTTTTATCAAAAACGAAAATCCCGCTTTCCGCCTCTTATCTCAGAAATATATTTTGCAGCAATTTCTTTAACCTTATCATTAGGGATATTATCAAGCTCAGCTTTTATCAGCTTTTCGCCCAGCTCCCTCGTGCGGTCGCTTGCATAATCCTCAAGGTATTCTTTGAGTGTCATAAGTGCATTCGGATGACAGCAGTTTTGTATTTGTCCCGATTTACAAAGACTCATAAAACGGTCGCCTGTCCTTCCCTCACGATAGCATGCAGTGCAAAAACTCGGAATATATCCCTGTTCAATCAGCCAGCCGACAACCTCGTCAAGAGTTCTTCTGTCGCTTACATCAAACTGTGCCGAGCATTCCTCCTCAGGCTCTTCCTCAGCATAACCGCCAACGCTTGTGCGTGATCCGCCGCTTATCTGCGACACACCGAGCTTTAAAACTCTCTCACGGCAAGCCTTGCTTTCCCGTGTCGAAACAATCATTCCCGTATAAGGAACTGCAATCCTTATGCAAGCCACAATCTTTTCAAATATATCATCGCTGATTCCGTTTTTAAATGAGTTTGCGTCCACATCGTCAGCATTTCTCAGTCTCGGTACGCTTATTGTATGCGGCCCGACTCCGAAAACAGCCTCTAAATGCTCTGCGTGCATAAGAATAGCCGCATACTCATATCTGTATCTTTCAAGACCAAACAGAACCCCTAAGCCAACGTCGTCAATTCCGCCCTCCATAGCCCTGTCCATCGCCTCTGTGTGATATGCATAATCATGTTTAGGTCCCGTCGGGTGAAGCACTTCATAGCTTTCTTTATGGTATGTTTCCTGGAAAAGAATATAAGTTCCTATCCCTGCGTCTTTAAGCTTTCGATAATTCTCAACAGTAGTTGCCGCAATATTTACGTTCACACGTCTTATTGCACCATTTTTATGTTTTATTGAATAAATGGTATTTATGCTTTCAAGAATGTATTCAATCGGGTTATTCACAGGATCCTCACCTGCCTCAAGTGCAAGTCGCTTATGTCCCATATCCTGAAGTGCTATAACCTCTTTCCTGATTTCCTCCTGTGTAAGCTTCTTTCTCGGTATGCGCTTATTTTTCGCATGATACGGACAATACACACACCCGTTAACGCAATAATTAGATAAATAAAGCGGTGCAAACATAACAATTCTGTTGCCGTAAAAATCCTGTTTTATCTGCCTTGCAAGCGCAAAAATCTCTTGATTTTTCTCCGGAATTTCACAATCAAGCAAAACCGCCGCTTCTCTGTGCGAAAGACCTTTTCTTTCCCTTGCTTTTTCGAGAATTTTATCAATAAGCTCCACGTTGTTCTTGTTTTGTTCGGCATATTCAAGAGTTTTTATAACCTCGTCATGGCAAATAAACTCCTCAGCCTTTTTCGATTTCGGATTATACATTTTAAAATCTCCCTTCTTTTCGGTCAGCCTGAGCTTTCCGTTCAGATTTGTGAATATATTGTTTTTGAGCTTACCCCGTCAAGCATTCCGAGCTTTCCGGATAAAGCACTTATTACACTTTGAGGTGCATCAACCGCAACACTTATAACAGATACATTTTTCTTAGAATACGGAACTCCCATTCTTCCGATAATATAACTGCTGTATTCGTGTAAAATGTTGTTTATATCAGAAACAGAATCAAAATTTTCAACAATAATTCCGATCAAAGCAACCCTTTCCTCCACAACAAAGCACCTCCGCATGTTTTCTTCACTTCACAATATCAGTATAGCATAAATCAAGCCCCCTGTCAAGAATTTTCACAAAAAAATGCACGGTTTTTGAATGAGTAAACAAATTGTTAACAAAAATATAAATTATAGTTTATCTGCGTGTTTGCAGTAGGATTTCGGTACGCTTTGCAAGCCTCCCTTGCCTAAAGCAATACTGTCAACTTAAGAAATTTAAATTTGAAATCGCTTGCGATTTCTTCATTAACTT
>JAZTZP010000148.1:0-32103 GCA_045637525.1 Clostridia bacterium | reverse complement strand
TAGCACCCGCTTGCCGTTTACCGCCGGTTTGCTGCTATGCTGTTCCGACTCAATAAAAAAACTTGCGCGCTTTGCTCTTTGCCGCGCGGCTGAGCGCACGGAGGGGATCCAAGGGGGCGAGTCAAGCCCCTTTGGGGTTTTGGTGCCGCTTTTGACGTAAAAGCGGCGTATACTTACGCATTAAAAATCAGTAATCGCTATAAAATACGTAATATTTTAAAATTACAAATTTAAAAAGAGGAACGGGGAAAACTCCCCGATAAACTATAATTTATTGATTCTAAAAAACAAAAAAGCGACAAATATTTACAAAATATTCCAAAAAATACTTTTTGTAACAAAAATGTAATAAAAAATTTGTCAAAAATACTTGACAAAAAGCGTAATTAATGGTAAAATAAGGAAAATAAGAGAAATAAATGCAGAAAAATCTTTTATTTGAAAAAATAGCTGAGTCGAAAGGAGAGAGAAGTATGGAATTTACAGGATCCACAATTCATGTAGATGATATGGGAAGAGTAGTTGTACCCAAGAAGATAAGACAAAGAGTGAGGTGTGATAACGGTACGAAGATTGATGTTTATATTGATGAGGACAGCATCATTCTGAAAAGACACGACAATTTCTGTAAGTTTTGCGGCAGTAATACAGATATAATTGAATTTAAAGGAAAGAAATATATTTGCAGAAGCTGTGCCGAAGAGTTGAAAAACAAATTGTAATTTTACCATTTTTAGGAATAAATTCAGTAAAATCACATTATATGTTATTTGCAACAAAAATGTAATAAAGTTTTTAATGGAAAGTTATTGACGTATTATGCAATAAATGGTAGAATAATAGTGAAATGAAACGGGAAAAATTCGTTTGACTATAATTTTAGGTGGTTGTGAAATTTTTTGAATTTTACAATTGCTTGCTATAATTTCCAAAGGAGGAACGGATATTGAAATCGACAGGGGTTGTAAGAAAGCTTGACGAGCTTGGAAGAATTGTTTTGCCGAAAGATCTGAGAAAGTCTCTCGGACTTAGTGAGAAAGATCCGCTTGAGATTTATGTCGAGGGAAATAACATTATTCTCAAGAAATATGAGCCTTTCTGTACGTTCTGCGGAGAGTCGGAGGATGTGTTTACTTTCAGTGGTAAAATCATATGCAAAAACTGCGCAAAGCGTGCTAAGACTGTTGCTGATAATATATAAGCGGTGGCAGAGTTGTTTTGTTTACATATAAAAAGCAATACGTGCCGGCAAATGGTGTGTATTGCTTTTTAATCTTTTAGGAAATTGCGTGCTTTTGCAATTTCCTAAATTACAAAAAAGTCTACTTATGGAAGTGAGCTGTGCGAACGACAGTCACGATAGTGACTTTTTTATTTTAAGAAGTGAGAGCGTTATTATGAAAAGTGAATATATTACAGATAAATTTTTAGAGGAGATTGCAAATCCGAAGGTGAAAGAATGGCTTACTGAGCAGACAGAGTCTTACCGCACGCTTATGGCATATTACAGATGTGCTGTAATGGAGATAGAAACTAAGTTTAATGTTTTAAATGAGGAGTTTTCTATCAGGTATGACAGAAATCCTATTGAAAGTATCAAAACAAGGCTGAAGTCTCCCGAGGGTATATTTGAAAAGCTGAAAAGAAAAGGTCTTCCCCCCAGCATACAGGCTGTTGAGGAAAATATATTTGATGTTGCCGGGATACGTATTATATGCTCATTCCCGGAGGATATATATATGCTTGCAAGCTGTCTTGAAAAGCAGGATGATATTACTATTATCACAAAGAAGGACTATATAAAAAATCCTAAAGAAAACGGTTACAGAAGTCTGCACCTGATTGTGGAGGTCCCGATATATCTTGCAAATAAAAAGAAGCCCATGAAAGCTGAAGTTCAGCTTCGTACGATTGCTATGGATTTCTGGGCAAGCTTAGAGCATAAGTTAAGATATAAAAAGGACATAGAGGAAACGGAGTATATTTCAAACGAACTGAGAGAATGTGCCGAGCTTAGTGCACAGCTTGACCTTCGAATGGAGGCAATAAGAAAAAATGAATCCCGCCCTGTCAAGTAAAACTTTTTACATATTCTTTAATAAGCTCCTCAGGTATTTTGTGTCGAAAAACCTCCCTGATAAAAATTATGATAGAAATAATTTTTATCAGGGAGGTTCGTTTTTACTTATCATTTGGAAATTTTGAGTTTCAATATTTGTTAGTCACTCTGTTATGTATTTATAGGTCTTCTTTATCGGGTAAGCGAAGGGTAACTTCTGTATATTCGTTTTCCTTGCTGTCTATATCTATTCCATAATCTTTTCCGTAGTTCAGATATATACGATATTGAATGTTTGAAATACCAATATGCGTTTTATTGTTTTCGATGAAAAAAGTTTTATCTGTTGTAGCAAGCTCTTCCCTTATGCGGTTGAGGTTTTCAGCTGTTATGCCGCGACCATTATCGCGTATTTTTACAATAAGGAAGTTATCTTCGGTACGGGCTGAAATATTTAACACATATTTTTTGTCTAATTCTTTAAATGCATGCTTAAAAGAATTTTCGACAATCGGCTGAATTATCATTTTCAGACATTGTATGGAATGTGTTTCGTCATCAATATCAAATTTTACATTGAATCGGCCCGGTTGCATAGTGTTTTGAATGGTTAAGTAGTATTCAAGAAATTCTAATTCGTTAATAAACAAAACTGTTTTTTCTTCCGTTAAGGTGTAGCGGAGCAGCTTTGCGAGAGAAACTACAACATCTGCAATCTGAGGGACGTTTGATGAGTTTGCAATTCCGCATATACAATCCAGTACATTGTATATGAAATGCGGGGCAAGCTGTGCCTGAAGAGCGTGCAGAGCAATATTTTTCTGTACAAGCTCATTTTCGTATAAGGTTTGTTGAGTTGTAACTATGCGGCGGTAGAGTTCCTCGGTATCATCAAGCATCTCATTGATTTTTTTTGAAATAATTCCCAGTTCGGTTTGATTTTTTAATTTGAGCCGTGAATGATTTACCTGCTTTGTATATTCATTCAGAAAGTCATATATTTTGCTGATAGGTTTGTAAAGATTATATGTAATAAATCTTTGCACAAATACAAAAATCAAAGGAAGAAGTATAATCTCAAGAATAAACAGCGTAAACAAAGGCGTTGTGGGGAAATTCAGAGGAACGTTTATGTCTAAATGCCAGCCCGTGACTGAAATCTGGTCACTTGACAGGAAAATGCCTTTTTCGGATATATTCTTTTTCTGCGATATAATAATATCATTTTCTTTATTTGAGCTGTGAGAAAGATAAAGAAGTGCTGATTCATCTATTGAGGACTGTCTTATAAGCTCGGAGATATTTATTTGACCCACAACGATAAAATTGCCAAGGTACTCTGTATCCACTTTGTATTTTGATGGAATGGTAACCTGTTCTGAAGTGCAAAAATATAACGTATTAAAAAGAGGTGTTGTAGTTGTAAAAAAATTAAATTGCTCACCTTTATTTTTTTGACTGAAGTTGATTGATTTTTGCATAACTTCATCAGGGATTTCTCCCGACAGGCAGTTAGCCGTATTATTTTCATCAATAAAAATAATGTGAAAATGTTCGTATATTATGCTATGATTAACCTGTATCAGTTCGGATATGGATCTTTTTAAATTATCCTGTCGGTCCGGAGCTTTATTTGCAGACGTTTCAAGACTTTTCAGGACGTTGTTACTATTTAGTATGGCTTCCTGAATTATTTTTGCAGAATCGATTTTTTTCTCTATGAAATTATGAGCTGAAATCATATTTTTTGTGACATTTTCTCTTGCATCCGAAACCATTTGATTGTAAAGCAGCATGATGCAGCATATCTGGATGATAAAAACAACGAGCCATGCACCGATTATTGTGGAGTTGATGCATGTACGTAAGCGTATTTCAGGCTTCATATTTTGCCTCCCGTCTGCTGAAATTGCTTTGGAGTAACACCATAGTGTTTTTTAAAAAGTTTATTAAAGTAGATATAATCGTAATTTAAGAAATCTGCTATTTCGTTTATCCACAGATTGTTTTCGATTAAAAGGTCAGCGGCTTTTTTCATTTTGAGATTTGTAAGATAAGTAGTGAAGCCACAGTTGAAATATTCGCTGAACAACTGGCTACAATATGAGGGATTGATCTGAAAAAGCTCTGAAAGCTGTTCAAGCTGAAGCCTTTGCGTATAATTTTCATTTACATACTTAACCAGCTTTTTGAATGATGAATTTTTAATTGAGTCGTAATCATCAGAGACGATATCCTTTTTACCGTGTTCTTTGTCCAATGCGTTTTTTAAATCAAACATTATCTTTTCAGCATCCTTGCGGCTTACCGGTTTTGATAAATATCTGAAAACCCCATAGGATATTGCTTGCTGAGCATATGCAAAATCAGTGTATGCACTAATTAAAACAACTTTTGTTTTCAGTCCTTTTGCACTGAGTTGACTTATTAAATCAAAGCCGCTAATCTGAGGCATTCTTATATCAGTAAAAAGCACATCAGGTTTTTTATTTAATATCAAATTCAAAGCATGTTGAGGATTATTAGTTGTAATTGGATCCTCAAAGCCGTAACGATTCCATGGGAATATACATTTTATGTTTTCGACCGACCAGGGATTATCATCAATTATAATAACTCGATACATAATAAGCATCCTTTCTTCACCTGATGTGAGTGTAATCTGTGTGCATAATTTAAAAGTGTGTTTATCTATGCAACACAAGTCTATTTTAGCATAATTTATAAATTCAGTCAAGAGTTTAAATATAAAAAAACATTAAGAGTCTAATTATTTTACTAAAATTCCAAGATTAGTACTATTTACAATGAAGATACGGTATGGTATAATAAAATCAGGACTTTAATCAAAGGAGAAGATGTTTATGGGCATGAGAAAAACAGCTGTATTTAAAAGGATTATTACAATTCTTTTGTGTATTATGATGCTTATGTCGGTTATGTTAAGTAATATGGTTTTGGCAGAAAATGATAATATTATCGCAGCATGGGAAGGCGGAAATCCGGAAGAATATACATGGAGTAATGCTAACTGGACCACTGCTGTGTGTGAATATAAAGAAGAAGCAGGAGCTGCGGCTGTGAAATTCCCGAGCTCCACGAATCCCCATGCTTTTTTCACACTGGAAAATCCTGTTACTCAGGCTGAAAAAATCACAAAAATGATTGTCAGCATGAAAACAAATCAGGATTTTTGTCTGAAACTGTATTATGTGACGGGGACAAAGTTGTCGGGATTTAAAGAAGTGACGTCTGCACAGCTTTTGCCTTTTGAGAAGGGTAACGGAGATTTCAAAGAATATGAATTTCCTGTAAACAGTGAAACCTTTGCGGGATTTACGGATAATATACAGGCGTTTAGAGTAACCGTTTCTCAGGCGGCTACATCTCCGGTTGTTGATTTTGAAAAGGGACTGGAGCTGGAGTTTAAATATATTCGATTTGTGGAGGGAGAAGAAACAGAACCCGACGAACCCGGGGTGCCCGATGAACCTGTTGAAGAATGGCCTGTTGCACAGCCGGAAGAAGCGGGATTTGAAGGAAGAACCATTATTTATGGCGTTGAAATGGATAAAAGCTCCGTTTTTAATGACTGGGGACAGGGAATAAGTAAATATCCTCCCGATATTATTGACGGAGTTGCTAAATTTGAAATTACAAACAAAACAAATATGTCTTACGGTAAAGAAACGTCAATAAATGTTCCGAGAAATAAAATAGCTAAGGTTGCTATGAAGCTGAGAACAACGGCACAAATAACTCCGCAAGTGTATTTTTCGGGAACTGATGAAGCAATAGATTCAACGAGAATACTTGCTTTACCGATTGTGACGGCAAGTGATGATTTTAAAGTGGTTTCGGTAGATACTTCTTCTAATGCAAAATGGGCTGACGTACCGGATCTTACACGTTACCGCCTTTCGTTTAGCGGTGCAGAGCCGGGTGATACGGTTGAAGTGGACTGGGTTCGCTTTTACAGTGATGTAATTCCTGCATTTACAGAGGATGTGAAATGTATTTCATATGATTTTGACGGGACGGAGTATGGATTTGAATGCATGGGAAATGTATCGGATGCAGTTGTACGTAACGGTGAACTCTGGGCAAGGGTTACCGGAGAAGAGGATGGCTTTACATCAAAGAAGACTGCCTATAAAGCAGATGATATAAAGCGAATAGACATTGCGTATAAAAATGATACTCCGGGAAGTAAAGGGAAATTATATTTTACTACGGATACATGTCAGGAATATTGTGAAGAATGCTGTTTTACATTTGATATTTTACCCGGTGAAAGCGGAGTATATAAAACAGATACACAAAACAATAAAAACTGGAGCGGAAAAATCACAGGACTGCGTTTTATACCTTCAGATGAAGCAGGAAATATAAAAATAGATTATATTCGTTTGAATAAGCTTGAGTGCTCTGTTAAACCACAAAACGGTAAGGTTAATATAACAGGGAATTTATATGGAGTTAAAGGAAAAGAGGTTGCTATTTCCGTACGAAAGACAACGGAAAATGTATATATAGGCAGTGTGCAAACAAATGAAAAAGGCGGATTTTCTTTTGAGTTTGAGATTTCTGATGCACCTGTCGGGACTTCTGTTTATAATGCTTTTTTAAGAAGCGATGAATTTGACGGTGAGTATATGGTGCAGTTTGTTTATGCGCCAAAGCAATATATTGATGATGTTTTAGAAGAAATAAATAAAGCAAAAGATGATTCCGACCATCTGAAGCTTAAAGAATTGATTGAGAATAATTATGATGTTCTCGGTATACAGAACGTATTTTATGATGAGTTTGTTTCAAAGGGTTTACATATAGACGATATGTATGGTATACTGGTAAAAGACAGTCATGCTCTCAGTTCTGAAAATCTTGAGAAACAGATTGATGATGCCATTGTAAGAACAAGCATACAATATATGTCGGACGATGAATGGTATATTGCGATAGATAAATATGATGATTACCTGAAATTCAAGGAACATTCTGAATATAAGTTATATGAAAAAGCAGATGAAGAAATCAAAAAAGAGATTTCAAAGAAAATAGGAACACATACGGAATATGAAACGGCACGTAAGGCATTTGATGAGCAGACGGTACTTGTAAGCTTAAAGTATGCAGTGGCGTGGGGTGATGTCAAGAATATACTTGAGAATATAAGCGAGGAAAATATTCGTATTGATTTTGATGCTGTAAATAAGCTTAAAAACCCTGATGCGGCATATCGTATGCTTACAGAGGGGGAGTATGAGTCGTTTGCGGAAGTAAAGACGGCGTTTGATAATGCTGTAAAGCAACAGGCAGCAAAGGAAAAGCCGACCTACGGCGGTGGCTCCGGGGGTGGCTCCGGTAGTGGCTCCGGCGGCGGAGGAAATAATATTAATTATTATTCACAAATATCAAGTGGTGTTTCGACAAATGTTGCTGCTCCAACTCCGGATACAGATGAATCAAGACCTTTTTCGGATATGAAAGGTTATGAATGGGCAAGTGAAGCCGTTAATGAGCTTTATAAAAGAAAAATTATAAACGGAACAGGAGAAGGTGTTTTTGAACCGTCACGTCGGGTTACACGTGAGGAGTTTGTGAAAATGTTGGTTTTACAGTTTGAGCTGCCGCTTTCGGATACTGCGGGTTTTACAGATACTGTAAACGGAAGCTGGTATGCTCCATACATTGGTGCCGCTGTGGAGCATGGCTTTGTAAATGGACAGGGTGATACGTTTGGAGTAGGTCAGGCACTGACACGTCAGGATGCTGCTGTTATGGTAAACCGTATACTTGGTTATGAAAATAAAGGCAATGAAACACAATTTACTGATAATGATATTATTTCAGATTATGCAAAGGATGCAGTCTTTAATCTTAATCGGGAAGGTATCATAAACGGATATGGTGACGGAAGCTTTGCGCCGATGAATTATCTTTCACGTGCAGAAGCGGCGGTTATTCTCAATAATTTGCTTTAACAAAGGAGGGAAGTGTATGAAAAACAGTATCTGGGAAAAAATTATTTCTCTTTTTATTGTATTGACGGTATTGTCTGTCGGAACGGCTGTATATGCATCGGATGTTTATACGCAGGAAGATATAAAAACATTTAATGAAAATGTTTCTTTGTTGTATGATTTTGGTCTGATAGAAGATAACACTCATGAAATGGCGACTACTGTAAGTCGTGGAGAATTTGCATCTATCATGATGAAATATCTGCAATTTGGAAGCGGAACAAATGTTTTTGGAGCAGATAATGAAAAAACATTTTCAGATGTTGATGAAAACTCAGAAGATATTTATGGTATTGTAAGCTTAGGCATAATGTCGGGGTATCCGAACGGAAAATTTGCTCCTGAAAATAATATAATATTCGAAGAAGCGGTAAAAACCATTATAACTGCACTTGGATGGAATGAAATAGCCGAGATGAAGGGTGATTATCCGGTCGGTTATATAAATGTTGCAACAGGGCTTGAGCTGACTGAAGGTGTACACCGCGGCTCCGGGGCAATTCTTACATATTTTGATCTTGTTCAAATGCTTGTAAATGCTCTTTCGGCTGAGCTTTATGGTGTCAGAACCTCTGATATGGAAGTGAAGCCTGAGAGCTGGCTTTCTTCAAGATTAAAAGCAGATAAGAAAAGAGGAACGGTAACGGGTTTTGATGACAAGACAGACACAGTTATAATAGACCATGCAGTATATAGTTCTGAGAATGATTATACCGGTATGCTGGGATGCCGTGTGGAATTTTATGTGGATGAAGACGACAATGTGATACATATTTGCGATGACAGCAAAGAGAGATTGGAATTTGATGCATTTCTTATTGATAATTATTCAGAAAAGACATATTCGGTTTATAAAGAAGAGAACGCATCAAGAACGCAGAATTTTAAGCTTTCACAGGATGCATATATTATCTATAACGGTGTGATTGCCGATAGTTTACCGATTAACAATATGGTTCCTGAGTATGGTAAAGTAATCTTCATTAATAATGATTCAGACGGAATGTATGATTCTGTACTGATTGAAAGCTACGAAATATATTCGGTAATTAATGCAGATGCTGATAACAGAAGGATTGTTTGCGAAAACAGCGAAGGAAAAACAGATGTTATAGATGTCGGCGCTGTTGGAGAAAACAGTGTTATTTTGGTAAATTCTGCCGGTAAACCGATTGGGTTTGAAGATATTCCGTCAGAGTCTGTGTTGCGTGTGGGTTATTCTGCTGACAGACAAAATGTAAAAATTATCGTAAGCGATAAAACGGTGGACGGAAGTATTGTATCAATGGAAAATGTTGATGATTATATACGGATATGTATCGACGGTGTTGAATACAGGACGGTATCAGATTTTTCGGATAGTTTAAAGCTTAAGGCAGGCATTAACGGAAAATTTTATCTTGACAGTGAAAATCTGATTGCAGGCGTTAAACTGCTGGAAACAGGATGGTTGTACGGTTATCTGATGAACGCTTATTTTGATGAAGACGAAGATGAAAAGCTGTTCCTTAAAATTTTTGAGTCCTCAGAACAAGTGACAAGCTTTGAATGTACGGAAAAAATCAGAATTGACGGCCTGACCGGAAAAAAAGGGAAGGAAGTCAAAGGGCTTCTTAAAGACGGAAACAGCTCAGTGAAGAAACAGATGATTCGTTATAAGCTCAACAGCAGAGGGCGTATAATCGAAATAGACACTCCGTATAACAGTGTTGAAAACATGGATGCATTGCCGCAAAATGGTGAAAGTCCGGATAGTTTACGTCTTGTTTTTGCCAAAACAAATGCTCATTATTCAAAAGCATTATACAGCTTTGAGGGAAAGATAAACGTTTCAAGAACAACGCCTATTTTCAGTATTCCGGGTGAAGATTTTGGAAAATTCCATGTAAGAATGGCATCTGTTCTGGCAAACGATAAAAGATATGGTATTGAAGCTTATTCAGACAGCGAAAATTCAAGCGAACCGTGTTTTCTTTATATGAAAACGAGCTTAGGTGCTACCGGTGATGATACAGTAGGTCTTGTCAGCAATGTTATAACAGCAGTTGACCCGGATGATGAGGTTTTCACTAAATTTTCGGTAGAAACATATTCCGGACATATGGAATTTTATTATAAATATGGCGAAGATGAAACACCTGTTGAATTGGACGAAGGAGATATAATTTCCTTTAAATATGATGAGGAATATGCAGAAGAAATCAGTATTCTGTATGATTACGAAGATAAAATTTGTCCTAACGGAAATACTTCGGGAAGCTTCGGTACATCACAGCTCCACTATATATTCGGCAGTGTATATTCAAAGGGGAATGACAGCATAAGCATAACGACGGCAGATATTATGAACGGTGAAGTTCCTTCCTCAAGTCAGATTGAATCTGTTTATGCTCCGGTATTTAAAATATTCAAGTGCAGTGCGTCGGGCATCGGGCGTAAACCGGTTATAACAGAAGGTACAACAGATGATATAATTGATTATAAAAACGGAAGTGAAAATTGTTCTGAGGTCTTTATGTCTACCGACTGGCAATGGCCGAGAATTATTGTGATTTATCAGGGGGTGAGTAATTGAAAATGTTTGCAAAACAAGTAATTTCATTTTTTCTGATGCTAACAGTAAGCTTGTCCTTAATACAAGTACCGTCGTTTGCGGATGTTGCAATAAGCGGAGAAAAAGACGATGTTGAAGTAAAAGAGTTTTTAAGAACACGAGCAATGAGAAATGAAGTAAGCACATCTGAGATGTCGGCATGGGATATGAATCAGATTGGCGGAGAGGTTTATCATGGCAGTTCAACTTTGACATTGAAGGACACAAGTACAGTACTGCCGGTAGAAGCACTTCGTGAAATAGAGCCGATTACTTACGGAGAAATAGTAATGAATTTTAATTTAATTCCGACAAATCAGATGACCGATGCTTCGGTACAGCTTCGTAACGGTGATGGCGGAGGGATTTATTTAGGCATTGACAGAACCTATTTTTGGGTTGATTCGGCAGAAGGAAGAAAAAATATAATTCCGTATAAAACCGGTTCAAAATATAATGTACATATTGTAATTCATATGGACAGCAAAACATTTGATGTATATGTAGATTATCATTTGTATGGACAAAATATTCCCTATGATGCTGAAAGCTTTGATAATTTCTTTATTTCAAGCGGAAACGATTCTGTGGGGGATTTAGGTATAAGTTATATTTTTATAAACCGCGGATATTGGATAAGCAGTGATTTTACAAGCGTGGACAGTGCATCGGCATACGGGTGGACAGTTACATCTGATGTTAAAGGCGGTGGAGTAAGTTTTAGCGGTAATGCACAGTTTATTGCCGCTGGCGGAACGAGTAAGCTTACAAATACATTCATAAGTGAAGAGCGTGATTTTATTGCTGATTTTGTACTGAATATAAATAAAAAGCGAAGCGGTATTACCGTTGATCTTACCGGTGATGAAAAAAGCGTTTTAAAAATTACGGTTGATGAAAACGGTTTCAATTATGAAGACGCAAGCGGCATGCCGGTAAGGTTTTATGAGAATTATATGGAGAATCTTCCGTATGTAATTACAGCACATGTAAATTTCTCAGCAGGCTCGTTTGATTTGTATGTGAACGATAAGATAAAGGCTCAGAATATTGCTTTAAAGAGCAATGTTAATGTGGTAGACACCTTATCTGTAATCGGTGAGGCTTCGGACGCTTCGTTTGAATTTTCGGATGCTTTAGTGTATCCTGCCGAACGCTTTGATGATTATGCACCGGAAGCACAGGCTGTTGAAAGTCCGGGTGTAGATGTAGGTATGCAATATTTTAATCTGTGGGATGAATACAGACTGTATGGCTGGGATACAATTAATGAGTCGGAATACAGACGGCCTGTTCTCGGATTTTTTGATGAAACAAATGTTGAGCGTATGGAATGGGATTTAAAGTATATGGCAGAGCATGGTGTGGACTTTATGTGGTTTTGCGGTTATCCGCCATCACCTGTGGAAAGACCCGCACCGAGAGATTTCTTCTATACACCGAGATATTATTTCCAGGCTAAGAACTCCCAAAAGGTAAAGTTTGCATTGCTTATGGAAAATGCGGGCTGGGCAGCACTTCCTGCAAGCCACGATCCTAAAGATAACCTTGAGCGTTATCTGCAAAATATCGGAAGACATATGATAGAATATTATTTTAAGGATTCACGTTATTACACTGTGAACGGTCGTCCTCTTGTAGGCGTTTACCAGCCAAAGAATTTTATAAATTCATTTGGAGCTCAATATGTGGGTGAATTCATAGAACGTCTTGGAGATATGTGTGAAGCCGAGGGTATTGGCAGACCGATATTTGTTGCACCGAACAAATGGGATGTATCTGATGAGCTTTTTGTTGAATCGGGATTTGAGGGATATTATGAATATCATAACCGTGCCGGATATCCGCCGGATAACCTTGAAAGAATGAAAAAAGCATATGAGGACGCTCAAAAAGCCGGTGTAGGTTATATTCCTACGGTTGATGCCGGATTTGATGACTATGCATGGCACAGAGGAACAGGATTTTCTTTTAACGCAGACTGGCTTAAATGGTCATTGCAGAAAACAAAGGATGAAGTCCTTACTTTGGGGGATAAGGTGTTTGAAACCCCGATAATAAATCTTGCTACATGGAGCGAGTATGGAGAAGGACATTATTTTGCACCTACCACTTATTACGGATTTTCTTATATGGATGCAGTGCGTGATGTATTTACCGATGAGGTGGGTACACATGAGGATGTAATTCCAACCGAGCATCAGAAGGACAGGTTTAACAACCAGTATCCGCATTGGAGAAAGGTAAGCTTACGTGAAGTAAATGTCGGGGAAAAGCCTGCCGAAAACAGCTATGAAAAATACAAATGGGATTTTGACAGCGAAGCTGAAAAAGGCTGGAAAGAGGAAACTATTGTGCCGGGAGTTGTTTCGGACGGTGTATGGACACTTACTACGGGACGTGATGCGCTCATTACACTCTCTGACGAGGGAATAGACACATCCGATGTTACTCATATCCGTGTTCGCATGAAAAATAACGGAACGGCATACTATTCAACAACACGCATAACAACACCGTTTGATGAGTATGAAGATCCGACAAAGGCATTTAATTTTGCAATTCCTGTTTCCATGCAGAATATGACAGAGTTTGAGGATTATTATATTCCTGTCGGAAAATATCCCGAAATATGGAGAGGAACACTTAACAGCCTCAGCATTACATTCGGCGGATTTGAAAACGGTTATAAACTTGAAATTGATGAAATTGCATTTATGGCAAAATCACCGGAGGGTAAAGTCAGAATAAGCATTAATGGCTGGTCTTCAGAGATTGATTCTGTTATGAAAGATGGGCTTCCGATGGTTAAGGTTCGTGATATTGCGGATAAATCAGATGCTGAGGTTTATTACGAGGGCAGTGAAAACACTGTTTATGTAAGACATGGTGACAGCCTGACAGGATTTGTTCCGGGCAGTGATGAAGTTGTATGCGACGGTAAAAAATACACCTTGCCGGAATCTTCAGAGCTTTTGGACGGTTCAACATGGATAGACGTTCAGTTAATTTCGCTTATGTTTAAAAAGAATATAAGCTGGAATGAAAATGAAAAAATTCTGAGCCTTAAGGATAATGATAAGGTGGTAACGATAAGCCGTGAAAACAGCGAGAGGGAGCTTTTATATGAAGAGCATTTTGAAAACAGCGCTTCTGTGTCATACACAAGTCAGCCGAGTACCTATACACTGAGCGGCAGTGCATTAACGCTGACATCATCAGGTACAGACCCTCAGATTGTGATAAATGTTCCGAATGCAGATATTTCAAAGGCAAAGCTTATTGAGCTTGGCGTAATGAGTGATACATCTGTTACTATGCAGGTTTTTTTTGCAACAGCACAAAGTACAGCAATTGCCGAAGCAAAATCATATAAAACTCAGGTTGGAACATCTAACGGATATAAGGCGTATTCGATTGATACTACTTCAAATGCACAGTTTGACGGCGAGTTAACAAGGCTTCGTATAGATCCGGGTAATATTTCAGGGGCAACCTTCTCGATAGATTACATACGTGTTTACGGAGATTTTGAAACAGAGGTTTCAGATGAAGAATTACTCTGGAGAGCAGACAGCCGCAGTGAAACGGGCGAAGGACTTGTATGGAATTTTGATATAAATAATGGCAGAGACGGATGGATATTCAGTAAGTCAATGGCAAATATCAATATTATAGGTGGCATGGTAAAAGCGGATATAATTTCTTCAAATCCGTTTATGGAAACTGCTCAGGACAGCTTATCGGTAAGTGCCGATGCTTATAAGAGTCTTGAATTTTCTGTGAAAAATACAATGAATGCGGAAAAGATAAAGGTTTATTATACTACCGATAAATCAACGTCATGGACGGAGGATAAGTGTTTTGAAGTTTTATTAAACGAAAATAATAAAACAAATGTATCTTATAGTGTGGATTTAACACAAAGTCCGCATTGGAAGGGGAATATCAATGCGTTAAGGCTTGTATTTTCAGGAAGCCCGAACAGTATGGTGGAAATAGACTATATTAAGCTGAAGCATTAACTGAAAGGATTACAATATTTTTAAAAATATAGTAATAAAATTAAAAATAAGGAGAGAAAGAAATGAAAAAAATATTATCATTTATGTTGTGTCTGGCAATGCTTGCATCTCTTGTTGTTACTTCATCATCAGTGGCATTTGCCGCAGAGGAAACGGGAGTAAAGGCATATGTTGCCGACAGAACGGGAATTGTAAGTTCGTATGAAGGTAACTATTCAGGACATAATGAAAGCAGTACGGCTTATAAATGGGGTAATTATAGCAATAACTGGGAATCAACCGTGAGTAATGATCCGAATACCGGATTAGAAACTGTTGTCTTTGCCGGTGAAAATTCTAAAGCTGATTCGGCATCTGTTGTGTTGCAAAATGCATTTTCTGCCGACAATGTAAAGAAGGTTGTTATGACAGTGAGAGCTGATAGTGAAGCCGAAAGCTTACCATGGAATATGTACTATCTTAATACAACTACAATAGGAGCAAGTTGGGGAGCACAAAATGGAACGGACAATGGTGTATTATCGTTTGACGGAGATAATAAATTCAAAGAATATGAGTTTAGTACTGCTACTGGGTTTAATTCATGGACCGGTAATAAGCAGGCATTGCGTATGACGATGAAAGCAAGCAGTTTCCCCGTAAAGCTTGATATTGCGTATATCCGTTTTGTAGATGATACTTACGGAAAGGAAATTAAAATAGCCAACGGTTCGGGAGGAAACAATCATTTAAATGATATTATGCGTTTTGAGTTTTCAAAGGAGCTTGACAGAGAAACTGTTAAGGCAGAAAATATTTTATTAAACGGTGTGCCGGCGACATATATTATCGAAAATAATGCTGATGATTCATTAAACAGCCTTCGTGTAAGACTTGGTACACTTGCGGAAGCTTCACGGTATACAGTTACATTTGACGGTGTGAAATATGCTGACGGTACTGCGGTTGAAGAAGTGTTTAAGTTTGCGACAGAGAACGAATCAATTCCTGTTTATCCTGAAAGCTTAAAGGCTTACAGCACAGATCGTACAGGCATAGTGGCAGCATGGGAAGGTACAAGAGTGAATGACTATACATGGAGCAACGCTAACTGGACCACTGCTGTGTGTGAATATAACGGGGAAGCAGGAGCTGCAAAAGTACAATTCCCGAGTTCATCAAATCCACATGCATTCTTTAAACTTGCAAATCCGATTACGGGAACTGAAAATATCACTAAAATGGTAGTTGGGATAAAAACAAATCAGGATGCTGATTTGAAGCTTTATTATGTGACGGGAACACAGCTGAAGGGATTTGCAGAAACACAGGTTGCAAAATATATTTCTGTTAAAAAAGGAGATGGTGGATATGAAGAATATTCAGTACCAATTAGCTCGTTTGAGGGCTTTGCAGATGATATGCAATCATTCAGACTGTCGGTTTCGGGAGCAGATGAGTCACCGGCTGTTGATTATAATGCAGGCTTAAACCTTGATATTGCATATATCAGATTTGTAACAGATAAGTACCAGGCGAGAAAGGCAGAAATTCAGAATTTTGCAAAGGATTACAGTGATTTTACCGATTCTGTACGTTTCTTATTCACAAAGGATTTAGATGCTTCAACCGTAAATGCAGAAAACATTAAAATCAATGGTACAAAGAATCCGGTTGATGTGTTCAATGTAAAGGATAATACAGTATGCGTAAGATTTGGAAATATTCCGTCTGTTTCAAGATGCAGGGTCACATTCCCGGACATGAAATATGCAGACGGCACTGATGTTGATGAGCAATTTGTATTTACAACAACAGGTACAGGCTTGCTTGGTGCACTTGAATTTACAAATGATACCGAAACAATAAAAGCAGATTCATCAATTACAGTGTCACATAATGCCGGAAACGGTACAGCAGTTATTGATACTTCAGCTGATGCAGGATATATACATATTTATTTTGATAATCCGATTCCTGCAGAAAATGTGAAGTATATTGACATCAAAATGACAGAAACAAATAATAACACAGAATACACAAAATCATATTACGATTTGAATTATTACTTCCTTTTAAATGGAAAATCAACAGCTTCAGCTAAAGATCCAATCAAGTACGGCTCACACAGAGTTTCGTTTGATAAAGCTTCGGAATTCAGATTTGACGTTGACAGTATAAATACAAATGCTGAGGCTTGGTGTGCAAACGAAAACGATACATTAACAGGTATGAGAATTGACGTAGGAACATTAAAAACCATTGAGATTGATTATATCCGCGTTGTTTCTGATTACTATGATGATAAGAAGAATGATACTTTCTTAAATAATGAAATACCTGCTGCAACATATGAGCTTGTAAGCGGTTTTGAAACAGAAAATGAAGCAGCGATCAGCGGTCCTCTTCCGTCAGGTGAAATTACAGCTGTAACAGGCGGTCTTTGCGGTGTTGCTGATGAAAAGAAAGAGTATTCAATGTATCTTGCATTATATGATAACGGTACTCTTATAAGTGTAGCCTGTAAGCAGATAGTGCTTGGACCGGGGATGGAAGTCGGTCAGCAGACTCTTAAGGTTACCGTGCCCCAAAAGCAGGAAGGTGACAGTGATGACCGTTACAGCGTAAAGGCATTCTTATGGGGAACTGATGAAATGATACCTTGCATTCATGCTGTTACGCCGTCAAATAACCGAATATAAAAATATAGTTAATGGAGGAATTAAAAGTGAAATCTGCAAAAAAATTAATTATGACAATATCTGCCGCAGCAATGCTTGCGGCAGCGTTCTCCGGATGTGCGGGAACTGAAAAGCTTGAAGAAATACCTACTTTGAAATGGTATATGCCAAAGACTATTGAAAATATGTCATCACAACAGCTTGTAGAGGATGAGCTTAACAAAATATTTGAAAAAGAAGTTGGCGCAAGAATTAAGCTCAATCTGATAGATAATGCTTCGTGGGTTGAAAAAATGAATGTTGTAATCAATTCCGGCGAAGAATTTGATCTGGTATTTGCTGACTGGGGAAATGCCACATCTGTAAGAGTAAATGCAGAAAAAGGCACATATATGGATATTAAAGACCTTGTTGAGAAGTATGGTGCTGATATAAAAGAAAAGGCAGATCCCCGTGCATGGCAGTTTATGACATTTGACGGAAAGCTTCTTGCAGTTCCGTCACAGGGAAAATATGTTACTGAAATCGGCTGGACTTTTAAAAAGGATCTGGCAGAAAAGTATAATTTCGATTATAAGAGCGTAAAAGAGCCGAAAGATCTTGAGCCTTATTTTGACACGCTGTTGGCTAATGAGCCGGGCATAATTCCATGTCTTGGTATTTCGTTCCCGCCGCCGGAAAAAGCATATACGGACGTTGTTGGTATTCCGGCAGTTATGTTTGATGAGGAACAGGAAAAATACATCAAGTATTATGATATTCCTGAATACAGAGAAGAAGCACGCTTAAAGCATGAATGGTATAAAAAAGGCTACATTCCGGCAGATGCACTTACTTTAAATAACGCTGAAACATACAGAACAGGAAAGGTTGCTGTAATGAAGGATGCAGGTGCTATTACCGAGGACGGTTCAAAATCATCATCTTCATACGGTTTTCCGTGTGCTGATGTGAGAGTAGGTGTTAAGAACACAGTAAACGGAGATACATTCAGAGGCGGTCAGGCTGTAAGTATTACATCAAGGTATCCTGAAAAAGCAGTACAGGTTTTGAACCTCATATGGAAGGATCCGTACGTTTCAAACACACTTGCTTATGGTATAGAGGGTATTGACTATGTGTACGAATCAGGCAAGGGTACGGACGCTCCAACGGTTATTCCGAAGCAAGGCACGGAAAGAACATGGGCACTTTGGCATAACTACATAGGACCGTTGTTTGACCAATGGAATTCTTCATGGAATTCAACAGAAGCTCTTCAGGGTATGCAGGAAATGAATCAGAATCTTGTTATCAGTAAACAGTCAACTCTGGTATTTGATACTAAGGAAATCAAGGCTGAAATTGCAGCACTTAGTGAAGTAAGAAAGGCATCACAAAAGGTATTTGCAAATGGTGCAATGGCTGATTTTGATTCATATATGGCAGAGTATGAACAGAAGCTCGTAGATGCAGGAATAGAACAGGTTATAGACGAGCTTAACAGACAGTATCAAGAGCATAAGGCTAAGCAGTGATAGTTTTGAAAAGTCAGCGAAAGGCAGAGCGATAATGAAAATAAAAAAAAATAAAAATTCATTTGGTATAGGAAATGAATTTACCCATTTTAAAAAGAACTGGCAGCTTACAGCACTTGCACTTCCGGCAATAGTAATGATTTTTATATTTAATTATTTGCCTCTTTACGGATTGGTTATTCCTTTTAAAAATTATATTCCAAGGCTTGGAATTGCAGGTAGTGAGTGGGTTGGACTTCAAAATTTCAAATTTTTGATAAAAACGGGTACAATCTGGGGTGCAGTATTTAATACTATTGCATATAATCTCGCATTTTTATTCATAGGCGTTATAGTTGAAGTATGTATAGCCCTGATGCTTTATGAGCTTGGTAAAAAAGCTGTAAAGGTGTACCAGACTGCGTTACTTGTTCCGTATTTCTTGTCATGGGTGGTTGTGGCATATGTTTTGAATACTCTTCTTGATAAACAGCATGGAATAATAAATAATTTAATTACCTATTTTGGGGGTAATGAAGTAATGTGGTATAACGACCCCAAATACTGGCCGTTTATTATAGTATTTACATACCTCTGGAAACAGGCGGGATACGGAGCTATTGTTTATCTTGCATCGCTTAGCGGATTGGATTCAGCTTATTTTGAAGCCGCTAAAATAGATGGTGCAACTAAGATGCAGCAGATATGGTATATTTCACTGCCTTTGCTCAGTCCGGTTATTATAATAATGCTGATTTTGGGCATTGGTAAGATAATGAAGGGCGATTTTGGTCTTTTCTATAATGTTACTATGGATTCGCCTCTTCTATATCCGACAACAGATGTTATTGATACCTATGTATACCGATCTCTTATGAATGTTTCAGATTTGGGAATGTCTTCAACAACGGGCTTTGTTCAATCAGTTTTTGGATTTATACTTGTGGTAACAACAAATAAAATTGTTGATAAGATAGATCCGAGCAATGCGTTATTCTAAAGAGAGGTATGGAGATATGAGTAATAAAAAATTATCCCGAAAGGGACCAAACAAAACAAACCTGCTTCCGGTACATATAGTATTAATCATTATGGGCGTGATGTGCGCAGGAGCGTTTCTGCTTGTACTGGGTTCATCATTCCAGACGGAAAAGGAAATTCAGCAGTGGGGATATTCAATTATTCCGCGTAAGTTCTCTTTAGAGGCATATAAGACTGTATTTACATTTCCGCAAATGATTATAGACGCATACTTCGTTACATTTCTTACAACCGTAATCGGTACGATTATAGGTGTGTTTCTGTCTGCGAGCGCAGGATATGTTATATCACGAAGAAATTACAGATACAACAGAATACTTACATTATATATATTTTTTACAATGCTGTTCTCGGGTGGTCTTGTTCCGAATTACATCCTTATGACACAATGGCTGGATTTGAAAAATTCAATATGGTCACTCATATTACCCAATGTAGTGCATGCATGGTATATAATGCTGATGAAAGGATTTTTCAAGGAAATTCCTGAGGCAATGATGGAATCAGCCAAGATAGACGGAGCATCAGAGTTACGTATATTTTTAAGAATTGTACTGCCTGTGTCAACGCCTGTACTTGCGACAATATCTTTGTTTTATGTGCTCGGCTATTGGAACGAATGGTTCTTGTCGCTTATGTATATTGATGATCAGAGATTGATTAAGCTACAGTATTTATTGATGCAGATTTTAAAGAAGACGCAGTTTATGAATTCAGAAGCGGCGGACGCTATGACAGCGAGCGGAGTGCCTGCTACGGAGATTCCTACACTTAATGTTCGTATGGCGACTTGTGTTGTTGCGGTTGCTCCATTGCTTGTGGTGTTCCCGTTTGTACAGAAATATTTTGTAAAGGGTGTTACTGTAGGTTCTGTAAAAGGATAAAGAATGAGAAACTGCTGACGAATGTGCAGCAGTTTCTTTGTATTGGAGGAAGCGATAATATGAAGCATGACAAAATTTTGGGACTACTGAGTCGGATGTCTCTTGAAGATAAAATAGGACAGTTAAATCAGATTTGCTTTAAAGATGCTGAGCAAATGAAGGATGAAGTAAGAAAAGGCAGAGTCGGTTCGATAGTTCTTGCAGGAACAGCAACGGCAGGCAATGATGAACAGAAAAAAATGAATTTTGATTTGCTTAATGAGTTACAGAAAATTGCGGTTAATGAATCCCCCGCTAAAATACCTCTTATTTTTGGACGGGATGTTATTCATGGACACCGTACTGTTTTGCCGATACCACTAGCTATGGCAGCATCGTTTAATACAGAGCTTACGGAAGCTGCATACCGTGCGGTAGCGGAGGAAGCATCTGATGATGGGGTTCACTGGACTTTTTCACCGATGCTTGATGTTGCCCGCGATCCGAGGTGGGGAAGATGCATAGAAGGCTTTGGCGAGGATCCCTATCTTACAGCAAAGATGGGGGAGGCGGTTATTCGTGGTTTTCAAGGTGAAGACACAAAAAAGACTGATTCAATAGCTGCCTGTGCGAAGCATTATATCGGGTATGGTGCATCAGAAGGCGGAAGGGACTACGGTAAGGCAGAAATAAGCGAGTATACCATGAGGAATAACTATTTACCGCCGTTTAAATCCGCTGTTTTGGCAGATGTGGCAACCGTTATGAATTCATTTAATGAAATAAGCGGACAGCCTGTTGCATCAAGCAAATACCTTCTTCATGATGTATTAAAGGATGAGCTTGGATTTAACGGTTTTATTATCAGTGACTGGGGAGCTGTTGCTCAGCTTGTTAATCAGAGAGTTGCAAGAGACACAAAGGAAGCATCTATGCTTTGTGCAAATGCAGAGCTTGATATGGATATGGCAGACGGATGCTATATTGAAAATCTCTATAAGCTGGTTGAGGAAGGGCTGGTTTCGGAGGAAACCGTTGATAAGATGGTATACAGAGTTTTATATATAAAAGACAAATTCGGAATTTTGGATAATCCTTATATTACAAAGCACTCTTTTGATTATGAAGAGCATTTAAATTTATCTAAAAAATGCTCTGATGAAACCGTTATTCTTTTGAAAAACAATAGTATTTTGCCACTTGATAAATCTGAAAAAATAGCAATAACAGGGAATTTCACACATGAAAAGCGATCACATCTGGGAAGCTGGACGCTTGACGGTGATGTTGGTATGGTTAAAAGTATAGCAGAAGCGTTTATTGAATATACCGGTGAGGATAATGTTGTTCTTGGTCAAAGCGAATATCTGACAGATGAAATACTTTTCCATTTACATAAGCTTGATACTGTTGTAGTTGCTGTTGGCGAAAGTCACAGGGTTACAGGAGAAAATAACTGTCTTTCAAAAATCGAATTACCTAAGGCACAGCTTGAGCTGATAAAACAAATTAAATCTCTTGGTAAAAAAGTAATCGGTGTTCTTTGCTTCGGCAGACCCGTAGCCATTGAAGAAGCAGAGCCGTATATGGATGCTGTTTTATATGCGTGGCATTCGGGAACCTGTACTGCACTAAGTGTTGCGGATATTGTTTACGGTAAGATTAACCCTTCGGGTAAATTGCCTATGACTATGCCGAGAAATACAGGGCAAATTCCGATTTATTATAATTATCCCGCACTTCCGAGAAACGGTATGTCATATTACGGTACGGGAAGTAATTATCTGGATTGTACATCAACTCCCATGTATCCTTTTGGATACGGTCTCAGCTATACTGAATTTGAATATTCGGATATAAAATGCGAGAATAATATTATTTCGGTTGATGAACTAAGAAAAGGAGCGAAATTCAGAATTGGTATTACCATTCAAAATGTCGGAAAATACAGTGGTAAAGAGACTGTTCAGTGTTACATAAGTGATTTATACGCATCAATGACCCGTCCGGTGAGAGAACTAAAAGGATTTAAAAAAATATTTCTGGACAGTGGGAAAAAGACAAAGGTCGTTTTTGAGCTTGGCCGGGATGAACTTGCTTTTTATAATGCAAACCGAAAATTTTCTGTTGAAGCCGGCGAATTTGATGTGTATATCGGTGAAAATTGCACTGCAAAAAACAACTTAAGGATAACGGTAATTTAAAATATACAGTTTTATCTGAGGAAAATATAAGGAGTATATATAATGGAAGTTAAATTAGTTAAACAGAATGGGGCTTTGAAAATAAATATAAACGGTAAAATTATTGAACCGCTTTCGTTTAAGTCATTTCGGCCGACGGACAGGAATATTTCTGATTTTTATAAAGCAGGAGTGAAGTTGTTCAGTATTTTGACATCCGGACTTAACAGTATTTTAGGTGTCCAATATTCGCTGTTTGGAGAATCATGGATTGGTGAAAATAAGTATGATTTCAGTGTTGTTGACAGACAGATAGATTTGTTTATAAAAAATGCACCGGAGGCTTATTTTGCACTTATGTTTCAGGTGGATACACGTTCATGGTATCTGGAGCAAAACAGCGGATGCCCCGATTCATTCAGGTGCCTGTCGCAGATTGCAGGGGATAAAAAGTGGAGAGAGGCGGCAGGAGCTTATTTAAAGGCAATTATAACGCATGTTGAGGAAAAATACGGTGACCGGTTTTACGGATATTTTATTCTCGGCGGAAAAACAACAGAATGGTTCAGTGCCTATGATTATGCAGAAGCTCACCCGTATAAAGAGGTGGTATACAAAGAATATAGAAAAGATCCGGGTATAACAATTCCTGATAAAGAATTAAGAGAAAGGTGTTCGGCCGGAACTTTTCATGATCCGGTTAAGGATGAAGAAGCGATAGCATACTGGCGTTTTCATCATGAACTGATAGCAGATACTGTATTGTATTTCGCAAGAGAGGCTCAGACTGTTATAAAACATAAAAAACTGCTTGGTGTATATTTTGGATACCTGTTTGAGCTTGACGGCGAAAGGCTTTGGAATGATGCTCATCTTGCGTATGAAAAGGTGTTTTTATCGGACGATATAGATATGATATCAAGTCCGTCATCTTACGGTCACAGAAAGCATAGTGATACAAGTGCATTTATGGTTACCTATGATACACTTGCTTCGCATAATAAGCTTTATTACCTTGAATTTGACCATATAACTCATCTTGCACCTCAGTATATCGAGGGTTTTGCAATTCCGGGATATGATAGTCAGTTTGCGAATGAGCAGGAAACAATAGATGTAATGAGACGTGATTTTATGCTGTGTGTGACAAAGGGCGCGGCTTTGTGGTGGTTTGATATGTTCGAGGGGTGGTTTTATTCTGATAATATGATGAGTGAAGTCAAAAATATGATTGAAATATCAAAAAAGATTGCAAATGTCCCCGACAGGTCCGTTAGCGAAATTGCAGTTTTTGCTGAGGGTGAATCACTTCTTTATACAGATAAAAACGCAGATATTAATACCGATTTTCTGGGTATGCAGCGTGAGGGGCTGGCAAGAATGGGTGCACCTTATGATGTGTATTCGGTTGGCGATATTGATAATATAGTGCATGATAACTATAAGCTGTATATTTTTCTCAATACTTTTAAAATGTCTCAAAAGATACGGGATGTATTGGAAAGAAAGATAAAAGTCGGGAATAAAACAGTGCTATTTATATATGCTCCCGATTATGTACATGATGACGGAGTATCAACAAAGTATATTTCTGACATGACAGGTATGAATATAATTTCATTGGCCAAAAAAGAAACAACAATAGATGTTGATTTTAATGACAGAGGTGAGGTCAGCGATTCATACGGCTTCAGTATGGAGCAGAAAACGATGTTTTATGTTGAGGATGATGCTGAAGTCTGGGGAAGATACAGAAATTCAAAGAAAGCGGCATTGGCATGCAAAAAGATTGATGATTTCAACAGTATATACAGCGGAGCAGGAAATATACCGGGGAATGTGCTTAAAAATATTGCACGTTTTGCAGGTGTACATATATACGGAACAGGAAATGATGCTATTTTTGTGAGTGAAAAATTAATCGGGGTATATCCCGAAAAAGACGGGGAAATCGAAATTGTTTTAAATGACACACAAGTGCTTGAAGAAATGTTTTCAAAAGAGCAATTTAATGTATCGGGAAATGTACTGAAATTTAAAGCAAGAAAAGGAGAAGCAAAGCTTTTTTTAAAAAAATAAAAGGTATCTGCAGTTTTAAAGAAAGAGGATGATGTGAAATGGAGAAGTATATAAAAGAACATAAAAAATGGATTGATGAAGTTTGGGAAAGGCTTGACAAAAAGCTGAGTAAAACAGCTGTAAAAAGTCGTGAAAAAGTACCGTACACAACGGTAGACGGTGTGCATGATAATAAGATTGAAGAAGATGCTGCGTGGTGGACTAACGGTTTTTGGGGCGGTCTTATGTGGATTATGTATCTTGGAACTCAAAAAGAAGAATATAAAAAAACTGCTGAACGTGCAGAGGAGATTTTAGATAAAGCGTTTGAGCATTATGACGGGCTGCATCATGATGTCGGATTTATGTGGAATATAACAAGCGGAACAAATTACAGAATTACGGGAAATGCAAAATCAAAGAACAGATTTTGTACTGCCGCGGCACTTTTGGCATCAAGATTCAATTCTCAGGGCGGTTATATACGTGCATGGAACGGAAAAGGACATGTTGCAGGAATAACTATAATTGACAGCATGATGAATATTCCGATGCTTTATCGTGCGTCTGAAGAGGTGAAGGATGAACGTTTTAATTACATTGCAAAGGTTCATGCACAAAAAACCATCTCCGGTCATATCAATTCGGATGGAAGTGTAAATCATATAGTGGTACACAATCCTGTAACCGGTGAAGTGGAAAGAATGGAAGGCGGACAGGGATATGGTATAGGTTCGGCGTGGTCCAGAGGACAGGCATGGGCTATTTATGGTTTTGTTCTATCTTATATACATACAAAAAATGAGGAATATTTAAGTATAGCAAAGAGGGTGGCTCATTACTTTATTGCAAATCTTGGCATAAATAATTATTTGCCTTTGGTTGATTTCAGAAGCCCGGAAAAACCGATAATTTATGATAGTACTGCCGGAGCGTGTGCGGCGTGCGGATTGATTGAAATAGCCAAAGCGGTACCGGAATTTGAAAAGAAGATTTACATTGATGCTGCCATAAAACTTCTTGTTGCTATGGAAAAAGAGTTTTGCGACTGGAGTGATGATGAGGATTCTGTTTTGCAAAAGGGAACTGAAGCTTATAACTGGGGAATACATAAGCCGATTATATACGGTGACTTTTTCTTTGCAGAAGCGATTTTTAAATTAAGGGGCAATGACTTTCTGATCTGGTAAATAAATATAAACAGAAAGAATATCGGGAGTAAACTTTCGAAAGATTAAAGAAAAGAGGTCTGTTAACGCTAACAGACCTCTATCTGAAAATTTATATTGAAATATGAATTTATCGTCGAATGCCGAACGGCATGTGCGGTGGTGCGTGAGACGAGGACTTGTTAAGAGTTGGTCCGTCTGATTTAAAGTTTGTTAATACAAAGGATTAATAAAACGCCGAAGCGAAAGTTGCTTCGGCGTTTTATACGTGTGCGCCGAGCATGGCGTTTAACTTGACGGTGAAAGTCCGTTATGGGGGTACATATCAACCAACCATTAGTGAAGCACAAGCTATCCATCGTGAGGTGGAAGTGGAGGAAGTGTGTAGCAAAATCTTGGCTCGATGAACAAAAACTTAATATCAAGGCTGTATAAGCGGATAAGGCTACATGACAAGCTGAAGTCCAAAAGATATGCGTAACCTTATGCAGTAAATTAAGCGAGTAAAAGAGGAAAGTTAAATGTCTTACCTCGGGAGGTCTTACGGACGAAAAGTATATTCGGTCGAAAAAGGTTTGTCGCAAGAAGTCAGCAGAGGTCATAGTACTGCGAAAGCAGGAAGGACTGAACAATTTGTAGTGTTTTCACTACCTAAGTTTAAGGCAGATAATAGTCAGAATGTGTTAATGAGGAGAGTATGAACGTATTTCAGAGGGTTACTCAAAATAGATAATTTGTCTGTCTGTGGAAAGGAAGAGAGAAAACGAGAATGGAACTTTTAGACGTAATCTTATCAAGAGAAAATCTGAACAAAGCATATCTGCAGGTGTTCAGAAACAAAGGAGCCGCAGGAATTGACGGTGTAACAGTTGTGGAATTGAAGGAGTATCTGAAAGAACATAAAGATGAAATTTTATGGAAAATCAGAAGCAGAAAATATAAACCACAACCTGTAAGACGAGTACAAATTCCGAAAGAAAACGGCAAAAAGAGAAATCTTGGCATACCGACAGTAGTAGATAGAGTAATACAACAAGCGATAGTGCAAGTATTAAGTCCTATCTATGAAGAACAATTCAGCAATTCAAGTTATGGGCTCAGACCAAAACGAAGCTGTGAAAAGGCAGTTATCAAAGCCTTGGAGTATATGAATGACGGATATTATTGGATAGTAGATTTAGACCTTGAGAAATTCTTTGATACAGTAAATCAGGATAGACTGATTAACATAATCAGAAGAACAATTAAGGATGGAGAGGTAGTATCATTAATTCGAAAATTCTTAGAAAGTGGAGTTATGGAGAATGGACACTATCAGCCGACAAGGGTGGGAACACCTCAAGGCGGGAATTTAAGTCCGTTGCTCAGCAACATAATGCTGAATGAGCTTGATAAGGAGCTTGAAGCGAGAGGACTGAATTTTGTAAGGTATGCAGATGATAGTATGATTTTTGTTAAGAGTGAAAAAGCGGCAAACAGGGTATTAACCTCAATAACGAAGTACATAGAAAACAAGCTTGGTTTAAAGGTAAATGCAGAGAAAAGCAAGGTAAGTAAGCCCACGGGAATAAAATTTCTCGGATATGGATTCTGGGTAGGAGCAAAAGGGCAATATAAACCGAAGCCACATTTGAAATCTATTGAAAAGCTGGAAAGCATTAACCTGCAGAAGTTGGAGCATAAGCCTTGATAGCCGACTAAAGAAACTTGAATATGTAATCAGAGGTTGGGTTAATTACTTTAAAATAGCAAATATGAAGAATGTGCTTGAAAAGCTTGACGAGAGGTTAAGAACACGAATACGAGTGATAATCCGGAAACAATGGAAAAAGATTAAAACAAGATGTGATGCGTTAGTGAGGCTTGGAATGCCATTTGAGTTAGCATTTAACTGTGCAAACACAAGGAAAAGCTATCAGCAGATATGCAAAACTCAATACATAAAATTTGCAATCAACAATGAAAGATTAAGAAAGAGAGGTCTGCTATCTCTAACAGACCACTACCTAAAAGTACATACTGAAATATGAATTGAACCGCCGTATGCCGAACGGCACGTACGGTGGTGTGAGAGGGGCTAAGCTCATTAAGAGTTAGCCTCTACTCGATTATTCCATACTTCTTTTTATTGCATCTTCTATGCTGATTTCAACAGCTTCTGCATCTGTGCGGAGCTTAAATTCAACCATGCCTTCACCGCATTTTTTACCTACTACTATTCTTACCGGAATACCGATGAGGTCAGCATCCTTAAACTTTACGCCGGCACGTTCCGGACGGTCGTCTAAAAGAACCTCAGCACCAAGCTCTGTAAGCTTGTTGTAGATATTTTCAGCTGATTGCATTTGCTCTTCGTTTTTGTAGTTTACAGGTATAACTATTATCTTGTACGGTGCGATAGATGCAGGGAGCACTATTCCGTTCTCGTCGTAGTTCTGTTCTATTGCGGCTGCAATACAACGTGTAACACCTATGCCGTAACAGCCCATGATAACCTGAACCTGGTCGCCGTTTTCGTTAAGCGCACGAAGTCCTAAAGCATCTGAATACTTTGTACCGAGCTTGAATATATGACCAACCTCAATACCCTGAGCTGTCTTTATAGGCTTGCCGCATTTCGGGCAGGCGTCGCCTGTTTCGATAACTCTTATATCGGCTACCATAAACGGTGTGAAGTCTTTGTTTATGTTCACATTCTTATAGTGGTGGTCTGTCTCATTTGCACCAACTATAAAGTTTTTCATAAGTGCAACTTCTTTATCCACATAAACCGGAATTTCAAGTCCGACAGGTCCGGCAAATCCAACCTCGGCTTTTGTAAGCTCACGTACCATAAACGGCTCTGCAAGCTCAAGGTCGTCTGTGCAACCTACGAGATTTTTTAGCTTAACCTCGTTTATTTCTCTGTCGCCTCTTACCATTGCGGCAATGTATTTGTCGTCTGCTTTGTAGATTATAGTCTTTGCAAATTCATACGCCTCGGCGTTCATGAACGCAACGAGCTCTTCTATTGTATGAGCGTTTGGTGTGTATATCTTTTCCATATCGAAGTCGCCGTCGGCAAATTCCTTTTCAGTAGGAATACATTCGGCTTTTTCGTAGTTAGCTGCATAGCCGCAAGTATCGCAGTATGCTATTCCGTCTTCGCCGACAGGGGATTTTACCATAAATTCCTGACTTCCGCTTCCGCCCATTGCACCTGAATCGGCATCAACTATTGTGTAATCAAGACCGAGACGGTCGAAAATTGCACAATACGCATTATACATCTTTTTATAAGACTCATCAAGACCTTCTTTTGTGAGATCAAAGCTGTATGCATCCTTCATTACAAATTCACGACCACGCATAAGCCCGAAACGGGGACGTCCCTCGTCTCTGTACTTTGTCTGAATCTGGTACAGTGTCATAGGATATTCTTTATATGAACGAACTTCGTTTAAAACTGTCTGAGTAAATAATTCCTCATGTGTAGGACCGAGACAGAAATCTCTGTTGTTACGATCCTTTAATTTAAACATATTATCGCCGAAAACTTCCCATCTGCCGGAAGCCTGATATGCTTCAGCCGGAAGAAGTGCCGCCATTAAAAGCTCCTGGGCACCGGCTTTATCCATTTCTTCACGTATAATCTGTTCTACCTTTTTGAGGGTACGGAGACCGAGCGGAAGATAAGAATATATTCCTGCGGCAAGCTTTCTTATATAGCCTGCACGGAGCATAAGCTTATGGCTCATTATTTCAGCTTCTGCCGGAACTTCACGCAAGGTCGGCATTAAAAGCTTTGACATTTTCATGTGATATTCATCCTTTCAGTTAGTTTAATAGTTTTCACTCTTTATAAGCGTACCGATACCGCTCTTTGTGAATATTTCAAGGAGCAGGCAGTGAGGTATTCTTCCGTCTATTATATGTACGCCGTTTACTCCGGCGTCTATTGCGTTTATACAGCTCTGAATTTTCGGAATCATACCGCCGTTTATTACACCGTTTTCAATCATTTCGAGGAACACGTGCTTTTCAGCTTCGTATATTATATTGTTGTTTTCATCTTTTACACCCTCTACGTCGGTGAGAAGGATAAGCTTTTCGGCTTTTGTAGCTTTTGCGACTGCTGCGGCAACCGTATCAGCGTTTATGTTGTAGCTGTTGCCGTCTTCGTCTGTGCCGATTGGTGCGATAACCGGTATGTATTCATCTGCCGCTAAAAGGTCGATAACGCTGTTTCTTACTTCAACTATATCGCCGACATAGCCAAGCTCTGTGTTTTTGCCGTCAACCTCGGTGTATTGCTTCTTACATTGTATAAATCCGCCGTCTATACCGCTTATACCAACGGCACGTCCGCCTTTTGCATTAAGAAGAGATACGATTTCTTTGTTTGTTTTACCGATAAGAACCATCTGGGCTATACGCATTGTTTCTTTATCGGTATAGCGAAGTCCGTTTATGAACTTGCTTTCTATATTGTGATTTTTCAGCTCCGCTGAAATGTCCGGGCCACCGCCATGAACTACGATAGGCTTAAGACCTATGCATTTGAGAAGTGTTATGTCCTCCATAACAGAGTTTTTCAGCTCCTCGTTTATCATGGCGTTTCCGCCGTATTTAACAACGACTGTTTTTCCGCCGAACTTTTGCATATACGGCAAGGCTTCTATCAATATACCTGCTTTTTTAATTAATTCTTCCATTTTTATCAATCCTTATTATAAATAAAATCCTGCATTTGAAAGACCTGTGTTTTCTTTGAGGCCGAACAGTATATTCATGTTCTGAATTGCCTGACCTGCTGCACCCTTTACTAAATTGTCAAGTGCAGAAATAACAACGGCACGATTCATCCGGGGATCCTTTACTATGCCGATATCAACAAAGTTTGAACCGGCAACGTGCTTTGTTTCGGGAAGCTGTCCGGCTTCTAAAACACGTACAAAATATTCATCTTTATAAAAATCCTTGTAAGCTTCTGTCAGCTCTTCGGTTGAATAGTTGTCGTTAAGGTTTATGTAGATTGTAGATAAAATTCCACGCTTCTGGGGAATAAGGTGCGGTGTGAAGGATATTATGACCTCTTCACCGGCAGCCTTTGAAAGCTCCTGTTCGATTTCTGATGTATGGCGATGAGTTGCAACCTTATACGCTTTTGAGGTTTCGGTGCATTCGCAGAAATGGATCGGGAGTCCTAAGCCTCTTCCGGCACCTGTTACTCCGGATTTTGCATCTATAATAATATTCTCCGCTTTTCCGAAGCCTTTTTTCAGCATGGGGTATGCACCCATTATTGAACAGGTTGTATAACAGCCCGGGTTTCCGATAAGGCGTGCTGATTTTATCTTGTCTCTGTACAGCTCGCACAGTCCGTAAACGGATTCTGCAAGCAGGTCGGGAGAGGAATGCTTTTCTCCATACCACTTTTCATATACATTAATATCATCATATCTGAAATCACCGCTTAAATCTATTACCTTTAAACCGCGTTCAACAAGCGCCGGGATAACCTCTTTAGAAGCTCCGTGGGGAAGTGCACAAAATGCAACATCGCATTTTGCGACTTCATCTAAATCAACCTCTGTACATTCTTTTTCAAGTACGTGTGAGAGATTTCTGTAAATCTCATTTATTTTTTCGCCTTTAAAGCTTTTTGAACCTAAAATTTCAAGAGAAACATCAGGGTGAGAAGTAAGAAGGCGAACAAGTTCAATACCGGCATATCCGGTAGCACCTAAAACTGCTGCTTTAATCATTGTTAACTCCTCCGTTGTAGTTAAATTATAGTTTAGCGGTGCTAAACTATAATTTACAGTGAAATTTTTTGCCATAGGCAAAAAGTGAAATCCAACCATTATGGTTGGGTGAAATTCGCATAAATGCGAGTGAAATTTGCGACTTTTAAGTCGCAAGTTATGGAAAGAAAATCGACAAGGGAT
>JAZTZP010000147.1:0-1889 GCA_045637525.1 Clostridia bacterium | reverse complement strand
TTAACAGCCTTTTGACCATTGATTTTCCGTATATCACTTTCCATTATACCACGCTCAGTTTCATTTTGCAAGTCCATTTCCGGAATATTCACTGAAAATTCAACCTCACCTGTAATTTTTTCAAAATTTGTATTGACATTTCTCTCCGGATGTGATAAAATATCCTCAATACCGAGGTTCATTAAACCCATTTTAGAGCTTTCAGCTCCAGTGGGAACGACCTCGGCATTTTCTGTTGTGTACACTTGATGTACACATATTTTATTTTTTTGAGGTGACTTACGAATGTCAAAAATCACTTTACATGCAAAATGTGCAATTTCAGGCACGGCCCCAACTATCACCTTCAGGTCAACCCCAAAGCTCTTAAAATACTCGTGCCGCCCCGAAACAAACTCATTAGCCGACACCCCGGCTTTTCTGAACATATAAGCTTATTCAAAATCTATCAAAACTTTATCCTTTTGAATTCTCCATTTTGCAATAACAATATTATCAGCCCACTCATCACCGATATCATCTTTTAAAAAACATTTATTAAATTCTTCGGCTTTGTTATTTGGAATAAGCCAACCGGTTAAATTTTCACATTCTATATTATCATTCTCAAAATCATTTCCCTCTCCGCAATCAAGAAAAAAACTCATGTTCATTGAATTAGCCTTTTCCTGCACTATTGTCCAGAAATTCAAAAATTTATCGTTCTCTTGCGTTCTTAACCCTAACATTAGACTTTCCTCCTCTCAAAATTGTTACAAACTCACCATTTTGTTTTGTAATTACAACATCCTCACCTTTAATATAGAATAACACCTCGTCTTTTTGACCTCTCCACTGTCCGATTTTTACGGACTCATCATGATTAACATAAATATCATCAATAATTTTTTCCATTTATTCCCTATCTTTAAGTGATGCCGGATCAAGATGTCCAAAAGGGTACGTCAGACTGTCGAAAAAAACAAACAAATTGAGTTGAAAGACATTCTGACGTACCCTTTTAGCTACTTATCTTAGATATTTAGTTTTAACATTCTATATGCCTCGAAAATCGGCACGTATGCAATTTTTAGTTTTGCACTTTATTGAATACGAATTTCCTATTTCTTCAATGATTATCTCATTTCCGCACCTGGGGCATTTCTTTTCCGTCTTTCCAAATTCAAATATTTCATCTTCCGCTTCAAGCAAAAATCTATGCTCATCCATTGTTACATCAATATCCATATAATACACTCCTTATAAATTTATTGTACTTAATCGTAATTCCTTTTTCTTTTGCCCGTTCTAACGCATCAAGTATTAAATACAGCCTATCTCCATCGCTCAAATTGGGTGTATTTTTAGCTGCCATATAACTTGCTCTAAACTCATCATTCCACGAGCCGGGTTGTAGTCTCGTGTTCCTGTACGCTCTATGCCCATAATATTCATGCGCCAATACCGCTCTTGCACTCATCAAATCTCTTGGATGTTGCGAATTCACATCTGGTAAAACATCTCCCCTGATACGTATCTCATCTATAATGTCGTCATAACCCGTTCTTCCTCCAACATTAAATCTAAATACACTCTCATCTGCTGCTATCTCTTCTATATCAACTTTTAATCCTTTTATTTCGTCATCACTAAGTATGTATGTTGATGGCTTCCTTAATCCATTTGGCATATTACGCATTGAAATATTTCTATCAATATCTATTATACCACCATTCTTATCCTTTGTCAACTCCTTATTAGAATTATTTAACACCCCGTTCCGGGCATAAGAAAACAATCTCCGTATATGCTCCTTACCCTCAGTAATATCAATAAACCGTAATAAAGCGTCATCATCAGCATAAAGCTCCGATATATACCGAGTCGTTATCTCCTCCACCGTCTCAGAA
>JAZTZP010000146.1:0-20825 GCA_045637525.1 Clostridia bacterium | reverse complement strand
CGGTAAAATGTGAAATTCACACATTTTGTGTGAGTGAAATTCACGCTTCGCGTGGGTGAAATCTGTCGCATAGCGACAGGTTTTGGTAGAAATCGCAAGCGATTTCAAATTTAAATTTCTTAAGTTGACAGTATTGCTTTACACAAGGGAGCCTATCAAAAGCATATCCTCAATTAGCACCGCTAAACTATAATTTATCTGATTATATCACAAAATAGTTGTTTTTTCAAGCACTTTATTTGATATTTGTTCAAAAATTCAACTTGGAGTTGAATTTTTGTGGGGTTTATGTTGTATGTGGAAAGGTGGTTTAAGGTGGTGGGTGTTTGTAATATTAAACCGGCACATGATTTTATGTGATGTTTTACACAAATCATATGCCGGTTTTTAGCGATTTTAAGCTATTAGGGTTATTGACATACCTCGAAATACTTATTTTCGTGTGCCGGCAGGTCTATGAAGTATATTCCGTTGTCGGCGTGCATTTGTTCGTCGGTATACAGGTTTTTTATATTAAATCCCTTAAACCTTGCGAGGTCAAGTCGTATTCTCTCAAAATTACTGCTCATGTTTGACAGTACAAGGTATTTTTTTAAGTTATTACAGCGTATATATCCGTAAACATTTCCTATGGTGTAAACCGGGATGAAGTCGCCTGTGGAAAATGCGTCGGAGCTGTTTCTTAAGGCTATCAGGCGTTTTACCGAGGCAAATATTTCGTTGTCTGCGATTGCTTTTGAAAAATCCATACACTGACGGCAGAACGGATCTGCATAGCCTTGCATTCCTGTTTCATCGCCGTAATACACACACGGTACACCGGGGAAGGTCATCTGCAGGCCTGTTATCTGAATCATTCGTTTTACTGCGATTTCGTAGTTATCCGTAAGACGGTAGCTTGCCTGAAAATCTTTGGTTGTTTCATGTCTTGACGGAACATCACCCATTACTGTCAGTATTCTTTCAATATCATGTCCCGACAGCATATTTAAAAGGGAATAGAAGGCAGGGGCGGGGTAGTTTTCTTTTAAAGACATTATACGTCTGTTCATTTCTTCTGCTGATATTTTACCGAGGACTCCTGAAACAAGGGCGTTTCTCAGCGGATAGTTCATAACCGAATCAAGCTCTTTGCCTGAGAAATACTCACGCCTTTTACCGTAGCTTGATTTATTTGACGCATCCTCCCATACCTCGCCGATTATAACGGCGTCTTCTTTTTCTGCTTTTGCCTCACTACGCAATTCTTTAACAAAAAAGTCCGGCAGTTCGTCTACAACGTCGAGTCGCCAGCCTGAAGCTCCTAAGCGGAGCCATTTTTTTATGACTGAGTTTTTATCGCTTAATATATATTTCCTGAAGCTTTCGGAGCTTTCTTCCGTATGGGGAAGCGTTTTCATTCCCCACCAGCATTCGTATTTTTCGGGATATTCGGTAAACTTATACCAGTCAAAATACGGTGAGCTTTGCGACTGATATGCTCCTAAGCTGTCGTATTCGCCGTTTTTGTTGAAGTAGCGGCTGTTGCTTCCGGTGTGGTTGAACACGCCGTCGAGGATTATACGTATACCGTTTTTACGGGCGGTTTCGCAAAGCTTGCAAAAATCAGCTTCGTTACCTAAAATCGGGTCGATTTCGGTATAGTCGCCTGTGTCGTATCTGTGGTTTGAGTAGGCGGCAAAGATGGGGTTTAAATATATTGCTGTTATGCCGAGCTCTTTAAGGTACGGTATTTTTTTCTCTATACCCGAAAGATTTCCGCCGAAAAAGTCGTTTGACAGATATTCGCCTCCAAACTGCTCCGCTTTGTAAAACGGCATATCGCCCCAGTTTCTTTTTGTAATGTCGGTACGGTTGCCGCAGAAACTGCCGTCGGCGTTGCCGTTTGAAAATCTGTCCGGGAAAATCTGATATGCAACTGTATGCTTAAACCATTCCGGTGTTGTATAGCTTTTATCATAAACGGTCAGCTGATAAAATTTATCGGGCTTTTGGGTGTATATTTCGCCTCTGCCGCCGAGACAGCCGGAGTTGTTTGAATAGTAAAGAGTGCCGCCGTCGTGGTTTATTTCGAAGCAGTACCACATAAGCCCGGCTGTATCCGGCGTAAACTCCGCTGTATACACGCTTGACTCACCGACAGAGAACTCATAATACATATCGGTAAATTCTTCATCACCTTCGTCGGGTTTAATTAATATACGGACGGAGTGGGGGATGCCTATACCGCTTATGAGAATGCGGAACTGTATCGGCGTATTATCACTTACTGCACCGAAGGGCTTTTTAAAAAAACTTTCCTGTGAATTGTATTCTATATTCATCAAATTCCTCCGTATTCTGATAAAATTTCCGGGAACGGCTCTATGCTTCTTTTTAAAATGCCATGGATATGGGCTATGAGTATTCCGTAGTTTGTTATCGGTATATTGTTATCGGACGCTGTTCTTAGTCTGTAACGCATTTCACGCTCATTAAGCATACAGCCGCCGCAATGCACGATAAGCTTGTATTCCGATAAGTCCTCCGGGAACTCGCCGCCGCTTGTGAAGCAAAATTCAACGTCTTTTTTGGTATATTCTGTTATCCAGCGTGGCAGCTTAACCGTTCCTATATCATCGCATTGGCGGTGATGGGTACAGCCTTCGCTTATCAGGATTTTATCGCCGTCCGACAGTGTATCTATTGCTTTTGCACCTTTTACCGCTTCACGAAGATTTCCCTTGTATCTTGCAAAGAGTATGGAAAATGAGGTAAGAAGAATATCGGAAGGTGTGACTTTACTTACGTTTCCGAACACCTGGGAGTCTGTTATTACTATTTTCGGTTTTTTACCGAGTGCGGATAATGTATCTGAAAGCCCGGTATCCTTTACGCATACTGCAACGGCGTTTGCATCTAAAATATCACGTATTGTTTGCTGTTGCGGAAGGATAAGGCGGCCTTTTGGTGCCGCTTCGTCTATCGGTATTACCAAGACCGCAAAATCGCCCGGGTTTAAGAGGTCTGCAACTATTCGCTTATTGTTGGCTTCTGTTGCGGCAAGCTTTGCGATACGTTCTTTCAGCTCGTTGATGTTTTCGCCCGTTTGGGCACTTACATATATATACTTTTCGTCACGCTTATCCGTAAGCTCACATTTGTTCATTACAAAGAGATACGGAATGTTTTTTGATTTGATTTTTTCTTCGAGTTTAAGCTCTTTTTCGTCCGGCCCCGATACTGCGTCGCATACTATTATTGCAATATCGGTTTTATTAAGCACCTGATAGCTTTTTTCTACACGCATACTGCCGAGCATTCCTGTATCGTCAATTCCCGGTGTGTCTGTAAAAACAACAGGGCCGAGCGGCAAAAGCTCCATTGCTTTTGAAACGGGGTCTGTTGTTGTTCCGGCAACGTCAGATACTATTGCAAGGTTTTGACCGGTGAGGGCGTTTATTATACTTGATTTTCCGGCATTGCGTTTTCCGAAGATTCCTATATGAACACGCTCTGAAGCCGGTGTGGTGTTTAGGCTCATTGGTTTTCCTCCTTTAATTTTAAAAACCTGCGGTTTTATTATTCTGCCGCAGGTTTTTAAAAATTATCTGTAAATTATTTCATCACGGCCCGGTCCGTTTGATACTATCTTAATCGGTACTTCGAGTTCTTTTTCAACAAACTCAATGTACTTCTTACAATTTTCCGGTAAATCGTCGTAGTTTTTAATTCCTCTTATATCCTGCTTCCAGCCGGGGAGAACTTTAAGTACGGGCTTTGCGATGTTGAGCTTATCTGTTGTAGGGAAGTCTTTTGTGATTTCGCCGTTTATGTCGTATCCTACGCATACAGGAATTTCGTCTAAGTATCCGAGTACGTCAAGTACGGTGAATGCAACCTGAGTTGTTCCCTGAACACGGCAGCCGTATCTTGAAGCAACACAGTCAAACCAGCCCATACGTCTCGGACGGCCTGTTGTTGCACCGTATTCGCCGCCGTCGCCGCCGCGACGTCTTAATTCGTCCGCTTCTTCGCCGAATATCTCACTTACAAATGCTCCCGCGCCTACTGCTGAAGAATAGGCTTTAACAACCGTTATAATCTCTTTTATCTCATATGGTGGTATGCACGCACCTACTGCACCGTAGCCTGCAACTGTCGGTGAGGATGTTGTGAACGGATATATACCGAAATCAGGGTCTTTTAAAGAACCGAGCTGACCTTCGAGTAAAACGTTCTTACCCTCTTTTAATGCGTTATACATAAAAGAAACCGAGTCAATTACATAAGGCTTTATCATTTCGCCGTAGCCTTTTAAAGTTTCAAAAAGCTCATCGGCGTCTATTTCCGGCTTGTGGTATATGTTTTTAAGAATGAGGTTTTTTACTTCGAGCACGTTCTTAATCTTTTCCTTTAAGCTGTCGTGGTCGAAAAGCTCCCAGACCTGAAAACCTATTTTTGCATACTTATCCGAGAAGAACGGGGCAATTCCTGATTTTGTAGACCCGAACTGACGGTCGGAAAGACGCTCTTCCTCATATTTGTCAAAAAGCTTATGATACGGCATAAGAACCTGCGTTCTTTCAGATACAACTATATTCGGCTTCGGAACGCCTCTTTTTACTACATCGTCAATTTCTCCTACAAGTGCCGGAATATCAAGTGCAACACCGTTTCCTATCATGTTTACAACGTTTTTATTGAATGAACCTGACGGGAGGAGGTGAAGTGCAAATTTTCCGTATTCGTTTATGATGGTATGACCGGCATTTGCTCCGCCCTGAAAACGGATAACTATATCCGCTTCGGCTGCGAGCATATCCGTGATTTTACCTTTTCCTTCGTCGCCCCAGTTTGCTCCTACGATTGCTTTTACCATTTTTATATCATCCTTTCGATTATTTATACATTTATTTCAACCTCAACTCCGGTGAGCTCTGCGTTTGCTTCAAGTACGGGATTTACCTCGTTCCGGATAAATTCCTCTGTCTGCTCGGGAGCTCTGCCTGTAAAGTTTTCAGGTTTTAAAATATCATTTATTTCTTCAAGTGTAAGACCGAATGCAGGATCGCCGGCTATGAGCTCTGTGAGATTATTGTCGAGCCCGTCTGCCTTTACCCTTTTTCCGGCTTCCATTGAATACACACGTATAAGCTCATGGAGCTCTTGTCTGTCACCGCCCCGTTTTACGGCGTCCATCATGATGTTCTCGGTTGCCATGAACGGAATTTCTTTCATGAACTGCTGATATATTACCTTGTCATAAACAACAAGTCCGTCAACTACGTTTATATAAAGACTCAGTATTGCATCCGTTGCTAAAAATGCTTCCGGAACGCTTATTCTTTTGTTTGCCGAGTCGTCAAGCGTTCTTTCAAACCATTGCGTTGAAGCTGTTATTGCAGGATTTAAGGCATCTACAATAACGTATCTTGCAAGGGCACCTATACGCTCTGTACGCATCGGATTTCTCTTATATGCCATTGCGGATGAGCCTATTTGTGACTTTTCAAAGGGCTCTTCTATTTGCTTTAAATGCTGGAGAAGTCGTATGTCGTTTGAGAACTTGTATGCACTTTGTGCTATAAGACTTAAGGTGCCGAGCATTTGTGAATCCAATTTTCTCGGATAAGTCTGTCCGCTTACTGCAAAGCAGGATTCATATCCCATCTTCTCAGCTATTTTTTTATCGAGCATACGGCATTTTTCATGGTCGCCGTCGAAAAGCTCCAAAAAGCTTGCCTGGGTTCCTGTTGTGCCCTTACAGCCTAAAAGCTTAGCTTTTGAAAGCTGATGCTCAATGTCTTCAAGGTCCATTAAAAGGTCTAAAAGCCAGAGAGTTGCTCTTTTTCCCACAGTTGTGGGCTGTGCCGGCTGAAAATGCGTGAATGCAAGCGTCGGCAGGTTTTTATATTTCATTGCAAAGTCGCTTAAAACCTTTATAAGGCTTATCAGCTTTTTCTTTATAAGCTGCATTGCTTCCGTCATTATTATGATGTCGGTGTTGTCGCCTACATAGCAGCTTGTTGCTCCAAGGTGGATTATAGGCTTTGCATCCGGACATTGTACGCCGTATGCATACACATGACTCATAACGTCGTGACGAACTTCTTTTTCACGCTGTTTTGCAACATCGTAGTTTATGTCGTCGATATGCTCTTTCATCTGAGCAATTTGCTTGTCCGTTATGTCAAGGCCAAGCTCTTTTTCACTTTCTGCCAGAGCAATCCACAGCTTGCGCCATGTGGAAAACTTCTTGTCCGGCGAAAAAAGATACTGCATTTCTTTTGATGCATATCTTGTATTTAACGGACTCTCATAAGTATTTGTCATTTTCGGTTTAACCCCAATCTAAAAATATTACACATATACTTTAATTATATTATATTTTTCCGAAAAAATCAATACTAAATTTGACAAAGTTTTTTTAATTAATGACCTGTTTTCAGTAAATGTTATACATTTTACATATAAACGAGATATAATTATAAAAAAACTATTGCAATTGAACATAATTTATGATATAATTTAGGGTAAGATTTTATGTGCTTATGACTTATCGAAGAGAAACGCGGAAAATAAGCGTCGCGGCTTACTCGTCCGGATAAAACGGAGTGCCGGACCGGCGAGTGGCGGAATGGAGGATTAAAATGTATTCACCTGATATAGAAAAAATATGTGCGCTTTGCGTTCATGCTTCCTTTGAAAAGGGAATAAATACGCATGTGTCCTGTTCGGTTAAGGGTGGATTTATGCCTTGCAGTAAGACAGGCTGTGATAGTTTTATATACGATATTTTTAAGAAAAAAGTGCGTCGTAAAAAGGCGTTTTCGCCGGGCGGTTACAGTCCGGAAGATTTTAAATTGTAAAGGTGTGTGTGGAAATGGTAGATGTACATTCGCATATATTGCCGAGCTTTGACGACGGAGCTCAGGATACGGACATAGCTTTTGAGATGCTTAAAGCCAGCGTTGAAAGCGGTGTTGATACGGTTATTTCGACGTCCCATTTTTATCCTAAGGGAGAAATATCTCTGGAAAAGTTTCTCCAACGCAGAAAAGCAAGGTTGTCTCATTTAAAAAATGAAGCCGAGCGTGAGGGATATAAGATACCACGGATTATAAAGGGTGCCGAGGTTAATCTTGCAATGGACGTTTCGGAATACAGACTTATTAAAAATTTATGCATAGAGAATACTGAGTATATACTTGTGGAGTTGCCTTACGGAATATGGGGAGAGGCCATTGTTGATTATATATACAGTCTTATTGTAAAAGGATTTAAGCCTGTTATTGCCCATGTGGAACGGTATAGAAAGGTTAAAACTTTGTTTAACGATTTAAAGGGGCTTGAACTCATTTATCAGGTGAATGCTGATATATTTATGACTGCACGCGGACGGTTGCTGGCTGTTGACCTTATAAGGAACGGACACGCTCATATTATCGGAAGTGATATGCATAATATGTCGGTAAGGACACCAAACCTTTCAAAGGGATATGAGCTTTTAGAAAAATATTTCGGAAAAGAATATGTTGAATTTTTTGCCGGTAATGCAGAGAAGCTTATAAATAATCAGAAAATAGATAAATACGGAGCGAAGTCGCTTGAAAAGGTGTCAAAGTTATCAGTGATTTTTTAACGAAAGGACGGTTTTAATGGAGCTTACATCTGTGAAAACCATAAAACAGATTAAGGAAAGGTTTGGTTTTGAGTTTAAAAAAGGTCTCGGACAAAACTTTCTTACAGATAAAAGTGTGCTTGAAAAAATAGCGTTTGCCGCAGAGCCGGGGGAAGGTGTTCTTGAAATCGGCCCGGGTTTTGGTGTTCTTACAAAAGAGCTTGCGGAGAATTTTGAAAAGGTTGTAAGCGTTGAGATAGACAGCCGACTTATTGATATTCTCGACTATACGCTGTCGGACTGTGATAATGTCTGCATAGTGAACGAAGATATTTTAAAATGCGATATTAACAAGCTTATAGGGGAACAGTTTGACGGGAAAACTATAAGCATAGCCGCAAATCTCCCTTATTATATAACGACGCCGGTTATAACAACACTTCTTGAACGCCGCCTTAATGTGTCGTGTATTGTGGTTATGATTCAGAAAGAGGTTGCACTGCGTCTTTGCGCAAAGCCCGGAACAAAGGATTATGGCGCTATAAGTGTTCTTTGCGGTTATTATACTGAGCCGGAAATAGTTACTACGGTAAGTGCAGGCGCTTTTGTGCCGCCGCCGAAGGTGGACTCGGCTGTTGTGAAGATGAAAATAAGAAAAGAGCCGGCTGTTAAGACTGCCGACAGTGCCATGTTTTTTAAAACGGTGAAAGCGGCATTTTCTCAAAGACGTAAAACCCTGTTGAATTGCATTAATTCTGCATTCCCATACGGGAAAGAGGTTTTAGCGGAGAAGCTTAGCGGTATAGGCATTGACCCTAAACGCAGGGGGGAGACTTTGTCGCTTGAAGAGTTTGCTGAGTTGTCGGATATGCTCTTTTATATGAGTAAACAGGGGGATTAACCGGAGCGGATATATCGTAAACGGTTATTATTTGTGCCGCAGGCTTTGCGGCGGATTGGAGAGTAAAATGGCTTTACATTATACATCAGATGTTACATGGTATGAGCTTTTGAAAAAAAGGCGCTTGGAGCTTAATATGACCGGGCCTGAGATGGCACGGCTGCTTAAAATTTCACCGGCGCTGTTTCATAAGTATGAAACAGGAAAATCAAGCCCGGCAATACATCATTGCGTTGCGATTGCAAAAGTTCTTGATATGGAGCTTATTGATTTTATAACAACTATCAAAGAGTCAAGAATTGGGGAAAGAATCTGCGTTGCTTTATGTGCCGATATGGATAAAACAGGCAACCGGGATTTTAAAAAGGTGCAGTGCGGTATGATAGTTGTAAAACTTCGCGAAAATGAAAAAAACAGAAGGATATTCTGTATAAATCATAACGGTCGTATTATGTTGTTTGCAGAGCGTAAAAGAGGTGTTCCGACGGGCGAATATATAGAACTGAAGGGCATTTCGGGGCAGTCTGCTTCTATAAAGTTTTCAGGGCCGGATGCTAAATCCGACAGCACGGTAAGAGATGGTAGGATTTTTGCCCAATACAGACGCGATGTAAAAGATTATATAATGAAAAGTGATACAAAAAACAGGAATAAATTTTACATAGTAAATAAAGATCCTTCATGATAAATCTGAATATTTTTTTGTGAAAATTTGATTATTTAAAGAAGGAATTTGTTTCGAAAACAAGCCGAGTAATGTGTTTTTTGTATGTTAGTTGGTGAATTTGAACTGACGTATTTTTAAAATTTAATAGAAAATGTTAAGTTTGTTTTTTTACATCTCTATATGTTGTCAGAATATTAAAGTGAAGAGAGGTAAATTTAATTATGAATGCAAATACATTAAATTCAGTATGTTGGAATATAACATCTAAATGCAACGATAATTGCAAGTTTTGTTACCGCGATAGATATTCAAAGGAACTAAGCTTTGATGAACAAATAAAGGTTATAGACAATATTTCACAGTCAGGTGTTATTAAATTAACTTTTGCAGGCGGAGAACCTTTGTTGATTCCTCAAATCAAGGAACTTATTACTTATGCAAAACAAAAAGGATTGATAGTATCTATAACTACAAACGGAATTTTGATGGATGATGAAATGCAGAAGTTTTGTTTTGATAATTTAGATTGGATTTCTCTTTCTTTAGAAGGAGGGAGTAATGAGATTCAGACAAAAATGACACGAAACAAAAATCATGCTGAAAAAGTCAAACAAATATTGAACAATGCCCATAAATATCATTTAAGAAAGTGTAAAATCAAAATAAATACCATTGTAAGCAATATAAATGCCGAACATATTATGGATGTTGCAGATATTGTAGCAAATAATCCTGTTGATAGGTGGAAGTTGTTCCAGTTTACTCCTCTAAGAGGAACGGCAAAAGATTATAATGATATGTTTGCAATATCTGACAATCTTTTTAATAAAACAGTAGATGAAATTAAAAAATATATTTTACAATTCAATGTTATGTTCGCTTGCAACGACAGTGATGAAATCAAAAATTCATACTTTGTGATAGCGCCTAATGGAGATATAAGAATTTCCGATGATACAGATGAAATCATAGTAGGGAATGCTTTAGAAGACAGTATTTCACGAGTGTGGGAGAAAAATAATTATAATAAAGCAAAACACAATCAAAGGACTGATTTTGTGAAGAATAGAATTCTGGAGGTTGCAAAATGATCGATAAATTACAATTAAAAAAAGAGTACATAAAAGAACTGAATAAAAGGTTGGAAGCAGCGAAAAAAAACCATAGTTCTGCCAAGTTTGATGTTATAGAAGCGGAGGGGCGAATGGTTACACGTTATGATTCCACAAAAACAGAAATGGGCTGGCTGGCAGATGGATATCTTAAGGAAGTAAAAGAACTGGAGCGTGTCATATTTCTTGAAGAAACAAATGTGGTTTTTGCAAATGTTTTAGATACAGTTATAACAAATAAATTAAAAGGAAAAAAAATCGAAGAGGTATCTGTACTACTTGACCGAAAAACCGATAAAGCGTTGTTTGATGGGCTGTTGGGGGCATTTGAAGACGCTACTGTTTATGCGGAAGAAGATGATGGATTTTATGAATATACAGTAAAAAAGATTATAAAGCCGAAGACACAGGAAAACAATGATGTTGTTAAAATAGGGTCTGTGGTTGCGGTGGAAACGAATGACGGATATAATGAGTATTATTACATTGTAAATGATAGAGGTGGATTTGAAATAAACTTTTATGATGAAGAGTTTCTTTGCATATCAAGGACGGCACCTGTGGCACAAAGCATGTTTGCGAAAAAAGTGGGTGATGAAGTTACTATCAATATCAACATGGGTTTAAAAGGAAAAATTACTGAAATTATATAACGGGAGGTTTTTTCTGATGTTTGTATTCCCGTTTGATGGATATGATGGGGCTAAGAATGGATGTTATGAGAAACTAAAGACATATGTTTTGTTAAAAAATGCAGGACTTCCTGTTTTGAACAGTGTGGTAATCACATCTGATGATTTGAATATATGGAATGATGAAAACAAAATAAAAAAAATATTGCAATCATCTACAGGCATGATCCGTTACTTATATACTGTACCTACACATAATGTTGAAAATGGTGGTGAAATTATAAGTATAGACAGGGATATAATAAAATCAAAATTTAAAGCGAATGCAGATTTGTGGATATTGGAAGCTTGTAAAAGAGAGGAAAATTTGTTCTGTTTTAATTCGTTTATAGATAAAACCCAACAAAACCTTAAAATAGAGGTTTTAGGAAGAGGATTTGATGTATCTGATCTGAATAAAGGACGTATTTCACCTCATGAAATCATTACCATGGACTATCCCGTGGAAATGGGATATTATAATGAATGGTGGAAATACGCTAAGTTTGAATTTTGTACAAGCTCTGAATATTCGGATAGTGTGTGCATACGGAAGAATATATTACAAAAGTATGGTGTTGAAATGGATTTTGACGAATATTTTGTGCCATTGCATATATCATACGTTGAGCAAATTTTACATTGGATACTTGTGATAGAAAAAGCAAATGTGCTAAAAAAAACAGACGTTTTCAACATGAGTTGTTCTGTTCTTAAATCCGGACGATTTGTTTTCTGGGATATTCAAACAATAGGTGGAAAGTTGTACGCGTATAATAACACAGAATATGTCGAATAGATAGAAGGAGTTGATAGAATGAAAAAAATGGTTATATGCAACATTCCTATGAAGGAAAATGTAGACAAATCGGTTTATGTAAGTAACGATTTGTCCTTACCGGCGTCATCGAGAGCTGTAAGATATCCTATAAATGCTTTCCTGGAAGAAACATTAAAGCCGGATGATGAACTGAAAATTGTGCTATTGACAAAAAATGATGAATATAGTTATGCACAGAAAAACACAGAAGATTTTATTGATGAGATTAATGAAATCAACAGGAGTATTGGAGCAAAAATTGAGTCTGTTACGATTGATACCGAGTTCTCGCAGGAACAGACTATTCATGAGCAACTAATGGCAAGTATTGTAGAACAAATAAATGTAGATTCTCATATTCTTGCTGATATTACTTATGGTTCAAAGGATATGCCGATTGTTCTGTTTTCTGCGATGGGATTTGCAGAAAAGTTTTTGAGATGTGAAATTGATAATATTATATACGGGCAGGCGAATTTTGCAAATGGCAAGGTTGTCAATACAAAAATTTGCGATATGATTCCGTTATATTATCTTGATTCTGTCACAGATACGATTCATTGTGATGAACCTGAGAAAGCAAAGCAAATGCTTAAAACACTTCTTTCATTGTAAGGAGGGTGTTTTATGGGGGACGACAGAAAAAAATATGAAATAAAAATTGAGAATTCACCACTGTTCTCGTTGAATAAAGAAACACAGTATAGCGAGTATAAAAAAGAAGCTCTGAAAATGGTAGAATACTTATATTGTTATCTTTGTGCCATTAACAATGAAAAGTATTCTGAATGCGGAGAGGAAATTGTAAAATTAGCAAATCGTTGCATTAAGAAATATGATACTTCTAAGGGTGTATTTTTGCACTATTTCAATGTGGCTTGGAAGAATGAATACAAAAAAATACAGCAAGCAAGTAATGAGGACGAGAAATACAGAGGATTACATATTTTAGAAGTTGACAAACGGAGTGTAAGAAAGTACATACGGTTAGCGCAAAGCAGAGGTGCAGATTGCAGTACACAAGAGTTTATAGATAATCTGTCAGAGGCTATGAACTTACCTGTGTCTGATGTGATAGAAATTATAAAAATGTCCGGTATTGCTGTTGAGTCAAACATTTCTCAAAATGAAGACGGAGAAAACTATGATATATTTGACTTAGTAGCATACGGTGAATCAGTTGAAGAAAAAGTTATTCAAGAAGAAAACATATATATTGTTTTTGAAAAAATTGAAACAGCGTATAATAGTCTGCAAGATAGACAAAAGAAAATAATATCGGATGTTATTACAGCCAAAATTTGTGATACTATCGAAGATATTTGTATAGCTGCAAATCATTTTGACTTTATAAATATTGAAATGTTTGAGGAATATAAAAAAACAAGAAGAGTTCCTACTCAAAGAGATATTGCTGAGAAGTATAAAAGGGATGAAGCGAGTATTAGCAGAAGCATAAAAAATTTTTTGGAAAAGTTAAATGCGGATTAAGTATTACTGAAAGGATTTAAAATGGCTGAGTTTTACATAAAAGCTGCCGGAGTAACTTTTGATGGCAGACAGAATATAATCAAAAAGTTGAAAATTGGAGACAAACTGCGGTTTCAACCTGAACCAACAAATCCGTATGATTATCATGCAATTCGAATAATCAGTGAAGACGGTGAATGTGTTGGATATGTTCCTAAGGAACGAAATGAACAAATTTTTCAAAACATGGTATATGATAGAGTGGGTTTTAAGATTAGTGTTGCTTCTATTACCGGTGGGGCTGATACTTATTGTGGATTGAATATTCGAGTGGAATATTAGATGATATAATACGGAGGGAAATATGTTTGAGTTTTTAAAAGAATGTGATAGCAAATTGTATAATGCGGGAAAAGACATAGAAGATCAAATTCATCATAAGTATGTTTTTGCGGCTATGCGTGCACTTGTGGAATATGTTCTCACCACATTATATGTTTCTTACGGATATGATTCGTATGATGTAAAATTAAGTTCGCTTTTGCATAATAATGGGTTTATTTCAGAAGTAAGTAAAAGTATAAAGTTTAATGATTTCGAAACAATTGATAACATATGCAGATTGGGGGGGAATCACGCCCTTCATATAAGTATTAAATATGACTTTGATAAAACTCCGGAAGATGCAAAAAAAGGAATTAAGTGTGTTTATGACTTTGCTTGTTGCTATTATAGGTATATTACAAAAAAATCTGCACCTAAGTGGTCTGAAAAAGAATATAATAGAGTTTTAGAAACCGCTCCTGATCCTAAAGCGAGAGAAAAACTTAAAGATTCCGAAGAGAAGATTAGATTACTTGAGAGAGAATGTATTAGAGCTAAGGCCGAGGCTCGTGAAAAGGCCAAAGCTTCACAAGCTTTGATGGATGAAATTGAAGAATTAAAAAGAGGAAGCATAGATCCTCAGATGTTGAGTAAATATGATGACAAAATAAAGGATCTTGAAGGGCAGATAAATACAATTGAAGCAGAACGTATAATTCTTCATAGACAGCTTGATGTAGCAGAGAAGGACAAAAAACAATACAAAGATGAATTAAATAACAAAAACAGAAAATTACATGAGGATTTGAAAAAAATCCAAAATGAAAGAGAACAGCTTATTCAAAAACTTTCTGAACTTGAAAATTCAAGTGTTGATGTAATTGAATTGCAGAAGCTTACAGAAAAACTTGCTATTGCGAACAAGGCAGAGAATGAAGCAAATGAAAAGCTTAAAGAACTGACTGATGAGATTGAATTGCTAAAAGATAAACTTTATCTAAGTAAAGGACAATCAGACGCTGTTTATCGCAAATATCAAAATGCTCAAAGAGAATTAAGCGAACTTTGGGACAAAAACAGTCAGCTTTTAAGTGATATAAATGCAATCGAAAAAGCAATCGAAGAGGACAACGGTCCTATATGCCCTAATTGCAAATCATCATTGATTCCTAAAAGAAGCAAGGATGGTACGGGACTTTTTTGGGCATGCCCAAGTTATAAAACAGATGGAACTGGTTGTTCTGGTTTTACCAGAGGAATAACACCTAATGAGCTATCAGTTGCAAATCGACTGTTGAAAATGTTAGAACAGCAAAAATCCGATTGGGATCAGTACAATAATATCCAATCACAACAGAAGCGCTTACAATCGCAACGATTCTATATTGATAAAGATCAAATAGAAAGATTACAAAAGAAATATACTGTGTTCAATAGATATCCAATATCAGTTGAAGGAAATGCTCCTAATACCTTTTGGTTTCAATCTTTATCTATACCAAGTGAGTTATTTGAGGAAAGAGAGGCGTTAAGCCTGTCATATTTTTCTCGCTTTAAAATGATTTCTAACCTTGCAAGCAAAAGTATCGTTGATAACTATCGTACGATATATTCTTTGACATTAAAATTACTTAATCGAGGTGTGGTTTTACCGGAATTTAAGAAAAACGAAGAAATTTTAAGAAATAAATTTAACAAAAAGCCGATAGGAACAGTAAAATCAATCTTTGACAGTATAGAATATCATGCACCGATTAACAACTACAAAAATGATGCGGAGAAAGAGTTTGCAGAGGCGATTTTTTCGGAAATTTTAGGGCTTTCATGGGCAACATATGTCCAAGTACACACCTTTATGGATGTTTTACTTCCTGAAGATGATTGGAATAAGTTTATAGGACAAGATGTTGACTTTGTGTTCTTTACAAATGGTAAAAAAATTGTAATTGATATAGACAATACTAATGATACAATTCAGCGAGATAATACATTAAAATACTATGGATATGAGGTTCTTCATTTCAATAGCAAGGATCTCGAAAAAAATAAAATAGATATTATAAATACAATTCATGAAACGATTGGCGTGAAAAAAAGTGTCGAAAAAGAAATAGATTGTGATAAGCGTTTTGTGGTAGCTTGTAAGCTGGTTCATCAAATGGCGATTGTATTAGCAAAAAGCTTAGAACAAGGTATGATAGACGAACATTCTAACATCAAGGTATATGGTAGCACAGAACTGTTTAGTCAATCAGAATTGCAATTTTTGCTTACTCTTGCCGGAGAAGAAATAATTTCAATTGTAAATAATTACGGAAAAATTTATAAAATTACAAATGATTTAGATTTCTTTGATAAAAATAAAGAACCTATAACAATTTATATAGGAGAAGGCAAGGCTGACGGAGATATTTTTATAAGAGATATGTATGTGCCATACAACTATTTGTGCCCTATTGAGCCGTTTTCTCTTAAAACTATGCCTAAAAAAGCTGATAAGAGAGCATTAGAATTTTTCTTGAATTATATATATGGATTTGAAGAATTTAGGGATGGTCAAATTACTGCAATAGGCCGTATTTTAACACAAAAAGATACCATAGTTTTGCTTCCAACTGGGGCGGGTAAATCTATAATATATCAATTAGCTAGTTTTATTTTACCTGGTATGATCGTTGTAGTTTCACCTCTTAACTCTCTTATTGAGGATCAATTGAACAATTTAGAAGAAAAGGGCGGAATAAATAATGTTGTTTCTATAACATCACAAAACTCTGCTGTAACTGTTCAAAAACATGTTGTCTCAGCCTTGATGAGCCACAATTCTACTGCATTGTTATATATTTCACCGGAAAGAATGCAAATCCCGACATTTAGGAATAGTGTTAGTGATTTGTTGGTTAATAATAATGTGTGTGCTGTAGCGATTGATGAAGCTCATTGCGTATCTGAATGGGGGCATGATTTCAGAGCAGCATATTTAAATATAGGAAAGACAGCAAGAACATTATTCAAAAAAGGAAACTATACACCATCTATTTTGGCATTAACAGGCACAGCATCAGATCCAGTTTTGTCAGATGTACAATGTGATTTAGAAATACTTTCAGACGGAGATTTAATTCTTCCTGAATCATTTGATAGACCAGAGCTTTCTTTTGATGTCATATACTGTGATGCCTCAAACAAGACAAACACAATTGCATCGTTATTAAAAAATAAGCTACCTAGCTGTTTTGGTAAGTCATATGATGAATTCGCTAAAAGAAATGGTAAAGATACAACCCCAGGTATAATATTTACACCATTAGCAGCTCCATCAAGACCTACAGAATATGATGCATTATCTATGAGTGGCCGTCTTGAAGGAATGCTGCCTGAAATGGGTATAGGTTGTTATTTTACAACGCCACCAACAGGCTACACCAAAGAATCGTGGGATGTTACAATTCGAGAGAATGCTAAGCACTTTAAGTCGAATGATTCGAATGTGATTGTTGCAACAAAAGCTTACGGGATGGGAATTGATAAGAACAATATACGATTTGTAATTCATGATGGTTTGCCTGTTTCGATAGAACAATATTATCAGGAGGTTGGACGAGCTGGCAGAGATAGAAAACGTTCAAAATGTATTCTTGTTTTTTCGAATGATAACGAAACAATAAATGAGGAACTGTTGAATCCTGCACTTTCAATTGATGAATTATTAGAAAAATATAAAGATTATTCGGAACAGACAAGGAAAGATGGACGAGATGACTTGAGTTCGGTTTTGTTTTTCCACACAGGAAACTTTAAAGGAATAGATAAAGAAAATGAAACAGTCGAGAGAATAATCGGTCTTATTTCTGCGTCAAATCCTCAAGCAAATACAACCATTATGCAAAACATTTTAAAAGAGGAAGGACAAAGCAAAGAGGATGCACAAAACGAATGGATTCGTGCAATAATTCGATTGTCAATATTAGGCGTTGTAAAAGATTATACATATGACTACAATGCAAATTTTCAAATAACATTTGGTTCTTTAGATAAAAAAGATATTATTGATAATTATAAAGACTATGTTATTAAAAATGCAAAAGGTAAAGAACGAGCCGAAGTAGAAAAACTATCCATATCAAGTTTAGAAGGCTGGGAATTTATTCGATTTGCTGTAAAAACCCTTATTGAGTATGTATATGACACTATCGAAAAAAATCGACGTGCAGCATTACGCTCAATGTTTAATTTGGCTAAGCAGGCTTTGAGAGAACCGGAAGAATGTCGTAACGAGTTTATTCGTAATGAGATTCTACAATATTTAGATATTGGGAAAAAGACCAAAGACGATTTAGAACTCATTCTCGACTCCCCGGATATAGGGTGGGATGAAATTGAGATGATACTTCCATTTGTTGTAGATGAAGTTAATGATTCAGATGAGGATGTAGAAAGATGTCAAAAGCTTAAAGGAGCTGCCGGAAGAATGATTGAATCTCACGCAGACCATCCGGGTTTGTTATTGTTACGTGCAATAGCAGAAATCAAATCAGAAAAGTATGAAGAAGGTCTTGTTGCTAATGACATCAGTGCAGCGATAAATTTTGCAATAAAAAAATACTCTGTGGATATAGAAAGCTGCAAAAGTATGCTGATAAAGGTTTTGAATTTGGCATTAAATTCATCAGAGACACTGTTTGAAAAAACATTGAGTCAGATACAGAAAATTGATAGCTTTGAAGGTATTAACATATTTGATGAAATGGCAACGTCAGAGTTTGTAAGCGATGAGAATAGAGACTATATTATACTTAGTTTAGTTTCTAAGAATTTGAACGAAAGGTTGTAAGGTGAAAAGATGGAAATAAAAGATGCTATAAAAATAAAGGAAAAGCTTAGCGAGGTTTTGGAAACGGTTGATGAATTTGGCAGACAGGCTGAACAATTTTCAAAAGCAAAAAAAGGATTAAATGATCTTATTGATGTTTTATTAAACTCAAATAATTTAATAGGTGATTTAATAACAGAATCCCAAAAATACTTAGATGGTGCTAAAAGCATAATTGATGGAGAATGTTTTGCTAAAATTTGTGAACAAAACAATATTGCCAAACAAATAGCTGAAGAATTAAAAGCAAATAGCGAGATAAGTAATTCTCAATCAAAAGAAACTGCTGCTGATTTTATCGCACATGCTCAATCATTAGGAGAAAAATGCAATGAACTGCAAAGTTATATAAATTCGATTTCTGAAATTAAAGGCGAGATTGAAAGTGTTGTTGCTGAAAGTAGTACAAAGGTTTGTTCTAATATGGAGAACACAAACAACAAAATAGACGAACTCGTTGAAGTTAGTTCTAAAAACCATGAATTTTTAAGCGATATGTTGAAATCTTCGGAGGGGACTATTACTTCAAAAATAGACAATGCTAATATAGAATTTAAAGATTGTATAAAAAACATCGAAGATAAAGAGGTAAAGACTCAAGACATAATTATTGATAACCATAAGAAAGTCACTCCGTTATTAGAAGAGCAAAATAAAAAGTTACAACTGATTATACAAGCCATTGATGAAAAAGAGTCAAAAACGCAGAATGTGATTATTGAAAATGGAGAGAAAATATCTCCTCTACTTGCTGAATATAATGAAAAACTAACATCACTGAAACAATTTATTTCTGAGGAAGATGAAAAAGCAGCAGAAAGGTTAACAATTAAAGTTGATGAGTTATGGAAAAATCAACAGAAAATAATCAACCAAACGAATAATTGTATTGAAAAAAATGAAGAATTGAAAAATGCAATTACAGAACAAACTGAATTTTTCAAGGCGCTTGTTAAAAAAATTAGTATTATTGGTGGTTTAACTGCTTCAGTAATTGTTATTATACAAATTATCGGGCGATTTGTGTTTTAGTAAGTGTCAAAATATTCTGCAAGAAACGAGGTGTCGGTGTGGATTCTTTCATAATGAGAGTTGCTGGTGTAACATTTGATGGTCGACAACGAATTATTGCTAATTTAAAAGCGGGTGAAAAATTATATTTTGAGGCACAACCCAATAATCCCTATGATTGCTGTGCTGTTGAAATATTTACTGCAAGCCGGTGTTCTGTAGGATATATTCCAAAAGGTCAAAATCAAACTATTTTTAAAAATTTAGTGGATAAAAAAGTTCGATACAATGTTACTGTTGTTGCTGTAACCGGTGGTGGAAATTATAGCTATGGAATTAGCATAAAAGTCGAATCAATACAATTATGCAATGCTGATTATGTGCGGTCAGGTGATACATATAAAACAAGCATTTGTGAAACTAAACCGGGTGATAATTTTACAGACATACAATATGTGGAAGATTTTCAAGAAGGATTACGACATTATTATTATGGTGATAAAAATAGAGGTTATATCTTGCTACAAAAATTAGCAAGATCCGGTCATTCAGAAGCACAATACATAGTTGGTTTTATGTTATATAATGGAGAATACGTTCAGCAGAATTATACGGAAGCAGCTAAATGGTTTTTAAAAGCTGCGAAACAAGGACATAGTGATGCACAAGATGCTATAGCTTATTGTTTTCTAAATGGAATTGGAATTGAACAAAACTATGAAGAAGGTTTGAAATGGACTAAATTAGCAGCAGAACATGGCATTGCGAATGCGTATAAGAATTTAGCTGTTAGTTATTCGAAAGGGTATGGCGTGTCAGCTGATGAAAATAAAGCAACTAAATACTATTTAAAAGCAGCTGAATTGGGTGAAGCAGAATCTCAGCTATATACAGGGAATCGTTATATGAATGGTGTTGGAGTTGATGTCGATTTTGAAGAAGCTGCAAAATGGTACACAAAATCAGCAGAACAGAACAATATTGAGGCTATGGTAAATCTCGCAAATCTTTATTTACAAGGCAAAGGAGTGTCGATGATCCCTGAAAAAGCAGTAGACTTACTTCGAATTGCATCTAATGCGGGAGAACCGCATGCTCAATATAATTTAGGTATTTGTTATTGGTTTGGTAATGGAGTGTCAAAAGATGAAACAAAGGGGTTGGAACTAATAGTATTAGCAGCGAATAACGGTCATGAGAAGGCACAAGTAATTTTAAGAGAAAATATATTATGGTAGTGTAAAGTAAATATGAAAAAATAGCAAACGATTTCGTAGAAAATCATTGATTTTCGCTAAAATGATTGTAAATGCTCCCACTGCAATTTGTCAAGGGTAAAATAAACGCGCAAAGCGCGCCCTGTGACAAATCAC
>JAZTZP010000145.1:0-2188 GCA_045637525.1 Clostridia bacterium | reverse complement strand
ACCGAAACCTGTCGCATAGCGACAGATTTCACCCATGCTTTGCGTGGATTTCACTCACACGAAGTGTGAATTTCACATTTTGCTGAAAGCAAAATATTTCACTATTATAGTTTAGAGGCGAACGCCTATAAACTATAATTTATCTCTTGACAATCGACAAAATATGTGGTATAATTATCCAGTAAACAAAAAGCAAAGTAGAAATCAATGCGTTAAGTGAGAAAAGAACGGGAAGTTGTCTTTTCTACGAAAGGCATTTCGCCTGCGGTATTGGTTTCGCATTCCGTTGCTGCATACAGGATATTTTTTCGATACCTTTTTTTGCAGTGATGACAAAAGAAAGGATTTTTTTTATGTCTAAATTTTTTACTGTTAAAAAACTGTCCGCAATGGGACTTCTCATTGCACTCTATGTAATTTTTGCCCGTGTACTGTCTTTAAACGCAGGGCATCTTAAAATTTCTCTCGGCTTCCTGCCAATCTGCGTTGCCGGAATGGTTTTCGGTCCGCTTGGCGGAGGCATAACGGGCGTGCTTGCCGATATTATCGGTATGCTTATTTTCTCACGCGGAGATGTTTATTTCCCACTGTTCACCGTATCGGAATTTTTATACGGCTTCGGTTACGGACTGATGCTTCGCCCGAAAAAATACTCCCCGCTAAAGCTTTCAATATTTGTAATTATCCAATTTGTTATACTTAATCTTTTGGTGCAGTCACTGTGGCTTTATCTTTATAATATTTTTATAACAGGAAATCCAAAAGGCTACATAGTGCTTCTCACGGGAAGATTAATGACGGCAGTAATAAACCTGCCGATGCAGGTTATAGTAATAAACCTCGTTGCGGCATATTTAAAAAAACCACTTATGCAGTTTATTGATAAAATATAATCTCACACATAAAAAAGGGGGGCTGTTGCAAATGAGCATTTTTAAAGTGCTCATTTGCAACAGCCCCCTTTTATTTTTAAAACCAGTCCGGATAATTATCATACATACCGGATCTGTATTCACCCGGCGTTTTTCCGAACTCTTTTTTAAATACATAGTTGAAATACGACTGTGAAGAAAATCCGCAGTCAAAGGCTATATCCGTAAGACTTCCCTCGCCTGTCATAAGCATGCCGACCGCCTTTTTCAGGCGTTTTTTCAAAACATACTGATACGGAGTCTCACCAACCGATGTTTTAAACAGCTTGTGAAAATATATCGGACTTAAATTCACCTGCTTTGATAACTCATCAAGAGTACTTTTTGATGCAAAATTCTCGTCTATGTATTTTAATGCGTCACTTATAATCGGGTTGCATCTTATATTTGCACCGGTTTCTTCTCTGTATTTTGCTCCCTCCTTGAGTATTGCATATAAAAGCTCCATCATTTTTGCATTTGCAAGAATATCGCTGTAAACCTCAGCAGAGTTGTATTTTAAAATCATCTCACGAAACAGCTTTATGTATTTTTCACGTTTCTTTGTAATAAACACCGCCGGCATATCAGATAAACACGTCGCAATATCTCCGTCCGCATCAAGATGCAAATAATAACATTTAAAAGGAAATGTAGTATTTCTTAAACATCCGGGCTTTGCACATATAAGCGTATTAACCGATATATCATAATCCTTACCGTCCACATGAAGCATACCGCCTTTTTCAATCGGAAGCTCTATCTCAAACATAGACACACGTCTTTTCGGCGTCACACGAATATGCGGATGCACCGTCTCAGCATCATATATACCAAGCTTTGCAATTTTAGGTAAATTAATATTTTCCACTTTTGTTCTCACTTTCTAAAATAAATTATAGTTTATCTGTATGTTTACAGTCTGCATTCGGTACGCTTTGCAAGCCTCCCTTGCCTAACACCCCAGGGTGGCTTCTCTTGACGAAGTCAATTCACCTTCAGGGAGGGGGACCGCTTGCGGTGGAGGGATATTGATTTTTCTATGTCTTTACGTTAACAAAAATATAAATTATAGTTTATCTTACGATAAAGTAATAGGATTTCGGTGACTCTTTGCTTGCCTCCCTTGCCTAAACGGAGGGGGACCGCTTGCCGTGCAGGGATATTAATTTTTCTATGTTTTTACTATATATCCCTCCGTCACAGCTTACGCTGTGCCACCTCCCTTTAGGCAAGGAAGGCTTGCAAAGCGGCATCGGAATCCTACTACTTTATCG
>JAZTZP010000144.1:0-16017 GCA_045637525.1 Clostridia bacterium | reverse complement strand
TAACTTGCGGCTTTTTGCCCGCAAATTTCACTCGCATTTATGCGAATTTCACCCAACCATAATGGTTGGATTTCACTTTTTGCCTATGGCAAAAAATTTCACTGTAAATTATAGTTTATCACCGATAAACTATAATTTATCTGTAATCCATTCCCGAAAAATGCGTATATAAAGGTCTTAATGTATCAAAGCCGTCAAATATAAAGCATTTTACCTCTCTGTCCGCTTCTTGTTTTGACACGAAAAGTTCAGCATTCACAGCATTTACCTCGTTTGGTTCAAGAGTTATTTCATAAGGAGATGCTCCAACAAGTCTTCCGTTTTCGTATGCAGCCGTTATAATTGTTACGGTTCTTTCGTTTGCCGGGTCGTTATTTTTTACCTTTACCATATATGAAATTCTGTCGTTTTCGGAATTATATTCGGTTTCCCTTTTTATTTCGCCAACACTTACTACCGGAAGCAATGCATAGTCATCTATATCTATGTATTCTTCCGTTTTAATGGTACTATGCCCAAGGTCAGAATAAAACCTGTTATCATTTCCGTTATTTTCAATCGACGCATACTTATCCGCCGCAAAATACATTATATCAGATACAGTCCAGTTATCATCACTGTCAGCCTTATGTGCGTAATACCAGCTCATAGCCGGCATACCGTCAATTTCATATCTGCATGGGTTTATAATACATCTGACATCGTTCCACTCATCGGCTTTAAGCTTTGAATTGTCAAACTTCGCTAAAACAACTCCGGCAAAATTGAATGAAGAACTTGAATATTCTCCGTGAATACGAATGCGCATCCGATATGAAATAAGCTCATCTGCTTTTTTCCAGAATCGTCTTATATAAGGATTAGATTTCTGATTTACTCTTCCGACCCCGGAATAATGAAGTCTTAAAAAGCTGTTTTCATTTTCAGTCACCGCTCCAACCGTCACCTTGAAATTTTTTCCGTCTTCGTTCAATTCACCGTAGCTGTATATTTCACCCGTTGTTTTATCCTCAAAATCATCAAAGAAATACTTACACAGAACCGTCGGCTCGGTATAAACTGTTTTACCGGCTGTATTTCCGCTTTTCGCCATTATCGCAGCTCTGTAATAATACGGTGTTCTTGCGGGTATATATCTCTCAATTGTATATTCGGCTTTATTTGCTCCGGAAATCAAACTCCAGTTTTTGCAATCGGTTGAACGATACCATGCGATAACCGAATCATCAGTCCCCTCTGCCGAAAAATCATAATCAAGCTTTAAAGTACCTCCGAAATAAGGATTACCCGTAATTTTTGCGTTAGAAACAACAGGTATATCCGAAGTCATATTATATTCGGGACAACCGTTTTCATTCCATTCAAAACCGCCCGGCACTCCGATTTCCTCATTAATTATAACGCTTCCGTTTTGGAGTATTCCCTCAAAGTTTTTGCCGGCATATCCTACTGCACCGGTCACGATAATTCTGCCTGAGTTTTCTTCATATATAACAGACTTTGCATTAATTTCAAATCCTGCTATATTATATTCTCTCGCTTCATTTCCCGAATAACACCACACAGTGTCATCGGCAGTCGTTATTTTAAATCCGGAATATCCGCCGGACGGATCGGAATATGATAAATCCTCAACATCCGTTATTTTTGATGCAGTATTCTCCGAAGTCTCTATAAGCGTAAGAACAGGAATACTCTTTCCTTTTTCCTTCCAGCTTACATGCATATCAACTTTAGGATAACGTCTGGCAAAATTCATTGCATAAAAGCCACGGTAACCCTCTTCACCTTTATATCCGAAATATTTTGTATATTTCAAATCCTCCGGATAGAAATTATAAAGGAATACATTCGCCCCGTCCGCATCCTGTGTTTTTATAAAACGGGCAGTATTATCGTATACAACTTCTTCTTCCGGAAAACCGTCAGCGTCAGCGCCGTCTTCCGCTTTCGTTAAGTACGGCATAAAATTCCATATCTGAGAACATTCATTTATACCCTCTTCATTATTCGTTACAGTATCAGCCACAACAAACATATCGAGAGTCTTTATATACGTAACCTGCCTGTTATGAACAGCCGATGCCTTGTCGGTACTATATCCGCCATCATAATCCGCTGAAACATAATCAAAATTATCTGATGAATGCCACATATTATTTAAAGGATAATTAAAAATTTCAGGTGTCCCGACTATACCATTAAATTCAGATTTACTTTGCGAATTATTATCTACAATAACAGTATTTCTGTTATAACTTGAGCTTTCACCGAAATATGCATTATATGCATCATATTCCGAAACCTGATCGCTTGGCGCCATGTTCTTTGCATACCATGGAGCACCACCGTTCATTAAAAGCATTCTGCCTTTTGCATAAAGCTCAATACCGTTATTTGACGGATATAAATGCCCCGAAGTTCTTCTCGGTGACTGCATAAAGAGATTTGTACCGTCATCATTCCATGAATTTCTCATGCTGTAAAAACCAATGTACGGAAATGCAATTGAAGTGTATGGCTTTTTGCTAAACTCCGCACTTGTTCCTCCCAGTCCGACAACCGGAGTTGTTCCATCCGGAAAAGCAATTGAAGAGTGAAGCTTCTTTGCATTATCTTTATTTTCTTTAAGCTTATTAACATACTCCGGCAAATTCCCGGCATTTTCAAATAAGCTCATAATTTCGTCAATCTTTTCAAGGTCTCCTGCATTATAATTAAATGCCTGCTCCACCATTCCGCCGTCAGGGTAGAAGCTTCCGTATGCATAATCGATAAGTCCCGCACCTGTCTGATAAGAATATTCATTTTTAAACTTAAACGAATCTCCGAAAAATCTGTCTGTAAGTGCCAACGCAGTAAGACCTGAAAATCTTTGATTCGGTGTTGCTCCCTCATTAACATATCTTAAAACCATTGCCTCTGAATGGTCATGAATTAATGATATAACGATATTGGCAAATTTCACTTCATCAATTGTATCATAAAGCTCTCTGTCCGTTATCTCCGCTCTTGCCTCTAAAACATCTGTCCATGTTTCGGGCTTATCATTATCCGCAAGCTTTGCAAAAGCTCCCAAAGACTTTATAATGCTTAGTATTCTGTCTGCCTGATTAAGTGCTGACTGCGCATTTTTCCAGTTCCAGCATAAATTTGTACTGTAATCATTTTCACCGTAATTTTCAATATACCATCTCCTGTGCTCTCTGCAGAACACATCTGCAATCTGCATCCATTTATCAAGATATATTATGTCTCCCGTTTCAAAATACTGTGCAACCAATGTGTTAAAGCAAACGAAATAGCTTACATCTGTTGTATGCGCCTGCTCTGGAAACGCAACCGTCTTTGCCCAGTCAGGTGAAATCGGATTATAGGGACTTCCCTGAAAATTACATTCATATAATACAGCTCTGTCTGCCGATGACATTGAAAACGAACCCGACACACCGGCAAAGAAATTCCCCCACTCCCGGCTTGTGTAGCTGTTTTCATGATACCCAAATTCACCAAGCTTTGTTTTCCTTAAATTATCAAGAACAAAATTTCTGTATTCCTTTACAGCCTCTTTATACTCTCCGTCATCATATAAATCTTTAACTGCCGTTAATTCCCCGTCAGATAAATCAAGCTGATTTAAGAAATATTTAAAAAATTTCCATTCGCTTTCAAAATCCGTTGAATAACGTGCTGCATCTTCATATTCTGAAAAGCCTTCAAAAACTTTCGTTAAATTGAGATAAAATAATTTATTAATATCGTCCGAGCTGTTTACATCAGCACAAAAAGCCGTTATAAAACTCTCCTTAGCTTCTTCTGATAAATTATTATAATCGTCTATATATTCTCTTTCAATTCCGAGACAAAAGCAATATATATCAATAATCTCGGAAAAATCCTCATTACTTCCCGAAAATGCGGCAAGGTCCGCCTTAAAATCTTCCGGTGTAAGAGTGGTTATATCAATTGAAATTCCATCCTTTGTTACTATATATTCGGAAACTGCCGCTTCGTATTCGCTCTTAAATGTATCAGCCGTAAACTCAGTACCCTCCGATACCTTTTGAGCAAGAGTATCGCATACACCGCTTATGTTACGCAAAGCATTTTTATTAACATCAAGCACATCTGCAAAAAGATAAATACAGCTCATCATCTCATCTGCATTCCGGACTGAATTTACAAAACCCATTACATTATCTGCCGACTTATTGCTTACTTTTGTTAAATCATATGTAACATGAATTTCAGATGTATTAAAAGATGGTCTTACATTTTCACCGCCACGGCAATTTGATATGGAAAGCACGCTACTTTTATCATCTCTTACTGTGCGGTTCATACTTAAAATTATGTCCTCCGGTAAGCTCCTTGTGAGCCAACCGCTGTAGATTTTGTAACTCTGCAGCTCTCCGGCGGAATTATATACGTTTTTAAAAGAAATATCAGGATATGACGATGCTCTAAAATCCCACAGCATATATAAAGACTTATAGCTGTTAAAATACGTTGTCCATTGCGCGTATTCTTCCGAAGTCTCATCATATTCTCCCTTTAAAATCGCCGGGATTTCCGCCATTATCTCCGAGTAAAGCGTACCACCGCTTCTGTTATCTTGAAATGTTGAGCAATAGACCGAAAAATCAATACCTGTGACTGCGTCGGCATTCGGAACTTCATATGCTAAAAAGGCATATGTAGAGTATGCCGAATATGTACCGGAAGTATCTACTATCATTCGCTTTTTGCCACCGGTGTCGGCATAATCATTTCGATAATAATATATGTATTTTTCCGGTGTGTATGTTACGGTAACAGTTGTATCTGTTAGTTCTGCAGCTTCTGCCATAACAGGAGTAAAACCCATAACTATTGACAGAAGTACAATTATAGAAATTATTCTTTTTTTCATTACAGTCCTCCGTTTTAAAACTATTTTATTATTATTTCTAAAATAATATCATTACTTTTTTCAATCTCTATATTAAATACAAGCCCGTTTTTCCGGCTTTCGGCACGCTTTCCGTTTACATATACCTCGTGTTCTTTTTCGCTGTAGTATGTAAATATACCACCGTCCCGAAATCTCAAAATTATTTTATTATCTAATTCAATTTTCTCACTCACGGCTGCAGCAGACACATATTTATCAGTAAATCCGATAAAAGCAAAACCATTCATGATAGGTGTAAACTGATAAATTGCCGCAGCAAGCGGAGAAAGAGTTATTTCCTTGTTCTCATTTTTTGTAAGCTTTTCAAAGCTGTTTTCAAAATAGCTGAACAAAATAAATTCATCGCCTGATATTTTAGTAATATCACGTGCAGATATTATATCAGTAATTTCCTCATTGTTCTTATTTACATTCACTGCACCTATCAAACCGGATTCTGCTGCATGGTTCTGAAACTTCAGCAAAACCTTTTCTTTTTCCGGGTCAGTAAAAATTCTTTCATATACCGGCATTGCAAAATCATCGCATTTATAAAGTCTTCCCTCAGAATCCGCAAATGCATTTGCAACCGATGCCTCTGTTTCATTAAATAAATCGCTGAGATACACAGGTGCACCCGAAACTGCATGAAGTACCGTATTTATAACTGCCGTTTCACCATGAGTCTGCAACATATCCCAGTCAGTATGACAAAAATGGGAATGGTACATTGAATTATACACATTATCCACCGAAAAATCTCTCATGGTATTCACGTCATCAAAAACAAAATCTCCGCTGTTTCTGTTTATTACATTCTGCGGCTTATTCCATAAGCATTCATGCCCCATCGCCGTACAATTTATCACAGCTCCGTTAAAATGAAGAGCCGCCGCTGCCTCCATGCCATAATATGCACCCTTTGCGGCACGTCCTATGGCTATATTATTATGTGTACATGCTTCTACATTAGTCTGAACATCTACCTTCAAAAAGTCAACTCCCTCATTTGCAAGATAGCTGTCCCATGTATTCCAGAAATCAAAGCTTCCCGAAGCCGTCGGTGACGGAATTACTTCACCGTAGTTCGTTTTAAAAACAAGCTCGGGATGATCTTTAACTATCGGACTTTCAGGATGAATACCCCTCCAGTTGCCCGAAAAACATTGCCAGAATCCGACTTCTTTTATGTTATACTTATTTTTAAGCTCAGAAATAAAAGACCTGATACCATTCGGGAATTTCTTTTTATCAACTTCAAAGTCCCACAGCATTCGTCCGTCTTTCTCTTTAAACCAACCGTCATCAACAAGAACCCATTTAACAGGAACTCCTTTTTCCTTAAACTCTTCCATTTTTTTATATACTTTTTCGTCACTTACATCAAGCCGACACGAATCCCAGCTGCACCAACCAAGATAGTTAAATATCTCTGGCAGCTTCGCATCCTTTCTCATTGCACGTCTTAATCCCAAAAATGAAAATCCGGCTTCGATATTTTTTTCAATAGCGTCATAAGGTGAGGAATCAAGTGTTATAACGATTGTCTTTGCATATATTTTTCTGTATCCGCCTGTATACGGAGCTACCGTTATTTCAAGTTCACTGCCGTTACCATGAATCTCTCCCTTGAAATCACCTGAGCACAGCGGAAGCATGCTGTAATATACGTCGCCCTGCTGCCAGAGCATTGACGCTATTCTTTTTGGCACTTCGGTAATATCATCTGCAAAAAATGCCTTAGCCCAGCAATCACTCTTTTCCATTATGCAATAGTAATTTCCTGTAACCTTGTCCGCCTTATTTTTTGGTTTCAGATAAAGCTTTATACTCTCAAATGCCGCAAAGGTCTTGCGTATATCATAATCTGCACCCCTTGCCATTTCACCGCTGATAACAAGACACGCTGAATTGCCGCTTGTTTGCACCTCCGCTTTAATTGAAGCAATGCATGCTCCTGATTCATTCAGCACCTCAAAGCAGCATACGCTGTCACTGCTCTCCTTTGTCTGCGCTTTACGGACAATTGCGTTGTGATCCTTGATTTCAGCAGATATTTCAAACTCTGCTCCCGGTAATAATTTAATCATCATCTTAATTCCTTCCTTAAAAATATTTTTTTCTGAGCATAAAAATTATTTTGAATCAACCTTTTTAAAATTATAGACAATATGTGCTAAACAATTTGGAGTGTTGAATGTGAATAATGAAATTAGTTGTGATAATTTAAAGTATTATCTGTATAACTCCACACTCCACTCTCAACACTCCACTCTCACATGGGAATCTCTAATAATTCAGCGTGCGGGGAATTTTTAGAGGTTCCCATATAAACATTAATTTATATTTTCAATCTCACTAAGTTTTGCCTCAAACTCTGTGATGTTTACGTTACTGTCGCTTAATCTCTTTGAGCTGTCGATTATTGACTGCATAATCGCCTTATATTGATTATAATATGCCGGTGTTCCGCGATGTTCCGCAGCGTATAGTGCACATTCGTCAAATAATGCTTTAAACACATTTATAAGCCTGTCGGAATATTCGCCTTTTTTATAATACTCGGCAATTTCAACGTTTTTCGTTATGAAAGAAATAACAATATTTACATATTCCTGCATTATCTTATCGCTCGGCATAACCGGGAAATTAGGTAAATACGCTTTAATCTCTTCAACAAGCCTGTCGGAATATGCAATAAGATAACGTGAATCACTGTAAGTAAGAATCCGAAGCGCATTAATTTTATCGCTCATATTCGCAATTACTGCATTTACTTCAGCATCCGGTATAGAATTATACTGCGGATAATATGAGCCGTCTTCCCTGTCTACCCACTTAAAATATGTAGGCACCGAGATAGTATTTAAAATCTCTGCATTTTCATCGGAAACAGTAAATTCAAACCCATTTGCATCACACAAAAGCTCTTTTTCGCCGATTATTACCTTTTCTGCACCCATAACAACTGCATTAAGAGGTTCTCCCTCCTGCTCAACTATTAATAACAGCTCAGCAGTCGTTTTAATATCGCCATGAACCAATTCCTGAGGCTCGCAAGATGAATAATAAGTTATTTTTATATCATCCTCGGTAACATACTCAAAAGCAGTCAATCCCTTTTCTTTATCGGATAAATCTGTTTTTGATTTATACGGGGTATCCGTATTTTTAACCGGGTCAAGGACAGACGCAACCTTTGTTGTCTCTTTTGCTTCGTCCGTCCAGCTTATATGAACGTCTGCCGCCGGAAGTCTTTCTTCGCCGGTTCCGCCTCTCGACCAGCCAATTGCTCTCGGCTCAAGCTGTCCGTAGTATTTTACATACTCAAGCTCCTCAGCCGAAAAGTCACTTATCCATACATTAGGTCCTGTTGTATCAGTTGTTTTAAAGACATTGTTTTCATAATCGAGCTCAACCTGTTCGTTTGTAAAGCCGGTATATCCGCTTACCTCTTTCGAATAACAAGGCATTCTCCAGATTTGCGAATATTTGTTTGATGAAGCTGTTAAATTTTCAGTCTCATCCTCAACAATAAACAAGCCTGCCTGTTTTACAAATATAAAGCTTCTGTTATGAATGGCGGATTTTACCGTCTTTCCGTCGCTTGCATAGCCTCCGTCCCATACTCCGTCCGCAAAATCAAAGTTTTTTCCTGCCATCCAGTTTGACTCTAAAATACCTGTTGAATCTTTTGTCGGTCGTGCCTGATTCTGACCATTTACAATAAGCGATGAGCCCTTATATGTCGAACCTTCCACAAAATATTCATTTAAAATTTCGTAAAAGTCAATCTGACTCTCAGGGGCAAATCCCTCTCCGTACCATGGTGTTCCGCCTGTTGCGATAAGCGGTCTGCCGTATGCTGTGAGCGTTACAGCATTTGTATATTGAGATGTGTGTCCTGTTGATTTTTTATTGTTATTAAAGAAATTAAGAGACATATCCTCCAGTAAATTTCTTCCCGAAAGCATTGTTCCATACCCTCCGAAAGGAAGATAAACAGAAGTATAATCTGCATTTTCATCTATATTAACCTCTGCTAACCTCTTTTCATAAGCTTTTTCATCACGCCATATAGGTGCGGACTCCTGAGTATTTCCGCCGTTACCTACGTGCGGCATATAACCGGTTGAAGTTCTGTATGCATACACAAGTCTGTCCCAATTCCTCACAGCATCTCCGAAGTTCCTTGCATATTCCGGCACGCCATTCGCAGCAGTCTCCGTCCAGGTAACTATTTCTGCATATCCTTCTATTGTACCGATGTTATAGTTTAAGCTTGTTTCCGCCAAAGAGCCGTCAGCAAATACAGAGCCTTCCGACAATGCACTCATTGCATGCGTAAGTCTTTCATCATACTGCTCTAAAAGCGGCGAAAACTCATCAAAAAGCTCTCTCATTCTTGCAAAGGTAATAACACCTTCACTGTGCTGATTGGTAATCAAAAATCCGTCATTTAAAACGTTTTGTATCGATTCAAGATGATCTGTTATTACAGAATATGCATAATGTGCAATAACCACATGGTCAAAAATCTCATAATCCGCTTCATCAAGCTTTCCCTCAACAGGCAGGCCGACATCTGCCCATTCAGGCTTTTTGCCGTCTCTTATTCCCGGTAACAGCTTTGCAAAATATGCAATATTTCTTGCAGTATCATTCAATCTTGCAAAACGCCACAAATATCCCTGTGCATATTTTCCGCCCGTCATCCAGAAACGTGCGTCCGGTTCATAGCTCGGATTGTCAATCAGATACTGATCTGTAACCTTTTTATGATTTACACAAAAATCGTCAAGAATCTGCAAATATTTTTTTATATAAATCTCATCGCCGTTATTTGCCCAGAATGCTCCGCCAAGCTTGTTAAGATGTCTGAAATGTATTTCATGTCCCTGACCGGAATCCTGCGCATACGCAGGCACATCCATGCCTCCAAGCCAGTTTATGGGCTTTGCCTCAGCGGGATCGCCCCACCAGTCCAGATAATTATAATGTTCTCTGTCGTCATACAAAGTGGCAAACTCCTCAGTCGTAATTCGTCCTACAAGAATATCTGCCATACCCAAAAAAGTTGCGGCAATATTGGAATCATGCCATCCGAACTGACCAACGTTTTTCGCTCTTAATTTATCTATAAAATAATTTCTGTAAAGTATAAGTGCATTTTTATAATCCTTTGCCTTATACGCTTTATAAACATCGGCAACTCTTTCGTCTGAAGGACTTAAGTACTGAAAAAGCTGTTCTGCCGCTTCTTTTTCTTCAGCTGTATAATCTGCCGCAAAAGCCTGCATGGTAAATGCCGGCATAAGCATTATAACACTTAGTAATAAAGCAATTATTTTTTTCATGTTTGCCCTCCTCTTACTTATTTATAAATCTCTCAACAGCTGTTGCAGCTTCTGCTCTTGTTGCACCGGCAGAAGGATTAAATCTGCCGCTGTCATCACCTTTCATAAGCTCTGCCGCAAATGCTTTGTTTATAAAATCCTTCGCCCAATCCGAAATATCCGAAAAATCTGTATATGCGGCATTTTCCTCTGCCTTGATTTCTCCGTTTTTAATTTCATATGCTACAACGAGAATTTTTGCCATTTCCTGCCTTGTGATATTGCTGTTCGGATTAAATAATCCCTCTGAGCCGCTCACCAGGCCGAGCTTGTATGCAGCCGCAACCGTATCAGCATACCAGTCAGAAGCTGAAACGTCTTCAAATTCTCCGGCGTATTTCTTTGTTTCCTTATTTAAGGCTCTTAAAATTATAGCCGCAAATTCAGCCTTTGTGATATTCTTATCAGGTGCAAATTCATCTTCGCTTATGCCTTTAATAATATTCTTTTTCATCATATTATTAATGGTCTCCTCTGCCCAGTGTCCCGAAATATCCTTAAAGGACGGCTCTGTTTTTTCTTCTGACTTAACAGGCTCTGTCGGAGAGGTTGCGCTTCCCAAAGAAACGCTTGCCCCGATATTTCCGGAACTTCCGCGTCCGCCGCCACCGCCGGTACCGCCGCCGCCACCGCCGCCGGTGATTACGCTCTGAATCCTTGCCGGCAAGCTTTCTTTCGGCTCGCCCTTTGCTCCGTTTTTATTCTTAGGATATGCACGGAGTACTATTTTCTTTCCTGCATGAGAATTTAAAACCTTAAAGCTTTCGCCTGTTTCGTTGCTCTCTGCTCCGTTTACAAGCCACATAAGCTCATATCCGTCGCCGTTTCCGCAATTATCCTCCATTGTTATTTTTGCGGTCAGAGTATTTCCTGTCTTCCATACGCCTTCAATCACAACGCTTGTAATAAGAGGAAGAATCTTTGCAAATTCAGCTTCAGCAGCCATAAGCTTTGCTTTAACATCTGCCGATAATTCTTCATCGGTAACAAGCTCAACAAGCTCCGCCGCCGCAGTTAAATCCTCATATTTCTTTGAATTTAAAGCCTTTGCTATCGCCTCTTCTGCATTCGCCTTATTCTGCTCCTGCTTGGCATATTCAATCTTTGCCGAAAGCATCATGATATACATATTCAATTCATTTTTTGCAATTCCGTCCGACATCTGTTCAGCCTCGGTTTTTGCAGAATCAAAAGAGTCAATAGCCTCCTGTCTTTTTTGTTCCGTTAAAAGAGACATAACTGCATCAAGCTTTTCCGTTGCTGATTTTTCGAAATTATCGGTATACTGCTGTACACTCAACTCACCAAATTTTCCTCCGTCTTCGGCGGTTACCGAAACACCGCCTGCCGAATAGGCAAAATTCTCCGGCGAAACGCTAAGCACTGTTCTTTCGCTCTCATTTGACGCAGTAACGCTTACGCCCTTATCCTTTAAAAGCTTAATGGCAACGTATCCGTCAAAATCTGGCGAAATATCCGCCGTCTGCTCCTCATCACCTGCCGAAAGGGTAATTTTTCCGGCATCTGAATCAATAGTTACCGAAACACCGCCTGCCGAAACAGTCATTGTACTTTCAATATCCTTTACATTAAAGCCGAAGTACACTGAATATGTATCTTCCGATGTATATTCCTTACCGTCATTAAAAGTATATGAAAGTCCGCCTGCGGTAACATCGCTGTACTCACCGGTTGTACCGTATGAAACGAATGAATATTTAACCACAAGGTTGCCTGTAATCAAATCAAACTGCTCTTTTACCTTAGAAAAAGTGAAATCAGCCTCATCAGCCTCTGATTTCCAGCTGTAAAGCTCCTCCCAGGCCTCGCTCATATCGGATAATGCATTTAAATCAGCATTAATATAATCGTTATATTCCATAACCGTCTCACTTATATCCGCAGCCGAGGAAGCGTTTTTTAAATCTATTTCAAACAGCTTTTTAATATCATATGTAACATACAGCTTTGAGGTTTTGAAATTATTATTTGTATTTGATCCTCCGTGCATTATAAATGCAAGATCTGCACTGCCGTCCTCTTTTTTAGCCGCCTGCAAAGCTTCAATAACCGTAACGCCGGAATCCCATGCACCGGTGATGTTACACGCCTTTTTATCCGTAAGCTTAAAACGAATCGTTTGGGTTACTTGTGTATTTGTCGCTGTTAAATTATCAACCGGCATTGAATGAGTTCCGTCACTGTTAAATATGAAATTAAACATTCTTCCGCCGTAATTTTTTGAAATATTCGGATTTTTTATAACAAGCTTTTTATCGGAGGAGAGTGAAACTATTTCACTGCCGCCGATATATTCACTCAGTTCCTCATATGCGTCATCGCTTAGTGCCCAGTTTCTGTTTAGGTCCGTATAAGTTGCTACGTATTCAAAAAACGGAATCACCGTTTTTACAGCCTCACTGTCATAAACTTCATATTTGTTCTCCGCATTCTTTTCAAGAGCAATATAGTCACCGTCTTCCGGCATTTGTTCCGGAAGCTCTGTCGCAAACCAAAAGCTTCCATTCCCTCTTGAAATGCTGACACCGTGCGTTGATTCAAAGTCTATACCCGTTATTGCGTCAACATTCGGAATATTCTCAAAGCCTGCGAATGAAAAGTTCAGGTATGCTTCTGCTGAATCTATTGAGTTTACATGTAGTTTAATGTGCTTGTCATTCGGGCTCACCGATGCAACATAGTTTCTTCCGTAAACAACATTATCCGGTGTAAGCTCAACCGTTTTTGTAAGACCGGGTGCATCCTCCGCGTATGCTCCAAAGCAGGGAAGTACCATTGCCGCAGACAGCAAAGCCGAAACAAGTCTTTTTGTATTATTCATAAATATCCGTCCTTCCTGTAATCATTTCATCATCTTATAACAACAAAAGAATCAAATTTGAAATAGACATAACCAAACACTATCTTATCGCCTATGCGGATATCCCTGATGGTTGCCGGCTCGACGGTTTTTTCTTCCGAGTCATAAATATATCCCTCTACTTCAGGCGCTGTCAGCGGATATACCGCCTTGCCCATATCGGCTTTCATCGAATTTGTGTCCGGGATATTGTTATTTGTTATGTCTACTATTACAACCCTTGATGAAATGTTTGTAACCTCACCGTAGCCGAACGTTCCTTCAGCCAGCGAGCCGCCGAAATGCGAAATACTGTAGCCCACCACCGGTCTGCCATCCACATGAGAGCACGGCATCAGGTTTTTATCATGGTCATACCATCTTCGAAAAGCAACAATGTTTCCGTCAACTACAACAATCTGTCCCACATCTCCCGCATGCAAAAACATATTACTGCTGTTTGGGTCTACATCGGTATCAATCAATATTCTTTCACCGTTAGACGCTGTTTCCAGTTGAACAGCTGCACCGGATTTATACATCTCACCTAAAAACAGGCCGTTTTTCTGATATTTTATGGTATAAGTCTTAACCGACCCCTGGTGTCCGATTTTAACCTCCCAGAATTTCTCTAATTCCGCTTCTTCCTCATCATAAACCTCTCTAAGCTTTATACTCTCGATAACAGATAAATTTATACCTCTGTCGAGAGAACTGGGATTTGTTATTCTGTCTGCTGACGCTATTTCTACTACTACAACCTTTGCAGTCAGAAAATCATCAACATCGTAAAATCTGCATGTATACTCCGACCGTGAAGCAAGCGCATAGCCGGATACATATCCTTTTTCCTGACCGGCATTTTCCGCACTCGGCACAGCCACAACCCACGTACCGCTGTCAGGCGTCGTATCTACCGCAAAACGTCCGAGCTTAGCCTCTCCATACTGCGCACTGTCTGCCGCATTCGCCTGCTGGAAATAGTCTGCCTCCTCGTTATACTCTGACATAGGCGGAGAAATAATAAGTCTTGTGATATTGCTTCCGTTTGAAGAAAACTGAACAAGCTGCGGAACAAAAGTTCCGTCTGCGTTAAACAGATGACCGCCGCCAAAATCATTTTTAAGACCTGCCATGCTGTATTTTTTACCCTCACCCTTGCAGGTAACGCTCAAAGTATCATCCTTTGCGCGAAGGTATATCATTCCCTCGTTTTTAGTAAAGATTTTTGCCGTAACAGCCTCGGTATCTTCATCTAAATACAAGTTTGCAAGGTATCCGTAATCAAGAGTTCTTACAACATTTGTTGCGTCATATCCTGCAACGTTTCCGTTTATATCAAAATAGAATGTTGTTGTATCTCCCGGGCTCACATTTGATAAATCAATTGTTGTATAATATGGGAAACCGTCAATAATCATCTTTGTTCTGCCGTCGTCACCAACATTTGACGATTCAAATTTACCCATAATTTTGCTCTCTGAAATGTAAACCTTTATGTTTTCGCCCAACGTATCTTTATATACCGAAATAACGCTGTTTTCAGCAATATCTTCGTAGCTTGCCGGAACGCCGTTTTTTATAAATGTATAATTATAGTCTTCTTCTTCAAAATCAAAAACTATTTCTTTTGAAGTAAATCTGTCATATATAACCTCTGTACCATGGAATTTAACGAAATAATTTTCGTATTCTTCAACCATCATAACGTCATACACTTCGTCATCATCATAATCAACTAAAATAACCTGACCGTAATCAAAGTTAAGTACAGCATTAAGAGCAGCCGTACCCGTCACAGCCTCACCATTTAAGCTCACATACTTAGGCTCGGCCTCAAATCTATATTCTTTTTCCCTTAAATCCTGATAAGTAACTCTGTATACTCCGCCTGATACTTCCGTTTCAAGAATCATCGAAGCATCAACCGTAAGAGTTGCATCTTTGTCCTCATGGATATAAAGGATTTCGTCTTTATCCTCATCATAATAATAAACTACTTTTTTTCCGAAATAATTATTTAGTCCCTCTGAATTACAAACATATTCTATTGAATCTATACTGATTCTGTTTTCAAAATTTGCTTCTTCTCCAAGCATCGTCTGTCCTTTTACCGCCGTAACAATTCCTTCATTTTCCGATATACCCATACTTTCAAGCGGTGTTGTTTCTTTTATATCAATTCCGTCTGCAATTGTATGCAAACACATATCAATGTAAAGAAGATTATAAAGCACCTTTACAACCATCTCACCCGTAATTTTTTCAGCATTATGTATTCCTGTGTTTCTTAAAAAATTATGTCTGTTTGCGGCATTAATATATCCGGTAGGAAATCCGCCGCCTCTTTTTGCCTCTGTATCATATCCCATTGCAGAAACCGTCATTTTGCAAAGCATATTATAATCAAGCTCTGCCTCCGGAATATCACTTTCATCAAAAATACCACAGCTTAGCGCATATTCATTTATCTCTTCCTCGGCACAGTCTATATTGAAAAATTTCAAAAGATATCCCGCAAGCTGTGCATTTGTTAATGTTTTTGCCAAGTCAATTTTCTCTGTAAGACCAATAGCTTCTAAAAGCTCCGCCTTAGTCTCCGTTTCAGTTATTTTTAAGCCTGCCGCATTTACCGGCACGACAGCATATGACAAAACACAGGCAAATATTAAAATTAAACTGTAAATTCGTTTTTTCATATAGTTTGTCACTTTCCTTTTTTTATTTTTTGTTTTAAATTATAGTTTATCTGTCTAATGAATAGGCTGTTAAGGTTGCTTTGCTAAAGCCTCCCTTGCCTAAAGGGAGGTGGCACAGCGTAAGCTGTG
>JAZTZP010000143.1:0-5274 GCA_045637525.1 Clostridia bacterium | reverse complement strand
ATTATGCATTGACAATATATAGTAAAAACATAGATAATTTGATATCCCACCACCGCAAGCGGTCCCCCTCCCTTTAGGCAAGGGAGGCTTGCAAAGCGGAATCGAAATCCTACTACTTTATCGTAAGATAAACTATAATTTGTATTTTGAAAGGAATTTTATATGGAAAACAAAGAAATAAATTACGATACATGTACTGCGGAGATTATCGCAGCTTCTGATTTAGAGACGGCGATAGAGTATTATAATAAGGCACTTACCGATAAAAAATCAGAAAAGGAACTTACAGACCATGCTAAGGAAATAGTTCAGGCTTTTTTTGACAGGTTTTCAAAAGCGACAGAGCTTTTTGCGATTTATTTAAAAAATGTTCCTACAGCTGTCCCGGTAACCGATCCGGAGGGAATAGCCTGGTTTTTTACAAGAGAGGAGTATGCTTTAGCTGCCGGTTTAAAAAACGGTGCTTGTGAAGTACGTCCGGTAGAGAATAAAATGCTTCAGCTGCTCTTAAGATACGAGTTCAGAAGATTTGGTATAAACCGTATAAGAATTAATCCGATGACAAAGGACAATCTTGCGACGGTTGCTTTTTCGTTTAGTGATACGGAATTTGTTACCGAAAGTTTTGGTGAAGGTAAGCTGAGAGAAAATGCGGAGCTCAACTCAATTATGTTCAGATATAATATGGCGTCCGCGTTTTGTAAAAATGCAAATAAAACGATAGAAACCATACGTGATAATTTCAAAAAGATGTTATTTACGTCTGTTAAGTCTTCATTATTACTCATGCCGATACAGACAGGTAATGAAAAAGACAAAATTCACTATACCGATCAGGTAAAAAAACTTATAGAGAGCTCCGGAGTTAAATACCGGTTCTTTGCGACGGAGAAAAAGGAATGGGCAAAAGAGCCAGAGACCGGGGCAATGCAGATTTCAACGGTCAATAACAGAGACGGACAGCAGTTTTTGCCGGTGTTTACTGATTTTATAGAATATGACAGGATTTTTAAAAACAATACGGCGTGCAGTGCGTGTGCTGTATCGTTTAATGAGATAGTCGGGCTTATAAGTGACTGTGCAGGATTTGTAATAAACTGTGGCGGCGTAAGCTTTACTGTATCAAAGGATATGCTAAACCGTGATACAATGGAGTTTGTTGAAGAGGAGGAACACGACGAGGAAAGAGCCGGTGCTCCGACAAAGGACAATCTGTCGGACGGACGTTTATATATACTTTCGCTTGCTAATAATCCTGTTCTTATAAACGATCATCATATATCGGTATTTACATCGGCAAAACGTATTAAGCCGTTTGTAAGTGACGGGATGCAGGTGCGTGCGGTTGAGGGAGCACATGCGGCAATGGTATTTTCGCAGTACAAGCTGTTTTTCGGAACGGACACCTTTATTTTAAACGGTGATGAGAACAGGATTTTTAATATAGACGAGTATTTTGACATTACCGACCCGACGGAGGGTGCGGATAATGCAAACGCAGTAAAAAATCCGTCATTGAAAAAGTCGCTTATGATACGTGCACAGTTTGTTGCAAGGACTGTTAAAGGTGAAAATCATGATGCAATAGCGTCGGCACTTTTATATAATGTTTTAGATGAGCTTGACAATACAAAAATAGTTGTGCCGGTAACGAAAAACGAGGACGGAAGCTTTAAAATGCCGATGATGAAAAATCCTGAGGGTGAAATTCTTATGCCTGTGTTTACGGATGTTATTCAGCTTATGGCGGCGAAGGGCAAGGTTGAGTTTAATGGTGCTATGGCTCATACTGTACGGGAATTGTTTAAAAATGCAAACTGCGGATTTGTTGTAAACCCATACAGCGGCGATACAGCGGTGTTTGTTCGTGAGGATATTGAGAAGTTTTTTGAAATCTCGCAGCCGGAGCCGGAAAAAATCGAAAATCCCGATTCTTTGCCGGAACAAAAACCGGAGAAGAAATCTTTTTTTGAAAGGTTTCGCAAATCGTGATTGGCGAAATGCACAAAATATACATTGAAATTATAATGTTTTTCTTTGAAAATACAAATTCATAAAAAATTAATAAAGAAGGTATTGATTTTTTTATAAAAATATGTTATATTGTATAAGTAAAACATCTAACGAATGAAAGGAAAGAGTATAAAATGGCTAAAAAGAAAAATGTAACGGTAAAGAGAAAGGCTAGTCCGGCAGATAAAATGCTTAATGCGATTATTGCAGTTGTAGTTGTAGTTTTTGTAGGGTTGGCTGTATGGGCTATTTCGCCTAAGATTTCAGAAAAGATAGAAGCATATAAGGCAGAACAACAGGCTGCTTTACCTGATACAATCGAAAAGCGTGCAAACGAAAAGGGAGTTACGGTTGAACAGTTTATAGCTGACTATGGTATTACAGGTGAGAATGTTACCGGTGAAACTATGATGAGTGAAGTTATTGAAACTATGACAGTTGAAAACTATGCAAAGCTTGAGGGAACAACTGTTGAAGAATATATCGCTGCAAACGGCTTGCCGGAGACTGTAACAGGTACTATGACAGTTGGCGAAGCAAACGATCTTGTTCCTATAAAGACAGTGATCGAGTCAAGCGGTATGGATTTTGAAACTTTCAAGACAACATATGAGCTTGGTGATGATGTAACAGAAGATACACCATGGGCACAGGTTGAAGAAGCAGTAATGAAAAAGACAGAAGAAATGATGGCGGCAGCTCAGGAAGAGCAGGCAGCTCCGGCTGAGGCTTCAGCTGAGCCGGCAGAAGAGGCTGCAGCAGAGGCTGTTACTGAAACAGAAGCTGAAACAGAGACAGAAGAAAAGGCTGCTGAATAATTTTAAAATTTGATTTTGTTACGGCATTTGATTGCTTTTTGCAGTCGAATGCCGTATTTTAAACATAGAGGAAGTGACGTTTATGATTACTAAGATGAGAGAAAACATTAATCTGCTGAAAGAAAGCGGAAAGCTGTCAAAAAAGAATATTGCTGTTATATCCGGCTGTGCTGTTGTAGTGATTGGTGTGGTTTTTGCGCTTGTATATAACTTTTGTATTGTAAATAAATATAATAAGCTTGGTTACATAAATACGAGCGGCAAGACAATAGGACAGATAGCGGAGGAAAACGGTATTACGCTTGAAGAATTGCTTGAAGAATACGGTTTGCCGGAAAATATGCGTGCCGATACTGAAGAGGCGGCGGCATATTATACTATATCAGCCGGAAAAATAGCCTCTATGAACGGAAAAACCTTTGAGGAGTTAAAAGAATTATATCATTGGGATGATACGATTACACCTGAAACCTCATGGGGAGTTGCACAGGGCGAAATTCTTCTGAAATATATGTATTCGAGCGAAAAGGCACTTAACAGTTTTAAGGAAGAATATAATTTAGGCGATGAAGTAACGGGCGATACGAAGTACAAGGAAGTAAGAGATATTGTAGCTAAAAGCGTGCCTAATCAAAAACAAATAGGATAACAGGGGATGCTGATGATTCAGCATCCCCTGTTGATTTCAGATTTATTGAATGAACATAGCGTCGCCGAAAGAGAAGAATCTGTATTTTTCAGCTACTGCTGTGTTATAGGCGTTAAGTACATTTTCACGGCCGGCAAGTGCGCTTACAAGCATTATAAGCGTTGATTCGGGAAGATGGAAGTTTGTTATAAGGTTATCTGTTACGAAAAACTCTTTTCCCGGATAGATGAAAATATCCGTCCAGCCTGTCGATTCCTTAAGCGGGAGCCCTTTTGCACCTTCTGTTTCTAAAACACGGGTTGCAGTAGTGCCTACCGATATTATCTTATTTCCGGCGGCCTTTGTTTTGTTTATAAGCTCTGCTGTTGTTTTGGGCAGGACATAGAATTCCGAGTGCATTTTATGATCGTCTATGCTCTCGACCTTTACGGGGCGGAATGTACCGAGTCCTACATGAAGTGTTACATATCCGATATTTACGCCCTTTTCACGTATTTTATCAAGAAGCTCCTCTGTAAAGTGAAGGCCTGCAGTCGGAGCGGCTGCCGAGCCGGGATGCTTTGAGTATACCGTCTGATACCGTTCTTTATCTTCAAGTTTTTTTGTTATATAAGGCGGAAGCGGCATTTCGCCAAGCCTGTCGAGGATTTCTTCGAAAACTCCTTCATACTCAAAACGTACAAGTCTGTTTCCGTCGTTTATGATATCAAGTATCTCGGCATGTAATAATCCGTCGCCAAATACAAATCTTGCGCCCGGCTTTGCCCGTCTTCCCGGTTTTAATATAACCTCCCACTCATTAAGAGTTTTTTTGTTTAAAAGCAAAAACTCAATAGCTCCGCCGGTGTCCTCCTTTACGCCGTAAAGACGTGCCGGAAGTACACGTGTATCGTTGAGGATAAGACAGTCCCCCGGTGAGAGATAGTCGATAATATCGTAAAAATGCTTATGCTCTGTCTTGCCCGTAGCTTTATCTAAAACCATAAGTCTTGAGGTTGTTCTGTCAGCGAGCGGCTCCTGTGCTATTAATTCTTCGGGAAGCTCATAATAAAAATCATGGGTTTTCATTTTTTTGTCCTTTCGGTGAACGAATGTTATTTTTGAAATTTATTTATATAGTTGTCAATTGCACTGTCGATAATCTGAGCGGCTTCTTTTTCATCGCCGAGGGCATTTACATCTGTTTCTTTATTCTCAAGCTCTTTGTATACGCTGAAGAAATGAATCATTTCATCAAATATATGTCGAGGCAAATCGTTTATTGTTTTATAGGTATTATAGTTAGGATCGTTAAACGGAATAGCGATAATTTTTTCGTCACCCATTCCGTTGTCAATCATCTTCATAACGCCTATCGGATAACAGCGTACAAGCGCCATCGGTTCAATGGGCTCTGAGCATAATACGAGCACGTCTAACGGATCGTTGTCGTCTCCGTAGGTACGTGGTATGAATCCGTAATTAGTCGGGTAGTGAGTCGATGTATATAAAATTCTGTCTAATATTATAAGCCCTGTTTCCTTGTCGAGCTCATACTTCTTTTTGCTGCCCTTTGAAATTTCTATTACTGCAACAAAATCCGTTGGTGAAATTCTTTTTGGATTTATGTCATGCCAGATGTTGCTCATGAAAATCACTCCTTTTAAATGACCTCGTTTTGTTAAGTTAAATGAAAGTTGAGATCTTGAACTCCTTGTGGTATAATAGTAATAACGACAAAACTATTACCTCCCAAAATTTGAGAAAGGAATCAAGATCTCATGAATACTATTATATCACATTGTTGCCCAAAAT
>JAZTZP010000142.1:0-20270 GCA_045637525.1 Clostridia bacterium | reverse complement strand
CATAACTTGCGGCGAATTCGCCGCAAATTTCACTCGCATTTATGCGAATTTCACCCAACCATATGGTTGGATTTCACTTTTTGCCTGTGGCAAAAAATTTCACTATAAATTATAGTTTATCGCAGATAAACTATAATTTATTTTAAAGGGGAAAAGATATGGTTACGGAACAAATCAGAGAGAAAATAGAAAATGCTGAGTCTGTTGTTATACTTTCTCATATAAATCAGGATACGGATGCATTGGGCAGTTCTTTTGCGATGTGTGAGGTGCTTCGTCATATGGGTAAAAAAGCTGTTTGCTGTATTGAGGAAAAGCCGGAAAAGATACTGGAATTTTTTGGAGACGAACACTATATATTGGAGTCTCAGGCGGACGGGGAATATGACCTTTGCATAGTGCTTGACTGTGGAAGTATTGACAGATTAGGGACAAGGATAAGCATTTATAATGCGTGTAAGGAAAAGGTGTCGATTGACCATCATGGAACAAATACCGGGTTTGCGGAATATAATTATGTAGAGCCTGATGCGGCTGCGACAGGTCAGATTTTATTTTATCTTTTCAATGAATGGGGATTTGAAATAACGGACCTTGCGGCGATGTATCTTTACAGTGCTGTTGTAGCGGATTGCGGTTGCTTTAAATACAGCTGCACGTCCGAAAAAACCATGATTGCGGCGGCAAAGCTTATCGGGTATGATTTTGACCATGCGGATGTGTGTCTTAAGCTTTTTGATACGGTGGAAGAAAAAGTTATGCGGCTTCACAGCCGTATAGCAGAAAATATTCACAGCTATGACGGCGGGAAAATACGCATAGTGTCGACTGATGAAAATTTACTTAAAGAGTTTGGAATAGAAGAGAAGGAAGCCGGAAATATAGTGAATATACCACGTTCCGTTGCAGGGACGCTGGTTGCGGCGGAGCTTAAAATGCGAAAAGGGGAAATTCGTGTGAGTCTTCGTTCTAATTTTGCGTGTGATGTTTCGGTGATTGCAAAAGAGCTTGGCGGAGGAGGACATGAACGTGCCGCCGGTGCAAAGGTTGATGCTAAAAGTCTTGAGGATGCGGAGGAGCTTATTGTTAAAATGATAAGGGAGAAGTGTTTCTTGTAATGGCTAAAAAGTTTTATGCGGTTAAAGAGGGGCATGTTCCCGGTATATACTATACGTGGGATGAATGTAAAAAACAGGTGGACGGATATAGCGGAGCGGTATATAAAGGCTTTGGCTCCCGGGAGGAGGCGCTGGAGTTTATAGGCATAAAACCGGCAGAACAGCCACGACTTTGCGAGGTTACGGCATATACTGACGGAAGCTATGACATAAAAACAAAACGTTTTTCCGCCGGAGTGGTGCTGTTTCATAACGGTGAAACAGCCCAGTACAGCGAGGCTTTTGATGAGCCCGATATGGCACAGATGCGAAATGTTGCGGGGGAAATAAGAGCGTCTATGTATGCAATGGGCTATTGCATTTTAAACGGTGTGTCAACGCTTGAAATCTGTTATGACTATGAGGGTGTTGAAAAGTGGTGTACGGGTGCCTGGAAAACGAACAAAGACGGTACTAAACGGTATAAAGAGTATTATGATTCCTTGAAAAATGTGCTTGATGTCACTTTTACGAAGGTTAAGGGACATTCGGGAGATAAATATAATGATATGGCGGATAAGTTAGCAAAAAAAGCATTAGGATTAGATTAATAAATCTATCGGAAAGGAATTGGTTTGTTTATGCAGAGATTTGAATTAAATCTTGAAAAGGGAGCGCATATTCATTTTATAGGTATAGGCGGTATAAGCATGAGCGGTCTTGCTATGCTTATGATAGACAGGGGGTATACCGTAACGGGGTCCGACAGGAGTGAGAGCCATATAATAAAGCATCTTGAAAAATTGGGTGCAAAAGTGTTTATCGGACATGACGGAGCGAACGTTGACGGGGCGGAGCTCGTTGTTCATACTGCCGCTGTGCATGATGATAATGCAGAAATGATACGTGCAAGAGAGCTTGGGATTTGCCTTATAGACCGTGCTGAATTTTTAGGCGCCGTTATGAAGCAGTATAAAAATGCCGTTGGTGTTTCGGGAACTCACGGGAAGACCACAACGACGGGTATGCTTACCTATGCACTTTTGGAAAACGATACAGATCCGACCGTTAGTATAGGCGGTGAGCTTGACGTAATAGACGGGAATTTCCGAATTGGTGCAAGCGATTATTTTTTAACAGAGGCTTGTGAATATACAAACAGCTTTTTAAAATTCTATCCGAGAGTTGTTTTAATAACGAATATTGAAGAAGACCATCTCGACTTTTTCAGCGGTATAGAGGAAATCCGAGAGAGCTTCAGGAATTTTGCGCTTCTTGCAAAAGATGGTTTTGTAATTGCAAACGGCGGGGACGAAAACGTGAGAATTGCACTTGCCGGTATCGAAAATAAGCTTACCTACGGCTTAAATCCGGGCAATGATTTTTATGCCGGAAGTATAAAGTATGAAAACGGTTATCCGGTATTTGATGTTATATATAAAGATGAGCCCGTATGCAGTATAGCACTTAATGTTCCGGGCGAGCATAATATTTTAAATGCGGTGGCAACTGTTGCGGTGTGTGTTGTAATGGGGCTTGACCCTGAAAAAGCGGCTTCGGGTATCGGAAAATTCTGCGGAACAAAAAGACGTTTCGAGAAAAAGGGGATGTGTAAAGAAGCTGTTGTGATAGATGACTATGCACATCATCCGACAGAGATAAAGGCGACCATTAAAGCGGCATCGGCAGTTTCGCATAACAGAATTTGCTGTATTTTTCAGCCTCACACCTATACACGTACAAAAACCTTGTGGAATGATTTTGTAAATTCGTTTTACGGTGTAGATAAGCTGATACTTACCGATATATATGCGGCAAGAGAATTGCCTGACGGTGAAACAACAGCGGAAAAGCTTGCAGAGGCTATTAAAGAGACCGGAACAGATGTTGTATATATAGAGAAATTTGAAGATATTGCGGAGTATGTGAAGTCATATGCGGAAAAAGGCGACATTATTTTTACAATGGGTGCCGGGACTGTGACCGATATTTCAAAATATCTGATTTAGCAGAGGTGTCCGTTAATGAATGTATATGATTTTGATAATACTATATATGACGGGGAAAGCTCCGTAGACTTTTTCATGTTTTGCATAAAGCGTGATAAAAAGCTGTGGTCGCTTCTCCCTGTTATGGGCGTTAAGCTTATTAAGTATAAGATGTGTCTTATCACGATTGATGAGTTAAAACGCTGTGCTGAAAAGTATGCATGGCGTTTTATTGAAAGCGTTAATGACGTTGAAGGGTTTGTAAAAGAATTCTGGGAGCTCAAAGCTCATAAAATCAAGAATTATTACATAAAACAAAAAAGAGACGACGATGTAGTAATCAGTGCATCGTGTTCATTTCTTTTAAACGACATATGTGAAAGACTCGGTATTAAGAAGTGTGTTTGTTCCGAAATAGATATAAAAACGGGAAAATTCAAACAGATTTGTTTCAGAAGCAATAAGGTTGATTTATTTTATGAAAATTTCCCCGATGGTGTGATTGATAATTTCTATACCGACTCCATGAACGACAGACCGCTTATAAATATTTCAAAAAATGCGTATCTTGTTAAAGGTAATAAATTAAAAAAGATTAAATAAATTATCAGTACATTTAAAATCGGCTGTGGTTTTAAAAGGGTATGATGTGAAGATATTAAAGAAGTAGGCTGATATAAAAAAGATTTAAAAATCTTCAACCCCCTAACCCCGGGTCTTGGGGGCAAAAAGGAAATCTTTTTTTGAACAAGCAAAATTGCGCACGTTTGCGCGCAATTTCCTAAAAGATAAAAAGAACGGGTAAATTTTATGCGGACCCGGTCTTAAACTGTCAGATTGGAGATTAGGATGAAAAAAATGATTAAGCCGGCTTTTATAGCTACTGTTCCTGTACTTACGGGATATCTTGTTCTGGGCTTTGGCTTTGGCATAATTATAAAGGCTAACGGCTATAATACATGGCTGGCGTTTGCTATGAGTCTTATGATATATGCAGGTTCTATGCAGTATGCCGCTATCGGACTGCTTACGGGGGGAGCGTCTTTGGTTACGGTTGCCGTTACTACGCTTATGGTTAATGCAAGACATCTTTTTTACGGAGTTTCGATGCTCGACAAATATAAAGGTACAGGAAAGGCAAAGCCGTATCTGATTTTTGCACTTACAGACGAAACGTATTCGCTTGTATGTGGTGATACACCGGGAGTAACGGCACAGGACAAAAACAGATATTATTTCTTTGTTTCGTTGTTTAATCATATTTACTGGGTTACGGGGTCGGTGTTGGGCGCTGTTGCCGGTTCGTTGATTAAATTTAACAGCGAAGGTATTGATTTTGCTCTGACCGCTCTTTTTCTGACAGTTTTTATTGAACAATGGCTTTCATCAAAGCGGCATTTTCCTGCGATTATCGGTGTTGTCGCAACGGCTGTATGTCTCGCTGTATTCGGAAGTGAAAATTTCCTTATTCCCGGGATGATTGTTATTTCACTTTTACTTTGCTTTTAAGTAATTGTATTTTACAATGACCTGATGACTTTACTTTTATAGGAGGAATCCGAAAATGACTGATTTATATGTGTGGTACGCAGTTTTGGTAATTGCTATTGTTACGGCGATTATTCGATTTCTTCCGTTTATAGTATTTAACGGAGCGCGAAAAACTCCGCCGGTTGTTGAAAAGTTCGGCAGGGTGCTTCCGTCTGCCATTATGGGTATGCTTGTTGTGTATTGCCTTAAAGATGTAAGCTTTAAAAGCGTTGCGGGTTTTCTGCCGCAGCTGATTGCATGTGCTGTTACAGGTATTATTCACGTTTGGAAACGAAATACTCTTATCAGTATTATATCGGGAACTGTGTGTTATATGATATTGGTTCAAATGATATTTTAATATAAATCAGTAAATAAAGTGAGGAATGAATAAAATGTTAGTAGATTTAAAACCGGAAGAACTTTTTAAATATTGTGGTCAAAGCCCTTGTCCTGCGGATATAGATGAATATTGGGACAGTTCTTTGGCTGAAATGAAAGCGATTGATGCGGATATTCAGCTTAAAAAGGTGTATGATTACCCTAATGCCGAGTGCTTTGATTTGTACTTTACGGGTGTAGGCGGTGCAAGGGTTTATGCTAAATATGCAAGACCTAAAAACATAACAAAACCATCAAAGGCAGTTGTGCATTTTCATGGTTATACCGGATCATCTCCGGATTGGAGTTCGCTTCTTTCCTGGGTTGGTCAGGGAGTGTGTATAGCGGCGCTTGATTGCCGTGGTCAGGGCGGCAGATCTGAGGATGTTGGCGGTGTTTTTGGAAACACGCATCACGGTCATATTATAAGAGGTCTTGATAATGATGACCCGAAAAAGCTTTTATTCCGTGATATATTCCTCGATACAGCTCAGCTTGCGGGCATTGTAATGGATTTTGACGAGGTTGATGAAACAAAGGTAGCTGCCATCGGCGGTTCGCAGGGCGGTGCATTAACTATTGCATGTGCGGCATTAGAACCGAGAATATATAAGGCGGCACCGAGATATCCGTTTTTATCGGATTACAGACGTGTATGGAATATGGATCTTGCGGCAAACGCATACGCAGAGTTAAAGACCTATTTCAGAAATTTCGATCCGAGGCATGAGCGTGAGGATGAAGTTTTTGAAAAGTTAGGCTACATAGATATTCAAAATATTGCAAAAAGAATAAAGGCTGAGGTGAAGATGTTTACGGGACTTATGGATACCGTATGCCCACCGTCGACACAGTTTGCAGCATATAATAAAATAACTTCGCCTAAGGAAGTAATTTTCTATCCCGATTTTGCACACGAAAACTTGCCGGATGCAGATGATATTGTAATGAGATGGATATTGGAGTAAACAAAAGGGCTGTTGCAGTTAGCGGATGTTGTTGATTTTGGAAATCCGCCGGGATTGGGAAGTTCTTGGTTTTGATAGACAGGAGAAGGAATATTATTTATTTAAGAATAATCACACCTTTAATCGGTAAGAATATTAGCGTATTCTTATAAATTGAGGTGTGATTTTATGTTTAAACACGAAAAAATGTTATTTCATCCGGTAGGGATTGAGAAGCCCAATCCGCAGTATGCGACACTTTTGCAGGAACAGCTCGGAGGCGGGAACGGCGAGCTTAAGGCGGCGATGCAGTATATATCACAAAGCTTCAGAATAAAGGATCCGGAAATAAAGGATTTGTTTCTTGATATAGCGGCGGAAGAATTGGGGCATATGGAAATGGTTGCACAGACGATAAATCTGTTGAACGGACATGATGTTGATGCAGGCAAAGTTCCGGCAGGGGAAATTCAGTCACATGTGATATTGGGTTTAAATCCCGGACTTATAAATGCATCGGGATATTCATGGACAAGTGATTATGTAACGGTAACGGGAGATTTGTGTGCTGATTTATTGTCAAATATAGCATCCGAACAAAGAGCCAAGGTTGTATATGAATATTTGTACCGTCAGATTGAGGATAAAAAAGTGAGAGAAACCATAGATTTTCTTTTAAATCGTGAGGAAGCTCATAATGCAATGTTTAAAGATGCATTTAACAGGGTTCAGGACACGGGCTCTAACCGTGATTTCGGAACAACAAAGGCGGCAAGGATGTATTTCAGTATGTCTGAACCGTCTCCTTCAGGCAGTAGCCCAAAAGAGGTGGATGTTAATAAACCGTCGTTTAATTAAACGGTTTGGAGTTAGTTGTGAGGTGATTTTTAAAATGGCAAAACAAGGAATGAAAAGAATAGACCGTACTCATACAAAGCCGGGAAATGATGTGCCGCCGGTACCTGAGATTCAGGGTAAGGCAAAACACACCAAGGAACAGGCAAACCCGATAATAGCCGGTACAATGCCGCCGTCACAAAAGGTGTATCATAAGGCTGTTCCTGTAACTGAAAGACCAATATCTTCTGTTTATCCGGTGATCGACACAGATCTGGCAAGAGATAATATAGAAAATGATCTTTCATCAGCAGATTTGCAGGATTTATAAAGATAAATAATTTTCGGTAAAAATGATGATCATTTACACGTGATTGTCATTTTTACTTTATACGGAAAGAGTTGCGGGATGGTATGGCACGTGCTTGACAGTGCGGTTTTTGTTTCCTGTGCTCAATATAGGAACGATGCTGTTATCACTTATAATGGGCATAATATTTTTCAGAGAGAGACTTAAGATTAAAGATGCTGCGGTTTTGCTTTTATATCGTTGTGGTTATGTGGTAGGAAGGTATATCAGTATAGAAAGCAAAATAGAAAAGACAAAATCAAAATACTATGAGGTTCTTGAACGAAGTGGTGTTAATTGCCATGAAAACAATAATAATCCGGAACCGTTTATAAAATATATACTTGGAATTATTCTTTCAGCTTATCGTGATTTTGGAACGCTTTGCTTCATAAATTCGCAAAGCGGATTTACTTCATAGTGGCAAAGCCACTGCTTCATATTCGCCATAAGGCAAATACTTCATTAAAATACAAGGCATCTTTATCATTCTCGTTTGCCAAAAAAGCCTAAACCGCTTGGGTTCAGGCTTTTTTAAAATACACTTTGTTAGTAAATTGCCATATTTATTCTTGAATCGGCATGCTATCGATATAGCAACTATCAGGGCATAAATCAACTTTATTATTCCAAACAACATTGCTGTCAATATCGGGATTAATGTCCCATGATATACAGTGTTCATCATCTATATATACTCTGCGGAAATTTCTTATATCTGCAAAGGTTTCAAATACTGTACCCGGCACGAGCAGGGGGGCGGCATTATAAAGTCGTTTTTCGCCGTTGTCAAAACTAAGTGTTAAAGTGAAATCATCATTCGGTATAACGCCGGTTATTCTTCTTCTGCCGGCCACAAAATACTCTGCCATCTTCTTATCAAATCCTTTGGATAGATAATATTCAACATTCTTTCCCATGGTTTCACTCTCCTTTACTAATTCAGCCGTATTATTTCAATGGGTCAATAGCAAATAATTCCTGATTACCTTCAGCAAGAGCCCAATTTTCAAACAATTCTTCCTGATGAAAAGCAGCCCAACCTAAGAGCATTTTCAATTGCTTGTTTGGTATTTCTCCGTCTATGACTTCCAATTCTTTAATTGATACTATAACCTCTTTACCACCATAGGTTGCATGAAAATGCGGCGGTTGATGTTCTCTCCAGTTAATATATATTTTTATTCCTCTAAACATGCATATTGTTGGCATTATTCATCAAATCCTTTTAAATATTTTAAATGCTTTATTAAATACCTGTTAAGAATATTATATAATATTCTTTTGAATTTGTCAATATAAAATAATCAAAATGTGTTTTTTTATAAAGGTAATATAACTCAAAAAGAAAATACTTTTATAATTATATCAGGAAAGTATTGTTGTAACTAAGAAAGAGTTTTTATATTCTCGTGGAGAAATTCCTGTTACTTGTTTAAAATTTTTAGAAAAATAGACATAATCTATATAACCGCACTGTTCGCAAATTTGTGTCAGTGAAATTTTTCTTGCATAAATTTCAATAAGATAACAAGCATGCTTTATACGCACATCTCTCAAAAATTTCTTTGGCGTTTTTCCGGTAATTTGTCTGAATCGTGAACGAATATAATCTTCGGCATAACCGCTCTTTTTCAGCAGTTCACTTAAATTAAAGTCGTATTCGTGAAAACGGTTCATGATTTCGGCTATTACTTTATTTACTTCCATACTTATGCCGGCCTCTATTCTTAAATTTTGCAGAACAAAATATACATATGACAAACAAAGAGCAGACAGATAGTCATTACTTAAGTATCTGTTGCTGTATATTATTTCAGCCAGCGAACGGCCTTCACAGTTTTCATTATCACAAGTTACAACAGGTTTTTCGAAAAATAAATATTGTCCGAAATCTCCCATAACCGAGATGTTTTTAAATCCATTTTCAGATGTTGAACCATGCTCTGTTCCGGGTGGGATTATAATTATAGTTCCGGGCGAAAAAGAATAATTTCCGTCCTGTGTTCTCATATAACCTTCCCCGGAAAGATAAATCATGATTTCATAGTTATTATGCTTATGGAAAGGATATTGTTTTACACCATTCTGAGTACAATTAATCTGAAAATCCGTAGTATGTCGGGCGGTCATCTTAACTTCATCTCTCTTCCGATACGTTCTGTTTGTATTTCAGTATATTGATTATATATTATCATAAATCTATCTTTTTGACAAGTAGTTCTATAAAAAATACTAACACATAATTGAATTTTTGTTGTATAATACAATAAAATGATAATAAAAAAGGAGTTTGTTATGAAAAAAATTGTAAACTTTCAAAAAGGTATGGGAATAGGCGGCTGGCTAACAAACTACAAGCGGTTTAATGTTTTGCCGAAAGATAAAAGATTAATGATTACTGTGGGAGATATGGAGCATTTCGAGAGCTATATTACCGAAAGCGATGTTAAATATATAGCATCGCTTGGTATGGACCACATCCGTTTGGGTTTTGACCAAATAGTAGTGGAGGAAAGCCCATATACATACAGAGAAAAAATTATTGATATTTTACACGATTTTGTCGGATGGTGTAAAAAATATAACTTGCGTCCGGTACTGAATATGCATAAAGCCATAGGAAACTATTGTGATATTTTGGAAGAAAGCGGACTTATGCAGGATGAAGAACTTCAAAAAAGGTTTATAGCAGTATGGGTAAAGCTTGAAGAAGAATTTTCGGGCGATGATGACGTTGTTTTTGAGCTTTTGAATGAAGTTGTTAATGGCACCGCTGACGAATGGAATTCTCTGGCAGAAAAAACAATCAATGCAATAAGATGTACTAATAAAAACCGTTTGATTGTTGTGGGAGGTACTGAATGGAACAACCCTCCGGGACTTGATTATATCAAGGTATATGATGATGAAAATATTATTTATACATTCCACTCTTATACACCGCATGAATTTACACATCAACAGGGTGTATTGCAGGCGGCTCAGCTGTATTATAACAGAAAAATGCCATACCCCACCGATGATGTAGAGCGTTACAGAGATTTTCACCGATTACTGTATGGCAATAACAACGCTTACAGCGATATCGACAGAATTGATATTGAGATTTTGAGAAGTTGCCTTGAACCTGCAAAACGCTTTATCGAAAATCATCCCGATAAAATTTTATGGTGCGGCGAGTTCGGCACAATCCGGCATTGCAATATAAAGTATCGTGAAAACTGGATGCGTGATATGATAACGATATTAAAGGAGTGGGATATTCCCTACTCTGTATGGAATTATTTAAGCACTCCTAATGACGGTAACAGATTCAGCCTTGTTGATGATGACAGCAGACAGATTTTAAGTGAAGAAATGGGAAGAATTATTCGGGGAGAAGTAGATTGAGTATAGTATTATTAATTTTAAGCGTAGTTTTAGGAACTGTGAGAAATCTGCTTTCCAAAAATATATCGGAAATGTCATTCGGCAGTAAAAGCTTCTTTTCTTCACAAGCGTCAATTTTTCTTGCGGGTAGTATAGCTTTGATATTGCTTAGCGGTAATTTTTTCGGAAATGTGTCCGTACTGACATTTTGTTATGCTCTTATTTACGGAATGTTGTTGTTGCTTGCGCAGTGGTGCTATACTTCTGCATTAAAAAACGGTAAGATTAGTGTTTGTTCAACGGTTTACTCGCTGGGGTTTATCTTTCCGACTATTTCGGGATGCTTGCTGTGGAATGAACAAATATCGGTTTTTGATATAATAGGGATATTAACCGTAATACCTGCAATTATTATTTCGGGTATGAAAAAATCTGAAAACAAGCAGTCAGCCGGTAATAACTATATCATTCCGATTATAATTGCAATGATGTCTTCAGGCGGTTTGGGAATTATGCAGAAAGTACAGCAAAATTCCTCTTATCCTGAACAGAGAACGGCATTTGTAGTGCTGGCATTTCTCTTTGCAGGTATTGTATCATTTTTGTGTTCATTATTTGTAAAGTCTGACAGTGAAAAAATTCTGAATAAAAAGATTTTACCTGCCGCCGGTGTGGGAATTGCTTTCGGATGCTGTAATTTGCTTAATACTACGCTTGCCGGTTTACTTGACAGTGCAGTACTTTTTCCGGTGCTTAATATAGGTACAATATTGTTTTCTCTTATTACGGGGATTATATTTTTTAAAGAGAGACTTAAGAACAAAGATATTGTTGTTTTGATTTTGGGAATAATATCAATTATATTGATTAGTTGCTTATAGCAGAAAGGATGTAGTATATTTATGAAATCGGGAATAGCCTAAAATATTATAAAAATAGGCAAATAATACGCCTAAAATGTTGAATTTCGCATAAAACTATGGTATAATTAGGTGAAAATGAATGGAGGTAGGCGAATGTGAAACTTTGATTATAATATTTTAGAGCAAAAACAATGGGATAATGAGATTGTTGGTTTGATAGCGCAGATACATGAATATAAAGGCAGACAGGAGCTATATTTAAAACAAAAGCCTGCCGTGCTTGGAAAATTAGTGGAAATAGCAAAAATTCAAAGTACAGAGGCATCAAATAAAATAGAAGGAATAGTTACAACAAGCACACGAGTTCAGCAGCTTTGTGAGGAAAAAACAACTCCGCGTAATAGTGATGAAGAAGAAATAATGGGGTACAGGGATGTGCTTAATACTATTCATGAAAGTTATGAATACATTTGGGTCAGGGCTTCATATATTTTACAGCTTCATCGTGATTTATTCAAATATTCTGAAAGAGCAATAGGCGGTGAAGTATCGTTTTATTCGGTAATGTTAGGCTTATTATTCGGCATTTTAACAATGTTTTCAAATTTCTGTAAGCTTACGGCGTTATCGAAAGGGCCTATGCATATTACAGTTCTGCTGACTACATCATCGATGATAATTCCGGCAATGTCGGGAGTGGTTCTTTTTGACGAGAAGTTCAGTATTTTAAAGGCATTTGCCATACTTGTACTTATATTCTTTATATATATTTCTTTCCAAAAGGAAGAGGGTACAGAACTGAGAAAAGGCTGGATTATATATTCTGCACTTGCATTTATATTTCAGGGAATGATAGGAGTTGTTCAGAAAATTCATCAGAGTTCCGCATATAAAAATGAATTATTTGTGTTTTTGGCGACATCATTTTTATTTTCGTTTATATTTTCGGGAATACTTGCGAAAAGGGAAAAGAGTTCTTTAAAAATGGGAAAGAAGCAATATGCATTCGCCATAATCTGCGGAATATGTACTTTTATCATGAACTTTTTGAATTTAAAGCTTTCGGGAATTATGCCGGGTCAGATTTTTTTCCCGCTTGTAAACGGAGGTTCAATCATCTTAACTTCGATGGTTTCAATTGCTGTTTTTAAGGAGAAAATAACGAAGCGTCAGGCTTTAGGTATTGCCGGCGGATTGATTTCGCTTTTACTGATATGTATTCTGTAATATAATTTGGTGGAAGTATGCTAAGAAAAAGAAGAACAAAGGGGTTGACAATATAATTTGTCATGATATAATATAACTGAGATATAAAGAGTTATGGATGAAAAAATATTGATTCGGAGGAAGAAAATATGAAGTTATGTATATTTGATTTGGACGGAACTTTAACCGATACCTTGTCTTCAATAGCTTTTTACGGAAACAGTGCTCTTGAAAAATCAGGTTTTTTGCCGATACCTGAGGCTGAATACAGATATTTTGCCGGCAACGGCAGAGATACACTTGTTCATCGGATGCTTGCTTATCATAATGCAGATACGGACGAGAATTTTAAAAAAGTAGGCTCGGATTACGATAAGGCTTATGAAAACGATGTTATTTGCTTTACAAAACCGTTTCCCGGTATAGTGAACCTGATTAATGACTTGAAATCGGCAGGTGTTCTTGTTGCAGTATTATCCAATAAGCCGGACAATGTTGCAGTGCCTATTGTAAAAGAGATTTTCGGAGAATGCTTTGATTATGCAATGGGAGCAATGAAAGAAATAAAAATAAAGCCTGCACCGGATGCGGCACTTAAAATTGCCGGGGATCTCGGAGTGAAAAGTGAAGACTGCTTCTTTATAGGGGACACCAACGTTGATATTTTCACCGGAAAAGCTGCCGGGATGAAAACGATTGGCGTTTTGTGGGGATTTCGTGACAGGGACGAGCTTCTTGACGCCGGAGCTGATTTTATAGCCCAAAAGGCTGAAGAAATATACGAATTTGTAGTTTAATAAAATTTTTTAAAAGGAGCTGTATAAAAAATGGAAAATGAAAAACTAACGATTTGTTTCATTCCGTGGGTTTTGTTTTATGCGGATGATGATTATGAAAGAATTATGAGAGAAGTTAAAGAGCGTGGCTTCAACTGTATAAGAATTGAGTACGGAGCAAGTTTTTTATGGGATAAGGACGGGAATGAACGCACAAATGTTGCTGTTAAATCGCCGTTCGGAGAATATACGAAGTTCACAACATACAGAGACTTGATTACAGAAGGTGAAATAAATCCTTTTGAGAGGCTTATGAGAGTGTTTCTTGCGGCAAAGAACAATAATCTGAAGGTTATTTTATCGAGCTGGTTCTTCTTACATACATATTGGTTTTTTGATGAAAGTGAGACCAAGTATATATTTGATATGACTACCGATCAGAAAATAACTTTTTTTGCAGATGAGCTTGACAGAATTCTTGATGTAATGAAAAAGGAAAATTTAATTGATATTGTTGCGTTTGTGGAGCTTTTCAATGAATTTGACGGTATTCCTTTTGCAGGCGGATACGGAAATCCGTTGCCGGCGGAAGATGCTGAAGCTTTGCGCTTAATACATGAACGTGAAATTGAAAAATTGAGGAAGCGTCATCCGGAAGTACTTTATGCATATGATTCATATTCTGCATATATGCAGGAGGAGCTTATTCCCAGAAACATTGATGTTTTTAATTTCCACAGCTACTATGCATGGCCGTTATATAAGGCTTTTGAGAAGGATGTTATACAATGCTCGTTTGAAGAGCCGGAATTTCCGCCGGAGACAAGATATTATCTGAAAGAAGAAACCGTTAAGGTAAGTGATGTAATTAAAGCGATGGGCGGCGAAGTGAAAAACGGGCTTGAGTGGCCGAGACGTATATGTCTTTATGTATCAGTCGATCCTGAAAAAGAAACAGAGCTTGAACAGATGCTTGAAGAAACGTTTAAAAGAGATATTGAACAGTACCGTAAGAGACTTAAGGACAGCATAGAAAATGCTGTCAGCGTACACGACCGCTTAATTCCTCATTCAAAAATGGTTATGGGCGAGGGTCCTACTTACTGTGCTTCCCCGACACTGAAATTTGAGGCGAATTCAAAGACTTTTTGGGATTTGCTGAAAATGCAGTCGGAGCTGTTAAAAGAAAAAGGACTGTGGGGTACGGTTGTAAGAACAACGGCAAGGCCGAACGATGCTACATGGGACGTATGCAAGGATTTATATGCTGAGGTAAATGAAATGTTTATGTCATAAATTATAAAGTGAGGTAGTGAATATGGAATTTAATAAAATATCATTAGATACTATGTGTGCGGCAATCTGCGAGGTTATGGGAATAAATCCGCCGGAATTTGCGGCACCGGCAAACAAGGATATTACCAGCTTATGCCGAAAGGCATTTGACGGAAGAAAGGCAGACAGAGTTTTTATTTATAACCCCGATGCTATTGCTGAATGGGTTTATAAAAAATATCCGAACCTTGTAAAAGAAGTAATGGAAAGAACGGAGCTTGAAGTTCCTTATATCACAGCGGCACCGCCTGCGACTCCTGTATGCTTCGGAACGATGTACACCGGTGCACAGCCAAAGGTGCATGGAATTGAAGTGTACGCAAGACCTGTAATCAAGATAGAAACATTATTTGACGCCGTAATTAAAGGCGGAAAGAAATGTGCGATAGTTTCTACCGAGGTTAACAGTATGTCATTAATTTTCCTGGAAAGAGAAATGGATTATTTTATTATGAAAAGCGTTGAAGAAGCAAACGCAAAGGCTGCACAGCTTATCTTAGAGGATAATTATGATGTATTGATAGTGTATAACGGAAACTATGATTTTAAAATGCATAGGTTCGGACCGGAGAGTATTGATGCGCTGTCGGAGCTACGTGCAAATTCCGAGACTTTTGCAATGTTTGACAGTATGATTTGTGAGCACTGGAAGCATCATGATACATTCATGGGCTTTTGTATGGATCATGGCTGTCATGAAGTAGAAAGCGGATGCGGTACTCATGGGTTTGCCAAGATGCCGGAGGATATGAATATAATGCATTCTTACGCAGCACATCCGAAGAGTGAGTAATATATAAATACGGAGTATGTAAAGATAATGAATTTACATACTCCGTATTTATGTATTATAAAATGTTAATTTTTAATAAATTATTACAGTTTTTATGTTTTCTCTGTATTATAGCGATTTTTTGAAATTTGCCATCTCATCAGTCACCTGCGGTGACGGCATCCATTTCAGGGGAAGACTATAAATATGGAGTAGCTATTTGGTAGACCGGATAATTTCGATAAATTTAAAACGGGCGACCGCATAGGGTCGCCCTTACTATAAAATTTTATTGTTTTCGTGCGACTGCATATTCGTCGCCGTTTTTAAAGTATGGACAATTGTGAAATGTACCGCTTATAAAGCGGCTCATTTCATCTTCGTCGAGATTTACATCGCATACGTAATAATCATATTCTTCATCATACATATAGTATGCACATTCTTCACAGCTCATGGTTATTTTATGGTAATTGACTTGATTATGATATCTGATGCCGGAACGTCGCCCATTCCAAACTCGTTTGTTTCTGTTTCGGACTGTGCTATTTTATCAAGTACGTCAAAGCCTTCTGTTATCTTTCCGAAAGCGGCATAGTATCCATCGAGGTGCGGTGCTGCTTCGTCCATTATAAAGAACTGGCTGGAAGCAGAGTTCGGGTCGTCTGCTCTTGCCATTGAAATAACGCCTCTTTCATGCTTTAAGGGATTTACTATTCCGTTTACATAAAATTCTCCAACGACATTAGTTGCGGGCTTAATATTAAAATCTTTATCATATCCGCCGCCCTGAATCATGAAATCGTCTATAACACGGTGGAATATAAGTCCGTCATAGAATTTTGCATTGCAAAGGTCAACGAAGTTCTGAACGGTGTTCGGCGCAAGATTCGGGTAAAGCTCGCCGCTCATTTTGTTTCCGTTTTCAAGTGTTATTGTGAAATAAATTTTCTCTTCGCAAAGCTCCGGAAGCATTGCTTCATACTCAGCAAGCTGTTCACCGGAATATACAGGCTCATCTGAGGTCTGATTGCTTGTAGCCTGCAAATCAAAGGTATCAAGTATAGTTCTTATAAACTTGATTTTTGTATCTTTTGTGTATTCTTCACCAAGCTGATAGTATTGCTTGAAGAATAAAAATGATTCTTCGTCATCAACTGTACCGAACATAAAATCAAGATAGTTTCCGAGTGTAACCTCGCCTAAAACCTTGCCCCATTCAGCATCATCGGGTGTTTCAGATGAAATTCCGAGTATTTCTTTAAACTCTGCTGTTGTTAATTCATACGTTTGTGCTACATACGATACAGGTACGGCATTAAAGAATTCTATAAGCGGTGTTGTTTCATCAAACTTTTCAGAACTGATATACATTTCTGCTTCAATATCCGCTATGGATTTTCCGGTATCGGTCACATAGTCTTTTACGGTCATTCCGCCATATACGTCAACGTACGGGCATCCGTCCGGTGCGTTTATAAGTACGGTTTGTGTTCCTTCGTCCCAGTCTACTTTAAAATCAAACGCTTCGCATATTGCACGAATTGGCACGTATGTTGTAGTGTCGTTATAAAGAATTGGTGCGGCATCAAGCGTTACGTCGCCCTCGGGAGTGTTCATAACAGAGTTTCCGATTGCTACGTGAATTGTTTCTTCGTTTCTTGTGATGTCTATTCCCATAGTTGCTTCGTCCCATAAAACCTCGGCGCCGGTGCTTTCCATAAGTGCACGCAGGGGAACGAGTGTACGGTCGTTCATTGAGATAGGGGCGGTGTCGATGATTTTGTCGTCAACGATAAGCTTTAGGTTGACATCAGCGTGTACTGCAGCGGTAATGCTCAGTGCTGCAAGTGTTGTTAAAATAAGTTTTTTCATGGTTTTAGTCTCCTTTTATTTTTCCGGCATATTGAAGTGCCGATTGTTCTGTTTTATTATCGCCGTATTCATAGTATACCTTGTCCTTTATGTTGTCGGGCAGATATTGCTGTTTGACATAATGGCCGGGGAAGTTGTGGGGATACTGATATGAAATACCGTGTCCTAACTTCTTTGCTCCGCTGTAATGCGAATCCTTAAGATGTGCCGGGATGTCGCCCGTATCTATTGATTCGATGTCTGCCATAGCGGCGTCTATGGCGCATATTGCGGAGTTGGATTTAGGTGCCGTTGCTACCAGTATTACTGCTTCTGCAAGGGGGATACGTGCCTCCGGCATTCCGAGCATAAGCGCTGAATCAATACACGATTTTACTATTGAAACAGCCTGCGGATAGGCAAGCCCCACATCTTCGCACGCTGTAACTAAAAGTCTCCGGCAGGCACTTTGCATATCTCCGGCACTCAGGAGCTTTGCAAGATAATATATTGCCGCATCCGGGTCGCTGCCCCGCAGAGACTTCTGAAACGCACTTAAAATATCGTAGTGACTGTCTCCGTCACGGTCGTAACGTATGGCTTTTTTCTGAGTTGCCTCCTCGGCAGTTTCAAGAGAAACGTTTATATTTCCGTTTTCTTCGGGACGGGTTGCAAAGACTGCGGCTTCTAACGAATTAAGCGCTTTTCTAACGTCTCCGCACGCACATTCTGAAATGTGTGAAACGGCTTCGTCTGATATGTTTAGCTTAAACTCCTTGTAGTCGGAGCTTTGCATAATGTCTATTCCTCGCTCTACCGCCTTTTTTATATCACCAGGCGTAAGCGGCATAAACTCAAAAACCACACTTCTTGATAAAACGGCGTTGTATACATAAAAATACGGGTTTTCCGTTGTGCTTGCTATAAGCGTTATTTTACCGTTTTCCATGAACTCTAAAAGCGACTGCTGTTGTTTTTTATTAAAGTGCTGTATTTCATCAAGATAAAGCAGAACACCGTTCATTGCCATTAAGGTATCAAGTGTATTTACTATGTCTTTTATATCCGAAACAGATGCTGTTGTTGCGTTTAATCGGTGGATTTGTTTTCCTGTACGGCTTGCTATGATGTTTGCAATAGTCGTTTTTCCGACTCCGCTCGGTCCGTAAAATATCATGTTCGGTATTTTGTTGTTTTCTATTATATTACGAAGCAGCTTGCCTTCGCCTATAAGATGCTGCTGACCTACAACATCATCAAGTGAACAGGGACGCAGTCGGTCTGCTAAGGGATTCATTTAAAAACCTCCTTTTTGGGGGAGCAATACTGTCAACTTAACGTTTACAGTATTGCAGTGAAATATTTTACCTGCGGCAAAATGTGAAATTCACACATTTTGTGTGAGTGAAATCCACGCTTCGCGTGGGTGAAATCTGTCGCATAGCGACAGGGTTTGGTAGAAATCGCAAGCGATTTCAAATTTAAATTTCTTAAGTTGACAGCATTGCTTTTGGGGTGGACTGTCAACTTAACGTTTACAGTATTGAAAATTAATATTTTTCGTATTTTGCAATGACCTTGTTAACATCAGCTTCCGGAATTGTTGTCATGACAGAACGCTTACAGTCTTTAAGCTTTTGCGCACATTCCTTTGCCTTTTCATGGTCGCCTAATGCTTCGTATAGCATAACACTGTGATAGAAGCCTTCCACAAACTGCGGTGCAAGCTTTATTACATGGTCGGATATTTCCTTTGCTTTTTCAAGCCGGCCTGTTTTTAAATAACAGGATAAGAGATTATCGACAATATCACGGCTTTCGTTATCGTAGTCGTAGGCTTCTTCACACATTGCAAGTGTTTCTTCAAGCGGGGCTTTTGTGAGAAGCATAAAATATCCCATAATACTGTATGTATTTGAGGTTTTGTAGCCGTCTTCGAAAAGCTCGTTTATTTCCTCCATAGCCTCGTCCATATTTCCGAGGCGGTAGTTTATCATGCAACGCGTCTGCTTTGCGAGATATCTGACTTTTTGTTCTAAGCGTACTGATAATACCTTGTTTATTTCAGTTAGTGCGGCGCTTGCATTGTCTGAACGCATAAGCAGGTTTGCAAAGGCTATTCGGGTATTGATATCCGCACGTCCCATTTTTATTACTTTTCTGTATTTATTTATTGCGGTTTCGGTTTCTCCGTTATTGAAAAGTGCGTTCGCACGGCCTATTGTGTATTTGGGGTATAAAGAATACACAAGTATTGCCATAACGGCCAAAACTGCAATCAGTCCGACAGCAACGCTCATTTTAAACGCGAAGAAGACAACTACACCGCCGAGGATAACATAAATTAAGCTTCCCATTTTTTTAGTCCTTTCTTTTATTTTTTGATAGAATCAAGCGTTGCTCTGAAATTACGTTTTATTGAGTCTATATATTCCTGTCTTAGTGCTGCTTGCTCCGCTTTTTCTTCGGGAGTAAGCTCGCTCTCTTTTGCTTTTTTTGCAAGAATATTTATACGCTGAATTTTTTCCTGATCCATGTTAAACTCCGTTCCGTCGCAACGGGTGCGACACCTTTATATTATTGAAAAAAACCTCGTTTGTTTAAACGAGGTTTTGGTGCCGGTGGTCGGGGTCGAACCGACACGGTATTGCTACCACGGGATTTTGAGTCCCGCGCGTCTGCCAATTCCACCACACCGGCGCATTAAAACAATCGGCAATCATACCAACAAAAAGAATTATAACATATTATCGCAGTTTTGTCAAGAGGTTTTTGAAAATTTTCCACGGTTTTTGAATGAATTAATTTTTTATGAGCAAAATTATAAATTATAGTTTATCTGTATGTTTACAGTCTGCATTCGGTACGCTTTGCCAAAGCCTCCCTTGCCTAAAGCAATACTGTCAACTTAACGTTTACAGTATTGCAGTGAAATCTTTTGCCTAACAGCAAAAGGTGAAATC
>JAZTZP010000141.1:0-3164 GCA_045637525.1 Clostridia bacterium | reverse complement strand
TCAATACCTTTAAGAATAATTTCAAACTCGGGTTTATCTCCGAAAATCATATTTTGCATATGCTCGTAGTCATCTTTGAGTGCCTGCAGATTTCTTTCGGGTGGCATTAGGCGGAGTGTACCGACTTTTGCCTCGTCATATCTTGCCCATGGGCAACGATAAAACTTTTCTTTAAACTGTACCACCTTGTTGAGCAAGTCAATGTCAGCAAGTGCATCATCCTTAACAGGTGAATTCATCATACAGTACAAATCATAATAATGCCGTGAGTATCTTGACGGGAAAGCCTTATCTTCGGGACGGAAAGCTTCACGGTGAAGAATTGTGACCTTCTCCCAAAATGTTCGTTTCGGAAGTACGGTCAGAATATCCGTTGTCAGCTGGGTGAAAACCTTCGGATACTGAATAGCTGCATACGGTGTGATAGGTCTTTCCTCAGCAGGTGTCCATGCCGCAAGTGCTCCAATCTCAAGACGGATAACGGGAAGAATTGAGTTATCCTCAAAGCTGCGGTTATATGCAAAAACTACTGTCTGCGGGTCGGTTTCATCTATGTAGCAATTAACAGATGTGCTGAGTTCGTTCTGTAGGTCTGCAATAATCGCAGGCATAAAAGTATTTTTCAAAAACTCTTCTGTACGTCGGTTTGCCTCTTTGTTGAAAATATCCTGCTTTGTGTTACTGCGTTCTTTCCAAGGTTCGTTAAGCTCAAAGCCTATAACCCGCCAATCAAGAATAAGGTCGATATCCTCAGAAAAACGCTTAATCAGACCATAGGATTTCGAAAGACTCGTACCACCTTTGAAGGCGATGCTATCTTTCCACTCACAACGATGAAAAAGATAATCAAGCATAAAACATACCCAAAAGTCCTTTTCAATAATTGCATTTGTAAGACCCATTTTAGCCGCAGTGTTCTGAAACAGAGCCTTGCGGTCATTTTCTTTTATTGTTGCAATATTACGCATAATTCAACTCCTGCAAATCAGTTTAATATACTCATATATCCAAGATGTGGCCGCTTTTGCTTCGGTGAGAAGTGCCTGCTTTTCGCTGTCGGTAAGATTGTTTTTTAGCTTTGTTAAAACTGCATCGTCAACATTGTCTCTTCCGAGAGCTTTCAATGCTTGTACCACAAGGGCAGTTTTATATGAGAGCTTGGATATTTCTTTGTTGGTTGTGCGTTTGAATTTTATTGTAGTCTGCTCATAGGTATATTCTTTGTAGGTACCATCACTTACATAAACCCAAGCGGCAGGAATCTGTGTTGAAAGTCCGAGCAGATTTAACGCCGTGTCACCACAGGGAACGATAGTCCAACCGAAGTTACGGGCGAGAGCGTGAGCAACTGCATCAGGCTCAGGGGCAACATACTCACCGAGAAAATCATTGTACTCGGGTTTATAGTAAACGCCTCGCATTATTTTCAAAATAATTTTTTCTGCTTCAAGACGAGTCAAACAAACGCTTGCCGTTTTTTTATCTGTAAGCAAAACAAAATCAATGGGCACAAACACTGTACCAACTTCTGCGTTTGAAATATCTTTTTTAATTTCCGATAAAATTACAGGTCGTTCCATATAAGCTCACCTCGTTGAAAATAGTATATACTTTTTTCAACAGCTTATCAAGAGTTAATTTAAAATTTTCACAAAAATTTATGTGAATAGCACATCCCGTTTCCGTTATCAAGAGCCGCTACACTTCTTCTCTTGACAAAAAAACATTCTGTGCTCTGCGGGAATTACGAGGGTGATACCCTCACCATATAACCGTTAAGGTTATCAAAAAAATTTTAAAGGAAGGATGTAACAAATCAATAACACTCAGAAGAAAAAACTTTTTCTTCTTGGCGGCAGGTTGCGAAGCAAAAAAATATTTTTCATTTTTTTCAAAACTCAGGAACATTTTTGCGTTCCGATGTCGTTATATATATGGAGAGAAAAATATTTTTTCAAAGACCTAAACTAAATATTATTGACCGTAAAAAATTTTTTAAACCCTTCGACAAAATCCGCATTGACAAATTTTTCTTGTTAATGTACAATAACCCCGTCAACACAGACATTAAAAGTTAGGCTCGCTGTGACAAAAGGTAGCTGTCCCTTTCAGCGAGATGTGGAGACAGGTGTAACCCTATTTTCTTTTTCTTTTGCTTTGATTTAATTCAAAGCCGTTACATATTTTTGGTTTAAAAATAGAATATGAGCGCGGAAAGAAATTTTCTTCCACGCTCGTTTCTGTTGCCCAAAGTATGTAGCGGCTTTTTTGTTTTGCAATTTTTTATGTGGCTGGTTGTAAATATTTAAAAAACAATTTGATTTTTGGGTGTCCATTTTGCCTCTCCCAGTCCTAATAGGTGAGGAATTGTTTTTGCACCGAAACAAAAAGCTCAAAACATTTGGAAAGGAGTTAGAAAAATCTGAACAACAAAACAAAACCTACTACATTTATCAGAATACAAAGAATGCGGTTTTAGGTGGCATCAGTATAAACAAGCACTGAATTTGGGTACTCACAATTCGTGCTTTGCTTCAACCTGAATGCAATAGCATTAGTATCAGCAAGCAATGGATATGAGTACTCAGAAACCTTGCTTTGTTACTACTTAATGCGTGGCATCAGTATTAACAAGCAATGGATTTGTACGGTCAAATTCGCTTGTTTCTACTTAAATGCCGTGGCATTAGTATCAACAAGCAATGAATTTGAATATCCAAATTCGCTTGTTAGGGAGCTATCCCCTAAAACCCCGACAGAAAAAAATTAAAAAGAAAGGAGATAAAAAGATGAGTAAAACAGTGTACAAGATTAAAGATTTAAGTGAAGACGAGTTCAATTTCATTACAGCGTTTATGAAAGAAATCAAAAATTTAATTTCTAAAATCTCTGCGATGACACAAGAGGAACGATTAGCTTGGTACGAAAAGTTTCAGTACCCTCGTCCGATAAATTTTGAAATGAAAATTGACGGAACAGTTTATTCGGTTAACGGTCACTTCAATGAGAAATCAAGTGAACCTTTGGTCAGAAAAATTGAAAGAATAATTTTAAAAGAAGAACAGTAAAAAACTAAAATATCACACTTTAAAGTGTTGAAGTTAGACGAAAGTTATGTTATACTATAGATGTCCTACAATTCAAATCATAACGGCTGTGGAAAG
>JAZTZP010000140.1:0-21618 GCA_045637525.1 Clostridia bacterium | reverse complement strand
CCTCAGTCGCTTTCAGCGACAGCTCCCTGAAGGTGAATTGACTTCGTCAAGAGAAGCCACCCTGGGGTGTTACACAAGGGAGCCTATTAGCAAAGCATATCAAAAGCCTATCCTTAATTAGTAAGATAAACTATAATTTATAAATTATTAACTCATTCAAAAGCCGCAAAAAAACTTTTCTTTTTAGTCTTGATTTTTCCGAAAAAACATGGTACAATATAAGTATGATTAAAAAATAAAAATATGATTAAATACTTAAGGAAAAAATTATGTACGGTTATAATATATTTCACGAAGAAACTCTGAATAAATTAATATCCACAGTCCGAGCCGGAACAAACAGTCATGCTTATCTGTTCTTAGGCGAAGAAGGTCTCGGAAAGCTTGAAGCCGCAAAGCTTCTGGCAAATGCATTGGTATGCGAAAGTCCCGCAAATGCCCCCTGTACCTTATGCCCGACATGCATTCAGGCAAAGGCAAATACCAATCCCGATATTATTTTTGTCAACAGAGAAGACAACAAAAAAAGCATCGGCGTAGAGCCGATACGAAAAGTAAATGAAGATGTGTATACAAAGCCTTTCGGGAGCAGAAGCAAAGTCTATATAATCCCCGAAGGCGAGCTTTTAACAACAGAAGCGCAAAACGCATTTTTAAAAACGCTTGAAGAGCCACCGGAATACGCAGTATTTATAATAATAAGTAAAACAGACGAGCTTTTACCGACCATCCTGTCACGCTGTACAACCATAAAATTCTCACGAGTTTCAAAAAACACACTTTACAGCTATGTAGATAATCGCTATCCCGAAGAAACCTCACGTCGGGATTTCCTTGTAAGCTTTTCAGAAGGGAACCCCGGAAAAATAGACAGATATGTTACCGATGAAAGCTTCAGACACCTGCGTGAAGACTCCGTAAAGAAAATTCGTGAACTTTTAGCTCCCGGATTATCTAATATATATCTGATTTCGGATTTTTTTGAAGCAAACAAAGAACATATCCATGAAATACTTGACTTCTGGATAATACTCATACGTGATATACTGCTTATTGCAACAACTCCGGCTGATAATATAATAAACAAGGATATTATGAAATTCTTAAATAACATGGCAGCTTTATACGATACAGACTATCTTATCAACGCCGCCGAGGTGCTTGCAACTGCCCATAAAATGAACAAACACTTTGTCAACACAAAAGCGCTTTCATTATATACCGCTTTAAAAATTAAAACCTTCAATAAAACCAAAATGTAAATTAAAAAGGCTGTTTACCGGTATTTTCCAAAAATCACCGATAAACAGCCATTTTTAATTAATCCTCGTCATGATTACGGCATTTTTTGCAGCATATACCGCATTTGCCGTTTTCATCATTTTCAATTCCCATTCTTGCACGGTAATCTTCTATTGCGGCATGAATTGCTTCTTCTGCCAATACCGAGCAATGCACTTTTTCTGAAGGAAGACCGTCCAAAGCTTCCATTACAGCTTTATTTGTAAGCTCTAACGCTTCTTCAACCGTCTTGCCCTTCACAAGCTCCGTTGCCATTGAGCTTGTTGCAATCGCAGCACCGCAACCGAATGTTTTGAACTTCACGTCCTTTATTATGTTATCCTGTATGTCCATATAAATTTTCATTATATCGCCACATTTTGCGTTTCCTACCTGTCCTACCGCATTTGCATCCTCTATTTCTCCGACATTTCTCGGATTTGCAAAATGATCCATTACTTTTTCACTATACATTTTTTATTCTTCCTTTCCTTTTTCTACACCTTCATACAGTGGAGACATCTGTCTTAATCTCTCCACTATTTTCGGAAGTACTTCTATTACGTAATCAACCTCTTCTTCCGTATTCTCATCGCCCACACTCAGTCTTAAAGACCCGTGTGCAATTTCATGAGGAAGACCAATCGCCAGAAGCACGTGAGACGGATCTAACGAGCCCGATGCACATGCACTTCCGCTTGATGCCGCAACTCCGTACATATCAAGAAGCATAAGTATCGATTCGCCTTCAATATATTTAAAAGAGAAGTTAACATTATTGCAAAGACGATGCTGAGTCGAGCCGTTTAGTCTGCAATACGGAATATTCTCGCTTATTCCCTTTATAAGCCTGTCCCTTAAGCTTTTAAGCTTAGCCATATTCTCTTCAAGGTTCTCCGTTGCAAGCTCTATTGCCTTAGCAATTCCGACAATTCCGGCAAGATTTTCCGTTGCCGCCCTCTTTCCTCTTTCCTGTCCGCCACCGTGAATAAGATTTTCTATCCTTACTCCGTTTCTTATATAGAGTACGCCAACACCTTTCGGACCATGGAACTTATGACCGGAAAGCGACAGCATATCAACCCCAAGCTCTTTTACATCTACGGGCATATGACCTATCGCCTGTACTGCGTCTGTATGGAATATAACCTTGTGTGCCTTTGCTATTTCGCTTATTTCCCTTATCGGCTGAATAGTTCCGATTTCATTATTCGCCGTCATTATACTGATTAATATAGTATTTTCATCAATGGCATTCTCAACATCAGCAGGATCCACTCTTCCATCCTTGTCAACAGGAAGGTATGTCACCTTAAATCCCTGTTTCTCAAGCCATTTACACGCATGAAGAATTGCATGATGCTCAATCTCGCTTGTTATAATATGATTACCCTTTGCACTGTTGGCAAATGCTATTCCCTTCAGTGCCCAGTTATCAGCTTCACATCCGGACGCCGTAAAATATATTTCATTTACCTTTGCGCCAATCGCATTCGCAACCGTCTCACGAGCCTTATATACAGCAGCCTCCGCGTCTCTTCCAATCTGATAAAACTTAGATGACGCGTTGCCGTAATACTCCGTAAGATAAGGAACCATTGCATCATATACTTCTCTTTTTAATGATGTAGTGGCATTGTTATCCATGTATATTGATTTTTTCATTAATTATCATAACCTTTCAGTAACGTATATATTAACCGCTTTTCACGGAATATTATTTACTGATATATGAACACATATTCATATATCATATAACATATATATTATACAACTATTTGCCATGATTGTCAAGTGCTTACTAAAATATTACGTTAATTTTTTGTGAATATTTTCTTTTGTCTGCTTTTTTGATGAAAAATTCTATTATTTTTTAATAATAGTATATAATTACACATCAAAAAACAAGCCTTTTAAAAAGACTTGTTTTTTTTAAAACTTAGTTTTTCGGTCTGAAGAATGTCGGCACGTTTATATCGTCCATTCCGGGCTTCAGCTTTCTTGTAAATACAGCGTCGTCATCGCTCGCAACTGTTCTTGCAGCTGTACCGCCTGTTCTTCTCTGCTCAGTACCTCTTGATCTCTTAACGTTTGCATCAAGACCGGTAGCTATAAGAGTAACCTTAATTTCATCCTTTAAGCTTTCATCCATAGCTGTTCCAACTATTATGTTCGCATTTTCAGAAACCATGTCTCTTACTACGCTCGAAACCTCACCCATATCAACAAGTGAGAACTCTGTTCCGCCTGTTATGTTAAGAAGCACATTTTCTGCACCAACAATACTTGTCTCTAAAAGCGGACTCTCAATTGCCGCTCTTACAGCATCCTGAGGCGCATTCTCACCCTTGCCGATTCCGATACCCATATGAGCAACGCCTGAATCCTTCATGATTGTACGTACATCAGCAAAGTCACAGTTCATTATTCCGCGTTGTGTTATAACCTCGATAATACCCTGAACACCCTGTCTTAAAACATCATCAGCAAGCTTGAAAGAATCATTTATAGTTACTTTCTTGTCTGCAATTTTAAATAACAAGTCGTTAGGAATTGTAACAATAGCGTCAACCTTATCAGCAAGAGACTTTATTCCCTCTTCAGCATTTCTCATTCTCTGAGGACCTTCAAAGAAGAACGGCTTTGTTACTACAGCAACAGTAAGTATTCCCATTGATTTTGATACTTCTGCAATAATCGGCGCCGCACCTGTACCGGTTCCGCCGCCCATGCCGGCTGTTATAAATACCATTTCCGTATTCTGAAGAAGATTTTTTATCTCTTCCTTTGTTTCCTCAGCTGCCTGACGACCGATCTCCGGATTAGCACCGGCTCCCAAACCGTTTGTTATTCTTGAGCCAAGCTGTATTACTGTTGGCGCCTTAACGTTAGCAAGCTGTTGAGCATCTGTATTTACACAGATAAACTCCGCTTTCTCAACTCCGGCCTCAATCATTCTGTCTACTGCGTTGTTACCACCGCCGCCAACACCTACTACTTTAATTCTTGCCCCGTCGATATAATTTTCGTTTTCTAAATCTATTGGCATTGCACTCATGTGAATCCTCCTTCGTATTTTAAGCCAATTGGCATTTTACACATATATTATTATTGTACTATTTTTTTTCAAACTTATCAATAGGAATTTCAAAAGTTCTTGCATTTTTTATGTAAAAATATTTATAAACTTTTTTGTCATTTTTTGTGAATTTTACACAAAATACACTTAAAAAAGTTTATTTTGCATTATTTGTACATCATGGCGTATAATATGCAGTTCCTCCGTTGCTTAAATCAACAGTTCCGCCTGCATTCCCGTCCATGCTTGCATTTGAAAGAGTTGCAAGAAATAATCTGAGCTTTGCGTCCACATCATACGCACTTCCGAGTATAACATGAAACTTCTTATCATACTCAAAAGTTATCTCAGATATACTCTCAAAGGATATTGCATCCGTCTTTTCTATAACTCCCGTTTCTTCCATTTTCTCAAGGCATTCAACCAGAGCCGAAACCTTGTTGTTTTTACTTCCGTATACAAACTCCTCCATCGGTATATCATCCGTACCGTATATCCGCGGAGCTTTTTCTATAAATGCAGTTGATTCTTCAAGTATTTTCAATTCTTTATCAAATAAATAAAATTTATCACCAATCTGCGCCGTTCCGCATGGTGTATATTCTTTAAATATTATTGTCATCTCCGAAGGAAAATACCGTTTCTTCAGCTCTACATCTTCAAAATAGTGTATGTATGAAAATGCTTTCATCACCTTATTTTTTGAAAGTCTGAAAATATTATTTCCCTTTATTGCATTAAGTCCCTGTTCTAAATACTCGACCTCCACATGCTCATTACCTTCGATGTTTACTTTTCTCACGTTAAACAACGGATTCAAATACAATACTACCGTAAGCGTAATAAATGCTATGAAAGCTACACTGAAAACTCTTGTAACCATAATCATTATATTTCGCCGGCGTAAATTCTTTTTATGCCGTTTTTTAAGCTCTGCCCCGCTAAGACGTGTATCCTTGCGGACATTCTTACTGTCTTGCATTATCTGATTATCCTTTCTGTTAGTTTATTCTTTCGATAAGCGCTCCACAGTTACTGAGCTTTTTCTCAATATCTTCATATCCCCTGTCTATAAACTCACACTTATCAATTGTCGTCGTACCGTTCGCACAAAGCCCTGCTATTATAAGTGATGCTCCGCCTCTGAGCTCACCTGCAACAACATTTGCACCGGTAAGCTCCGGTACTCCTATTATTACCGCAGTACGACCGTTTGTATTTATATCAGCACCCATCCGACGCAGTTCCTCAGTGTTTCTGAACCGGTTTTCAAAAATAGTTTCCGTTATAACGCTTGTTCCTTTTGCTATACAAGCGAGAGTCATAAAAGGCGATTGTATATCTGTGGGAAACCCCGGATACGGCATAGTTCTTATACTGCCAAAGGCCTTCATTCTTTCCGGTGCCGCAATCGTTACACGATTACCATCATCCGTTATTTTATTTCCCATTTCGCTCAGAAGATGAAGCATCGAATTCATATGTGACGAATACACATTACTTACCGAAACAGTTCCTCCGGTCGCCGCTCCGGCAGCTAAATATGTAGCAGCCGCAATCCGATCCGGAATTATACTGTGCTCTACCGGATAAAGCTCCGTCACACCGTCAATTCGTATAACGCTTCCGCCTGCTCCGCTCACCTTTGCACCCATGCGGTTAAGAAACTCCTGCAAATCAGCAATCTCCGGCTCTCTTGCCGCATTTGTTATAACAGTCGTGCCCTTCGCCTTTGCCGCCGCAAGCATTATATTCTCGGTTGCCCCCACGCTCGGAAAATCAAGGTGTATTCTAGCCCCCTCAATTCTGTCCGCCCTGCAATAAAGGTATCCGTATTTCTCCGTAATGGAAACTCCAAGACGCTTCAATGCCTTTAAATGAAGGTCTATCGGTCTTGCTCCAATCTCACAGCCGCCCGGCATGCTCACAATAGCTTCGCCCTTTCCGGCTATTATAGCACCAAGAAAAACAATCGACGAACGCATCTGCCGCATAAGCTCCTCATCAATTCTGCAATTATGAAAAGTAGATGAATCAACCGTAAGCGTATTACCTTCCGCTTCGACCTTACAGCCTAAGCCTTCCAAAACCTTTATCGTCATATTCACATCTCTTAGCTTCGGACAATTATGTACAATATTCTTTCCGCTGTTAAGCACCGTAGCGGCAAGTATAGGTAAAACCGAGTTCTTGGCACCCTGAATGGGTATCTCTCCCTCCAGCCTCCTGCCACCGTGTATTACAAGTTTACTCATTTTTACAACACCCCTGTCTGTTTCATTAAGCTTTTACTAATACTGTTGTATAGTATGTGCCAAAACAGATTTGTGTTACAGTAAAATGCTTCAAACTATGCATACACCGATATTATACCATATATTTACTTTAATTTCAATAGCATACAAAAATTTTTTACACAATTTATCGCATAATACGACCTTATATCAGTTTTTTTGTTCTGAAAGCTCTGTAATTAAGGCTTCAAGCTCCGAAAAACTGAGCAGCCTGTTTATTACATCAAGAAGCATATTTGCCGATATCTTAGACGGTAATCCCAGTGCATCGGTAAGCTGTCTGCGTTTTTGCGCACTGTTCTCGCCTCCGCTCAGCCCCAGAGCATACAGATCGGCTTTTGTAACCGCGCGGCTCTTTGTCTTAACGGAGCAGTCACCGTCTATTTCACATCCGCTTTTGCGAAGTGCATCAATGAGTATTTCTTCAGATATGCCTTCCACACCGATAAGCCCTTCTTTTCCCGGTTGACGTTTCCGTTTCTCTTTCCCGAAAACCTCCGGAATATACGCATTTTTTATACTGCATCCGGGAGCTAATTGCTTCACAAAATTTCTTATTTTAAAGCCTGCGCTGTCGGAATCGGTAAGAATTACAATCCCCGTCTTTTCGGCAAGTGTTTTTATCGTTTCACACTTTTTCTTATCCTTCATAACCGAAAAACCGCCCGTTGCAAGTATTACACCATCTAAAAAACCCGACAGCTTTATTTTGTCATAAGTCCCCTCAACTATCACAGTTTCCTTTATTTTATACATATTCCGGTTCCTTTTTCTCAGTTGCCTGTCTTTTTTGTTTTTTCTCCGCATTCTCAAAAGCTATAGCCATCATCAGTTTTATACGATTAAGCTGATTTACTTCACTCGTACCGGGATCATAATCCACCGCTGTAATGTTCGCCTCCGGGAACTCGCGACGTATTTTCTTTATCATTCCCTTGCCGGTTACGTGGTTAGGAAGACACGCAAACGGCTGAACGCATACAATGTTCGGCACATTATGCTCTATCAGCTCTATCATTTCTCCCGTTAAGAACCAACCCTCTCCGGTACAATGACCAAGCTGAAGAATTTTCTCAGCCCCCTTTGCAATGCATGAAATCTTTGTCGGAGCACGTTCTGCAAATTTAGGATTATTAAGAAGCGTTTTTCTCATGCAGTCTCTGTACCTTTCTACAAGCCATATCCCCATATTCGCAACACGTTTAACGCTCACCTTTGCTCCTAAATGCTCATGTCTGAAATTGGTATTATAAAGACAATACATCATAAAGTCTGTAAGTCCGGGTACTACCGCCTCTCCGCCTTCGGCTTCAATCACGCCTACAACGTTATTATTCGCATCCGGCTGGAATTTTACAAGTATTTCACCAACTACGCCTACGCATGGTTTTCTTTCTCCGCTTACAGGTATATTGTCAAAATCTTCAGCAATTTTCCTTATTGAAGCATTAAGCTTTATTCCTTTACCCGCCTCAATCATTTTGCAAATACGTTTTATCCATTTATCAGAAAGACTGTCCGTCTCACCCTTATTTACCTCATAAGGTCTCACTCTCAGCGAAACAGCAAGGAGCATATCCCCGATAACGCACGCTTTTATCAGCGAATGCAGCAAAGCCGGAGTCAATTTAAATCCCGGATTCCCCTCAAGCCCCGAAATATTCAAAGAAACTACGGGCACATCCTGATAGCCTGCTTCTTTCAATGCTTTTCTTATAAATGCTATGTAGTTTGTTGCCCTGCACCCTCCGCCGGTCTGTGATATCATTACAGATGTATTCTTCGGGTCTGCGACTCCTGTATCAAATGCATTTATTATCTGTCCCGTCACTATAATAGACGGATAGCACGCATCATTGTTTACACTTTTAAGACCTGCCTCTATATCCTGTGCCGAAGCCTTTTCAAGAAGTAGTGCATTATACCCGTTTGCACGAAGCACAGCCTCAAACATCTTAAAATGCACAGGACACATCTGCGGAAAAATAAGTGTATGATTTTTCCGTTCCTCTTTTGTAAACAGCTTTCGCTTTATAGTATAATCAGCCTTATCCTTAAGCTTAAAATCATTTATCTGACGTTGCCTTACAGCCGCCTTCAGCGAACGGACACGTATTCTTGCAGTACCTAAGCTTGAAACCTCATCAATCTTTAATGTTGTATATATCTTTCCTTTTGCCTGTATTATTTCCATCACCTGATCAGTTGTCACAGCATCAAGTCCGCACCCGAAAGAGTTTAACTGAATCATTTCAAGACAATCGTTATTTATTACGGTAACTGCCGATTCATAAAGTCTTGTATGATATGCCCACTGGTCTACTACACGTATATCACGCTCCATATTTCCAAGGTGTGCCACACTATCCTCCGTAAGCACCGCAAACCCCTGTGATACTATCATATCAGGTATTCCGTGATTTATCTCAGGATCAATGTGATACGGTCTTCCGGCAAGAACAATACCTTTTTTATTGTTTTCACGAAGCCATTTTATAGTTTCTTCGCCCTTTTGTCTTATATCAGCTTTAACCCTTTCACGTTCTGAAAAAGCCGCTTTTGTCGCCACTGCAATTTCATCATATGTAACCCCAAACTCTTTTAGTTCATTATGCATCTGACAAACAAACGATTTCTCATCATCAAGATTTATAAAGGGATACATAAACTTAATCCCGCGAAGCTCATCCATGTTGTTTTTTATAACCTCAGGATATGAAGTTACTATCGGACAATTAAAATGATTTCCCGACTCCTTATACTCCCATTGCTCATACGGAACACAAGGATAGAAAATATTAAGCACTTCACGCTCTATCAGATCCTTAATATGCCCGTGAGTAATTTTAGCAGGATAACAAGCACTTTCAGAAGGAATTGAATCTATGCCCTTTTCATATATTTTATGAGTACTTCTCGCCGACAGCTCCACCCTGAATCCGAGTTCCGTAAAAAATCTGAACCACAAAGGATAATTCTCATACATATTCAGAACTCTCGGTATACCTATCGTCCCCCTCTTTGCTTCAACCACGCTCAGCGGCTCATAATCAAATATACGGTTGTATTTATAATCATATAAATTAGGAAGCTGTTCTTTCACCTTTGTCTGACCTGCACCTTTTTCGCATCTGTTTCCGGAAATAAACTTATTTCCGTCACCAAACGTCGTTACAGTAAGACGGCATTTATTACTACAGCCTCTGCAATGTGTTATTGTATTTTCACTTTCAAAAGAATCAAGCTCGTCACTCTTAAGTATCGGACATTGCTCACCGGTATACCGCTCTCTTGCAATAAGTGCGGCTCCGAATGCCCCCATAAGTCCTGCAATGTCAGGGCGTATCACCTGCTTCTGACAAACATTTTCAAAAGCCTTTAAAATTGCGTCATTTAAAAACGTTCCGCCCTGAACTACAATCTTTTCGCCCATTAGCGATGTATCACGAAGCTTTATAACCTTATAAAGTGCATTTCTCACAACAGAATAAGACAGTCCGGCACTTATATCTCCAACCGACGCTCCTTCCTTCTGAGCCTGTTTCACACGTGAATTCATAAAAACAGTACATCTTGTACCCAAATCCACAGGATTTTTCGCCATAAGTGCTTCTGTTGCAAAAGACCTTGTATCCATTCCGAGCGACTCCGCAAAAGTCTGCATAAAAGAGCCGCATCCCGACGAACAAGCCTCATTGAGCATTATGCTGTCAATAGCACCGTCCTTTATCTTCATGCATTTCATATCCTGACCGCCAATATCTATTATAAAATCAACGCCCGGACTGAAAAACTCTGCCGCCTTATAGTGTGCAATAGTTTCTATTTCGCCCTCCGGTATCTTAAATCCTGCCTTTAAAAGTTCTTCTCCGTATCCCGTCGCACAAGCGTTTGCAATAAACGCATTCTCAGGCAGCTTTGAATATATGTCTCTTAATATTTTAATTCCGTATTTAAGCGGATTTCCGTTATTTTTATTATAATATGTATACAGTATTTTGCCGCTCTTATCACAAACAACAGCTTTTATCGTAGTTGAGCCCACGTCAAAACCGAGAAAAAGCTCCCCCACCGCTTTTTCAACAGGATATTTCTGAGCAGTCGCCTTTGCATGGCGTGCCTTAAACTCCTCATATTCTGCCTCATTTTCAAAAAGAGGCTCCATTCTTGTTATTTCAAACTCATTATCATCAGAATTTCTTATACTGTCTGTAAGCTCTTTCACGGTAAACTGCTTTGTGCTTCGTGTAAGCGATGCGCCGAGCGCAACAAACACCTGTGCATTTTCAGGCAAAGAAAACGATTTTGCATCCTCCTTAAGCCGCTCCTCAAACTGAGCTCTCAGCTCTGAAAGAAAATGAAGAGGTCCGCCTAAAAATACTATATTCCCCTTTATCCGTCGTCCCTGAGCAAGACCGCTTATTGTCTGTGTTACCACCGCGCCTAATACCGATGCGGCAACATCCGCCTTTGAAGCGCCTTCATTTATAAGAGGCTGAACATCAGATTTAGCAAAAACACCGCATCTTGCCGCAATCGGGTATATCACCTTTTTATCAGCAGCCAAAGTATTAAGCCCCGTTGCATCTGTCTTTAAAAGTATGGCCATCTGATCTATAAAAGATCCGGTTCCGCCGGCACAGGTTCCGTTCATTCTCTGTTCTGTTCCGCCGGTGAGATATAAAATTTTTGCATCCTCACCGCCAAGCTCTATTACTACATCCGTTTGGGGCAAAAAGGTTTCAACCGCTGTTTTTGTAGCAACCACTTCCTGAACGAAATCCGCACCGATTTTCTTTGCAAGCATCAATCCGCCCGAGCCGGTAATAACTGCTGTTATACTGCTGTCTTTAATAATCTCACGAGCGCCTTCCAACAACTCACAGACAGCTGTTTTTATATCAGAAAAATGTCTTTTGTATTCAGAAAAAATCACTTTTTTGTCATCATCACTCACAACAACCTTAACTGTTGTAGAGCCAATATCTATTCCCATATGTAGCATATGATTAACACCTTTCCTTATTCGTTATTCTCCTCTTTCAATATACCGCTTCTGAACGCATTTAAAAGTGCATACAGCTCTTCAATACGCTGTTGTGTCTCTTTTCCCATTTCCGTATCCTTCGCATAAAGCCTGTTTTTAACATACTTCGTTATCTGTATCTCCGGCGATTCATCCGAATCAGTCAATTCCAACGGACTGTGTTTTACAAGCGCAAGGTATTTTGAACTGAATATAAACGTATATCCGCTTATGCCTGTCTTCTTCTGATACGCTTTTGAAATTCCGCCGTCTATCATAAAAAGACTTCCGTCACCCTTCACCGGATTATCCCCTTGCTTTACGGGAAGATGTCCGTTTATTATATGCGAGTTTTCCGGATCAAGTCCGAATTCGGTTAATATTTTACAGCATATATTTTTATCCTCTACCAATCTGTAATAAGGATTCATAAACTCACGCTTTGCTTCACTATCCTCTATAAAATATCCTTCAAAAGCCCCTGACTTGCTTTTGCCGAACAAAGGCGACTTAGCTCCGCACCATAAATACCAGAGAAAATCCCTGTCAGCGTTTCGTTTCTTAGGGTCATGTGAAGAAAAGAAAGCATTAATAACCTTTTGTTGTATATAGTCGAGATAGCTTTTTCCGCAAAGCTTTTCATTGTCAAGCTCTATTACGTCAAATTCTCCGCTTTCAGTCATCGGTATACATCCGTGAAACAATAAATTTCCGTTTACAGACTTATACATACCGCCTTTTTCGAACAAGAAACGTATATGCTTCTGAAGCCGGCTGCTTTTAATAAAGGATGTACTGAGTACATATATGAGCTCTTCCTCCTCAGCTGTAAGTTCGAGAGGATTTTGAGGATTTACCGTAGGTAAATTCGTATCTCTGAGCTTATACACCGTTCCGTCAACAGCCACAGTCCCCTTTTCAAAATCTATATTTTTAAGAAGCATTCTGTCCGCCATATTATATTCAGGATGCTCCTCGTAAAGCTGTCCTTCAAGCTTAAACTGAATTACAGCAATCGCCTTGTGCATCTTTGCAGCTAATGCCGGCGGCACTCTGTCATATTTATTCTCATCAAGAATGTGCGGCATAAAATATTCGCATTCATCATTATGATATATTTTTTCCGCAAACATGGATAACGGACGCAGATTTATCCCGTATCCGTATTCAAGCAAATCGAAATTATTGTAGCTGATACCTATACGCAAAACGCTCGCCGTACAAGCAAGGTTTCCGCAAGCCGCTCCTATCCATGCAATATCATGGTTACCCCATTGAATATCAAGGTCATGAAACTGCATGAGCTCCTTCATAATGAGCTCCGCATGAGGGCCTCTGTCAAATATATCGCCTAATATATGCAGACGGTCAATTGCAATATCACGTATCATCTGGCATAACCCCGTAATAAACTCACGGCTCATACCGGTGTGTATAACAGATTCAACTATCGCCGTAAAATACTTATCCTTTCCCGTCTCCGAAGCGTGTATCAATTCATCTGTTATTTCAGAAAAATCCTTCGGAGCTTTCCGGCGTATCTGGGCTCTGGTACATTTTTCAGATACACAAATACAAATCCGTGTAAGTCTTGAAATTGTAAGCTTCACCCATTCTTCAAACCCGTCAGCATCTACCTGTTTCGATATTTCACGTTCGGGATAGTATATTAAGCTTGCAAGCTTTTTACGGTCATCCTCCGAAAGACTGCAGGAAAACAGCTCATCAATCTTAGACTTTATAACTCCCGATACACTTTTTAACTGATGTATAAAAGCGTCATACTCTCCATGAAGATCGCTGAAAAAGTATTCCGTCCCCTTCGGCATATGGAGTGACGAATACAACCGCATAATCTCAGCCGCCGCCGCTTCACAGGTCGGGTACTGTCTCGATAAAAGCTTTAAATAATGTATATCTACCATTTCTACTTTTCACGTCTCCTCTCACTTATTCAGACTTTATAAGTGCCTCAACCGCCTTTTTAAGCTGAGCGTCCTGTTCAAACTCCAGCTTTGTAACAGCAGTGTTCTTATATTCTTCAGCTAAATCAACTTCAATATCCGGTGTTATTCCTACATCCTGAACACAAGTTCCGCCCGGAGTAAAGTAGCTTGATGTTGTTACCTTTATCCCCGAACCGTCAATAAACGGTATCACAGTCTGTACAACGCCCTTTCCAAAAGTCTTTTTACCAACAATGACTGCTTTTTTGTAATCCTTCAAAGCTCCCGTAAAAAGCTCTGCGGCGCTTGCACTTCTTTCGTTTGTTATTACCGCCATCTTCATATCGAGCTCGGAAGCGTCAGATTTTATTTCATCACGCGTGCCAAATTTATCCTCAGTATACATTATAAGCCCTTCCGGTAAAAGATAGTCCAAAATTTTTGAAACAACATCCGCATCACCGCCGCCGTTATCTCTTACATCAAATATCAGCTTATCCGCACCATCCGCTTTAAGGCTTGTCACAGCCTCACAAAACTCCTCATACGTATCCTTTTCAGATCCTGTTTTTGTATTAAATGCATCTATCTTCACATATCCTATACGGTCAGATAACATCTTATAAGATACCGAATCAGTATGAATTCTTTCCCTTGTAAGAGTCACATCAAAAATTTCCACTCCACGCTTTATTGTTACGCTAAGCTCTACTCCCTCGGCTTTACCGGTATCTATACCTCGCATCACTCTTATCGCATCGTTTAACTGCTGTCCGGTATATTCAACACCTTCAATTTTTAAAATTAAATCCCCCGCAACCAGACCGGCCTTTTCTGCCGGACTCCCGGGCATCGGCTCTAAAATTATTATCTCGTTATTTTCAGTCACCGAAACGGTCGCACCGATTCCTACAAAATCACCGTTTGAGTTGTCCAGTAAATCTGAAAACTCCTCTTTGGTATAATACACCGTATACGGATCTTCAACCGACATCACCGCAGCCGCAGCCGCCATATCCTCAAACTTTTTTTCATCATAATCGCGAAGATAGTAAGTATCAAGCACAGACTTAACCGCGTTCAGCTTTGAATAAATTCCAAAGTCATTTAAAAAAAACAGCACTATCACAGCTATCACAGTAATAATTACGCCTGTTATTATACCAATGATTGCACCAAAAACAGCCGCACTCGTTCTTCTGTTTTTTTCTGCCACATAAGTGTTATCCCTGAAATTATTAAAATTTTCCAATACTTTTCCTCTCCTTAACATCCGGAAATAAACTTAAACGGGAGTGCTTTCGCACTCCCTGACTGTAATTTTAATTCAATTATATACGCATGGAATCCGATGCAAGATACTTATAAACCATCATAGCAACCTTAAATACTATGGCCTGATCAAACTTCCTGAGATCAAGTCCTGTAAGCTTGTATATCTTTTCAAGTCGATAAACAAGCGTATTTCTGTGTACAAATAATTGTCTTGATGTTTCACTTACATTAAGGTCATTCTCAAAGAACTTGTTTATAGTGAGAATTGTTTCATCATCAAGCGTTGAAATATCGCCTTTTTTGAACACCTCTTTTAAAAACAGCTCACAAAGCTTTATCGGAAGCTGATATATGAGTCTGCCAATTCCGAGATTATCATAGTTTAAGATATATTTATCATTATCAAAAACCTTACCTACTTCTATTGCAATCTGAGACTCCTTATATGAATTGTTTATCTCGTCAATATTCTCAGCAACCGTACTTATTCCGATAATTGCCGGAAGCATAGTTTCAGCTCTTACGGTATCAATAACCTCCTGTGCAAGGTTTTCCAGATTTGTAGAAGGTGTAAGCTCTTTTATAAGAACAATATTACAGCTGTCTATATTAATTACAAAATCCTTTTCCTTATCCGGATAAAGATTTCTTACAACATCATACAGTCCTACCTCGCCATGCTCAAGAGACTTAATATAAAATACCGCACGCGGAATGTCTATATCAACATGTAATTCTCTTGCCTTCTGATGAATATCAAAAGCAAGAAGATTATCAAAAATAATATTTTGCATAAACATCGTCTTATCATATTTTTCATCATGATAATGACGCACATTATTTGCCGCAACAGTTATAGCATTACAGCAATACTTTGAAATTTCATCTGTACCCTCGACGTACACTACATACTCAGCATACGGTTTGTTTGACATAACACGTACCGTATAGCCATCTTTAAACAATAATCTTTCACTGTTTGAAACTGCATAAACCAAATCGTCTATAACCTCAGGCTTCGGCTCTGCACCATTCGACGCTAACACTAACCCCTGTGCGTCAGTAATACCAAATCTCTTAGGGAAAACTTCCGCCATTTGTGAAACTATATTTTGGAACGCCTTACTAATCATATCTTGTACCTATCCTTTCCGGCTTATGTATAAAAGGGTATACTCCCATTCATCTTATATTATACTACATAATTTCAAATTTTGCAAGACTTAATTTTAAAAAACTATGTTTTTTTTTATTTTTCTGCATTTTAAAACGTTTTATTATACAAAATAACCAAATCCATACTGTAAAAAACGTATATTTATCCCATCAGCATCCTTTTTCATGTGAAAACCGCCTTGTTTTACAAGACGGTTTTCTTAGGGTGGGGATCTGATTTTCCTGTCGGAAAATCATTATGAAAAAAAGGATGGGTATCAGCTTTCGCTGATTATATATCAATTAAAACTATATATCAATATTATTTTTCATCAGCCGGCCTGTGTATTACTTTCAGACAACACCACATTCACATCTATCAGTTCACCATCACGCATAATTGAGAACAAAAGTGAATCGCCCGGCTTCTTTGTATCTCTTATCTCATTAAGAGCTGTTGACGTTTTAACATTCTTACCTTCAACCTTAACAATAAGGTCGCCTTCTTTCAGTCCGGCAGCCGCAGCTCCTGTACCCTCTGCCACACCTGCAATAAACAATCCGTATCTCGTTTCATTTACAGTTATTCCAACCAACGGACGACCCGTTACATAACCGTTTGACATAAGGTCTTCTATTATCGGCTTAGCTTCAGAAATAGCGATTGCAAATCCTATTCCCTCAACTCCCGAGCTTGAAAGCTTGATTGAATTTATTCCTATAACCTCGCCATATTTATTAAACAGTGCACCGCCTGAATTACCTGAATTTATAGCCGCATCTGTCTGCAAGAGGTTATACGTTCTGTTTTCAACAGTCATCGTTCTGTTCACCCCGCTGATTATACCCTGAGTAACAGTTCCGAAGAACTCTTGTCCGAGCGGATTACCTATCGCAACCGCAAGCTCACCAACCTTAACCTGAGTGGAGTCACCAAGTGCCGCCGGATGAAGCTTAATATCAGTTTCAACCTTTAAAACCGCAAGGTCTGTCTTTTCATCCGAGCCAACCAAAGTTGCCTTTATTTCTTCTCCGGTATTTAAAATTATTGATATTTCGGTTGCACCGCTTATAACGTGCTGATTAGTAACTATATATCCCGTCTCGCTTATTATTATACCCGAACCGGAACCCTGCTCCACAGTCTGATCTGATGTATTCGGATCTTCATAGTAATAATAACGTCCCGAAAACGGATCGTAATATCTCTGAGCCTGTACCTTTGCTTTATTTATAACACCCACAACACTCGGACCGCAGTTTGCCGCAATCTCCTCAGTTGTCAGAACAACCTTTCCGGTAGTATCTGTATTTGTAAGCTGTGTCACTTCTGTATTGCTTTGTTGAATTTTTTCAGTCTGCTGACCTATAACAAGATCATTCACCGGCGAATTACCATCTGACATTACATAATATCCTGCCCCTAAAATACCTGCTGTAAAAACACTTGCTACCAAAGCTGAACTTAAACACGCAAGCCATACTCTCTGCTTCTTAGGCTTCTTTACTTTTCTTTCATAAAGAATCAAATCTGTAGAATCTGTATAAGGATATTTTTTCATCTTTTAACCCTCCATATTAATTATTGACCTTTTTAAGCATTTTATACGTCATTTATTCTATGCTTTTATAATACAATATTATTTTGACACCCGTATGAATAAAAAATAAAAAATTTTCATATCTTTTATTAAGATTTTATGAACTCTATATATTTCAGTCATATGCAAAAAGCAGCATACAGCGGAACCGTCTTCTTTCCGTCTTCAAACCCAAAATTTTTTGCCGAAATTTTTATAGAATATTCCGGTTTAAAAGTCTTTATATATATATTAAGACTCTTTGCTTTTGTATTATCGGCACTTTTTACCTCTATTGGTATAATTGCGCCATTTCGCTGAATAACAAAATCAATCTCTGCACCACGCTCTGACATCCAAAAATAAGTCTTATAGCCGTTGAAAATTAATTGTGAATTTACAAAATTTTCTGTCATACCGCCTTTAAAATCATTTAATTCGTCCGACATATAAGTTACATCTTGTGCAAGCACATCTTTTTTTGCACACAAAAGCCCTACATCAGATACATATATCTTAAATGAATCGATATCACGATAATTCTCAAGCGGTTTTTTTATATGCTCTGCCTTATAAACCTGAGAGACTATTCCCGATAACGACAGCCATTCAACTGCATTTTCAAATTCTGCCGCTCTTGCTCCCTTTTTAATAAGTTTATATTGAAACCTTGTATTTTTTTTCGATAGCTGAACAGTTACATTATCATAAGTAAGTCTTGTCTTTTTTATTTCATTATTTTTGTTATACTTACTCATATCATCAAGATATCCCTCAAGAATCATATTCTGCGTATGACGAATAAGAATATAATCCTTTGTTTCAGCAAACTTCATTACACACTCCGGCATTCCGCCGACAACAAGATATTGCCTGTACAAATCCATTGCTTCATCATGAAGAATTTCCGGCATCGGAGAATTTGTTTCAAAGCATTCCTTTATGTGTAAAATTAACTCTTCTTTTCCTAATGCAAACATAAATTCTTCAATATCCATCGGATACATGGTCTTTATATCCACCTTGCCGACAGGAAAAGAAAACTCCTGTCTGTTTACCGCAACACCCAAAAGACTTCCGGCTACTGTTATATGATATTCAGGAGCCTGTTCATAAAAATATTTTAATGATGTTAACGCTCTCTCACATTTTTGCACCTCATCAAATATAATAAGTGTTTTTTCCCTGACTATCGTCTGTCCGACAAGATGTGATAATATCGGAATCAAATACGCCGGACTTATATCCCCTTCAAAAACAGATGCGAGCTTGGGATTACTTTCAAAATTAAAGTATGCAACATTTTCATAACACGTTCTTCCGAATTCCAAAAGCGAATAAGTCTTTCCTACCTGCCTTGCCCCCTGTAAAATCAAAGGTTTTCTATGTGGATTATCCTTCCATTGCCTTAAAAAATCCATTATTTTTCTTTTCATTTCATTCACCATCCAATCTTAATCTAAAAATATTATACTACATTTTCATGTAAAAATCAATACATTTAAAAAAATATTCGCGTATTTTTACACGAATATTTTTTTGTTTTCCGCATTTTTAATTTTTCATCACTATTATAAGGAAATATCAGCGATTTTCAAATCTTAATTATCAACAATAAAATCAAGAGATATTATCCTTGAAAATTCATTCCATGAATATTTTGCTTTGTATTTCGAAAATTCATCGTTATTTCCTATATCTTCAATTGCAGCAGCCATTTTACCATTTAATGAAAATGTTTTTATTAAATACCCGTTTAAATATACTTTTATATCGGAATAATAGATATTTTTAGCTTCTGCCTTCCTGTTAGAAATATTTAAATTATGCATATTATTCATACTATCTGTATTAACAACCAAATAACGTGTTCTGTCATCATAAATAACTACTGCTCCATATTGTGCAAGGTCTTCAAGGAGTATTGCTGTCTTTCCATTTAAATTATACGACTCAACAATGTATCCGTTTACTTTTGCAAAAATATCTGTTGCATACAAGGTTCCTATTATGTCTCCGTTTTTAAGATTTCTGTTATATACTTCCGTTTCACAGATAAAATACCGACAGCTCCCAAATGGAAAATCATTTGAATATAGCAATTTACCATTTTCTGAATCGTACATATCTATATATCTCGCCCCCATCGCAGGATCGTAAAGTTCATCTACAAAAAAATCTTTATTCATATATTCGCCGGTAATCCACATCATCTCAAATCTTCCTTCTGAGTCAAAAATGGCTCCCGTCCAAAAAGCTCCACCATGTTCAGAAACCAAATCCTTAACCATATTTAACTCTTCCTCTGTTGTTATTGTTACTAAATGCCCATTGTACACCTTACACCAATCAGCAGCATTATCCCATCTCATTGAAGATTCATATAATGTGTATTGATTTCCGTTACTGCCTATAATTGTCTTGATTTCCGTTGGCGGAAAAGCAAGCCAAATTTCCTGTTCATCCATAAAAGGTCCAACATTAGATATCTGGACATATTCGCCTGAATAAATACTGCTTCCTTCAGAATTATCCTTTAATACTATACCTTTTTTTTCATAATATAATTGAAGATCTACTCCATTACCCCTTATAAAGTAATTACCGTTTTCCCCATAAATCCGCCCTATTTCACCAATTCTCTCGTATTCAGGATATCCATAATCATATTTTTGAGTTGGTTTAGATATCAGATACGCAACGCCTCTCTCATTCGGGTCATAATCTGTGTGTAAATACACCTCGAGAAAAATATCGCCTTTCATAAACAATCCATAATATGCTTCTTCGGAATACAATTTCTCTGCATGTATGATAATACCGGGCGTTAAGAAATTCGCAAAACACAATGATAATATCATAACCAAAATTTTTCTGTACATTTAAATCATTCCTTTTATAATTTATTATATAAGCGCAAAAAAGTGCGCCAACACGAAGTCAACGCACCGAAAAACGCAAACTCCGATTGTTGTCACACAAACTTTATCAGAATGGGAAATAATTTTCATACATTCATCCTCAAGTAGAATTTGCGTCTTTACCAAATTCAGAGGTGAACATACAAAAAACGGGTACACTTATCCCATAAAAAAACAAAACTTTCCCTGTATTTAATTATAAAGTTTATGTGACATATCCATAATATCACATTTTTCATTCTTTGTCAATAGCTTTTTTTATTATTTTCACAGTTTTCGAATGAGCAAACAAATTGTTAACAAGAATATAAATTATAGTTTATCGGGGAGTTTTTCCCCGTATCTCTTTTTTTAGTTTGTAGTTTTTATGCTTACTCAATATTATAGCGATTACTTATCGAGTTGCGTAAGCACACGCCGCTTTTACGTCAAAAGCGTCACCAAAACCCCAAAGGGAGTACCCTTTGGAAACCTCTTAGCAAAGCACGCCTTTTTTGCTGAATGGTACAACTACTAATAAACCGGTAAAGAACGGCAAACGGCGCGTCTGATGCGAAGGGAAAGGCCGCACCGTTTGCCTTAACATGGATTTTAGATTGTCCTGTTTTCTTCTACTCTTCACCGAGACAACTTTCTGTTTTACAATGACGCTTATTGAGGAAGCCACGTAGAGAATTTACTAATTTTTGTAATTAAAATTATAGGCTGTTTCACAAATTAAAAATATTGATAAACAGAAGTCATATAAAATATGCTTTGCCGGATTTTAGTTAAGGCAAGCGATTAAGGCGCCTTACCCTTTTTTGCGGCGCCCGCTTGCCGTTTTAAGCCGGTTTACTACTATGTTGTCCCGACTCAATAAATAAACTTGCGCGGCTCTGCTCCTCGCCGCGCGGCTGAGCGCACGGAGGGTTTCCAAAGGGGCGAGTTAAGCCCCTTTGGGGTTTTGCGCAGCTTTTGACGTAAAAGCTGCATGTGCTTGCGCAATTTGATAAGTAATCGCTACAATATTGAGAAAGTATTAAAATTACAAATTTAAAAAGAGGAATGGGGAAAACTCC
>JAZTZP010000139.1:0-5306 GCA_045637525.1 Clostridia bacterium | reverse complement strand
TGCTTTTGTTTGATTAAATATTGAAAAAATGCTTTGCATTTTTTCTTCCATAACGTTTGCGAAGCAAACATATCGCGCCGACAGGCATATCGCGTGCGTTAGCACATATCGAAAATTCCGTTAGGAATTTATATCGCGTTTAGCGACTTATTTAAGTCGTTAAACTATAATTTATCCGCCAAACATTTCACTGTAAAACACAGTTGACGTCTTAAAATACAGCGGTATAAACGGTGTATCATTCTTGACTGTCAAAACACAGGTTGCATACAAATTCTTAAGTGTGTTTTCATCATTCACGCGTGCCGTTTCTTTTACCGTAAACTCCAACGGCTCACTCACATACGTAAAAGCGTTCGGTCTTTTTATAAGTCCCGAAAAGTCCATATTGTTTCCAAGGCTCTTTTCACCTATAAACAAATCATAGTATCCCGCATCAATCATTGCAACGTATTCTTCAAACGGAAGAGAGTGTACACTGCAGTTTATTCCTGCCACCGTAAGCTCCTTTGAAATATACTCTGAAATTTTTAAAAACACCTCGTCCTCGCTTGTGAGTATGCGTATAATACACTCCTGTTCCTCGCCGTTTACGGTTCTTGTGTAATATCCGTCATCACTCATCACCCAGCCGTCTGCCCTCATAAGACTTTCTGCCTCATCAATACTATACACCGGTGAATTGTCAAGCTCCTCAGCAAGCCAGTGCTCAGGATTTATCGGATACTCAGCAACAATTCCTCTTTTAAAAGCAATGCTGTTTACAATTGAATTTTTATTTATAAGACGCTCTACGGCTTGTCTTGTTTTTTCGCCCCAGAAAATAGGGTTATTGAAATTTATCCCCACATAAACCATAACATCTGTATTCTCGTTTGTTGTTTTTGTGTTTCCGTTAGCTGAAATTACTGTTTCATCCGGCTCAGCAAAGTATGCGTCGGTTTCACCGGCACGAAACATCATAGCCTGTTCCTCAAAGTTCTCCACTTCAGCAATCTCGAATCCGTTTACAGCTTTATTTCCGTGATATTGCTCATACGGAACAAATGAATGTTCATTAACACTTATCTTTCCGCCGTATCTGTATCTTCCTGTACCGATAGGAACACCGTTTTTATCAGCTAATGCACCGTTTTTCATAATCGGAAAAGTAAGCAAAGCAACAGGATTCATCACCGGCTCCTTCAAATTAATTACAACAGTAAGGTAATCATACTTTACGGCATTTCTTATTTCGCTTACCTTAAGCCTCGTTTCACCGCCTGCTATTTTATTTACAGTATACACAACGTCATCAGCCGTAAAAGATGCATTATTATGCCACAAAATACCGTCACGAAGCTTTACGGTTATACTCATTCCGTCAGAAGACACAGAGGCATACTCCGCAAGCACTCCGAAAGGCTTAAAGCTTTCGTCCGGAGCAAACAACGGCTCATACACACGCTCCATTATCCTGCGAAAAGAATATGCTTCCGACATAAGCGGATTAAACCCGTTTTCAAGCTGCGCCGCAAACCGTACCGGCACATCAAGATCTATCAACTCTTCTTTCACCTGATTTCCGGGCATTTTTTCGGGATTATCGTCTTTTAAAATATTCTTCTTACAACCGCATATATTAAAAATCATACAGCACAGCAATACCGCAGATATAGCTCTTCTCATCTTAATTATTCCTCCAATGTGTTTAACTACACAAAATTATCAATTATTGTTTTCTTCGGACAGATACTATCCGTTTTGCGAATAATCATAATCTTTGAACCGGATTTTACGTTCAATCAATTCGTTCCGTTTACCCCTTTTTAAAATCATGCAAACACTATCTTCATAATCTCATTATACCACAAATTTCTTTCAAAATCAATGCCTTTTTAACTTTTTATAAAATTATTATTCAGGCACAGGAATTTCCACACGGTTTTTAATGAGCAAACAAATTAATTACTTATCAATTTGCGCAAGCACACGCCGCTTTTAAAAAATATTATTTTCTATTGCTTTTTTGACATTTTATGATATAACAAAAAAATCCGTTATCCTCTCAATTTCCGAGACTGACAATACGGATTTTTTGACTTTAAGAGAGTGTGAAATTATTTGTGTAAATTTACTTTGGGATTGTATTCTTATAACTGTCTATCATCAAATCCCTGAAAAATGCAATAGCAAAACAAAAAAGTCGCCTGTACTTTTAATTCTTAACAACTGAAAAATCGGATTTGATCATATTTTACCGCCTGTCATTTTTTAAATACTCCCCCGGTGTTTTGCCGGTTAAACTTTTAAAGACTCTGTTAAAAGAATTTATAGATGAAAAACCGCATTCTCCGGCTATATGTGAAATAGTATAATTTAAATTTATATCCTTCAACAGCTTTTTTGCATAGTCAATCCGGTATGACGACAGAAATTTGCGGAAATTCATATTGGTTAACTTATGCAGCTCAGACGAAACATATTTTTCATGATATCCCAGCTCTTTAGCTATACCTTTTAAAGTTATATCATTTTTAAAATTATCTGCAATATAATTTATAATTTTATAAAGCAGAACGGAATCCTTTTTCTCATTCTCCGTCCATTCGCCCAAAGCTATTGCCGCATCTAAAAAAGTGTAAAGAAAACTTGATATACGAAGTATGCTTTTATTCTCTTTTTCAACCTCAGCTATCCATGCATCCGGATTTTCCATAACCACTATCGGATTTTTGGGAACTTTATTTCCGACTTCTTCAAAAAACAGCGGTACAAAATCATTTGAAAAAACTGCACATATTACCACATGATTTTTTTCAGCGGTATATTCATGAATTTGATTTGGCATTATAAGCAAACCTTTTTTTTCGTCAACCTCGTATTTCTGACCATTTATATATGCACACAACACACCTGATTTTACATATATAAATTCGCTGAATTCATGCAAATGCGGAGCTATTACCCAGTTTTCATGCACTTTTGTTCTGAAATCCAGCCTCTTTGCAAAATTTTCATTATGATATTCAAACAAAACATCACGACCTTACTTTTTGATAATATTATATCATTTTATCGCTTGTATGTCAATAGTCCGGAAGTTATAATATAATTATAAACAAAAAAAAGTTTGTTCCCGAATTTTATAATATTTAAAGGAGTGATAAATTTGAAGATTACAAAATTAGAACTGATTAAGGTAAAGCCGAGATGGATGTTTTTAAAAATGCATACCGACACAGATATTTACGGCTTGGGCGAACCCATTTTGGAAGGTCACTGCACATCAGTTGAAGCAGTAATAAGAGAATTTGAAGAATACTTAACAGGAAAAGACCCGATGCAGATTGAACACCATGTACAGGCCTTGTACCGTGGCGGATTTTACCGTGGCGGTCCTCTTATGCTTTCAGCCATCAGCGGCATTGAACAGGCTATGTGGGATATTAAAGGTAAATACTATAACTGTCCTGTTTATGAAATGCTGGGCGGAAAATGCAGAGATAAGATAAGAATGTACACACATATCAAAACAGCCGGCACAGCAGGTGACTTCCCTGTTGAGGATATGCTTAAAATTGCCGGCGAGCGTCTCAAAGAGGGCTATACTGCTTTAAAGTATTCAATAATACCCCCGATTAAAGCAATTGAAAACCCGGATAATACACAAAAACATATAGAGCGTTTCGCCAAAGTACGTGAATTTATCGGTAATAAAGTAGATCTTGCAATAGATTTTCACGGAAGAGTTTCGCCTGCAATGGCTCACCGTTTAATCGAGCTTTTAAAGCCGTATTATCCAATGTTCGTTGAAGAACCTTGTCTTCCTGAAAATGTTGACTGCATGGCAGATATTTCAAGAAAAACTACTGTTCCGATTGCAGCAGGAGAACGTCTTTTCGGAAAATGGCAATACCGTGAGCTGATTGAAAAGCAGGCTGTAAGCATTATTCAGCCCGACATCTGCCATGTGGGAGGCATATACGAAGGAAGAAAGCTTGCCGCTATGATAGAAATGTACTACGGAAGTGTTGCACCGCATAATCCGCTCGGACCTGTTTCGCTGGCGGCTTGTATTCAGCTTGATACGTGTATTCCTAATTTCCTCATTCAGGAGCATCCGGGAAATCCTGATAAATCCGACTTAGGCGTGGGTTACATAACCGAACCGTTTGTTATAAAAGACGGCTTCATAGATGTTCCGACAAAACCGGGACTGGGTATTGAACTTGATGAAAAAGCTTTGGCTGATAAAATATACGACGGAAAATGGACAACCCCAAGACAATATTTTGAAGACGGCAGTAATGCAGATTGGTAAGGTGAACAGATGAAAAAATCAGTTTTTGTAACAGGAGCCTGCATTGGTACAGGCTTATGTATTGCCGAAAAATTTGCCGCTGAAGGTTATAGCGTATTTATAAGCGGCAGAGACTTTGAAAAAGTAAATACTGCTGCAAAAATGCTTTCTGAAAAGTACGGAGTTTTTACAAAAGGATACCAAACAACAAAATTCAGTCAGGATGAAGTAAAAAAAATATTCAAAGATATAAAAGATAACGGTTATCTTACAGATGTTATCGTTTTAAACGCCGCAAACTTAGGTATAGGTCAGGAAAGTCTTACGGTTGATATTGAAGACTTCATGAGCGTTTACAATATAAACATCGCCTGGAATTTTATGATGGCAAGAGAAGCCGCAAAGCATATGATTGAGAAAGGCAAAGGCTCAATCATCTTTATAACATCAAATTCCGCGCTGAGAGTTACAGAAAACAGATGTGCATACTGCTCTTCAAAAAGTGCAATTTTAGCAATGTCAAAGTCGTTTGCGGTCGATTTCGGAAAGTACGGTATTCGTTCAAACTGTGTTCTTCCGGGTATGATAAAAACCGAACGTTGGGAAAATAATGCAAATAACGTAAAATACGCTCTTGCAAACTATACACCTATTGAAGATATTGCAGATTTTGAGGATATTGCAAATGCTGTTCTGTATTTTGCAAGCGATATATCAAAAAACACAACAGGTGCCGAGCTTGTAGTCGACGGCGGTATGCTCGCACAGCTTACACCCAATATAAACCGTGAATTATGGACGAAATAAAGTTATATTTAAATAACATCAATATACCAAAACAAAATGTCAGATTGTCATAGATTTAGTTGTATTTTACTATTACAAATTATAGTTTATCTTACGATAAAGCAATAGGATTTGGGTGACGCTTTGCAAGCCTCCCTTGCCTAAAGGGAGGGGGACCGCTTGCGGTGGAGGGATTGTTCCTTAAATATGTTAATTTTCTTAGAAAACAATCCCTCAG
>JAZTZP010000138.1:0-38675 GCA_045637525.1 Clostridia bacterium | reverse complement strand
CTTTGCATTTTTTCTTCCATAACGTTTGCGAAGCAAACATATCGCGCCGACAGGCATATCGCGTGCGTTAGCACATATCGAAAATCCCGTTAGGGATTTATATCGCGTTTAGCGACCATTCAGGTCGCTAAACTATAATTTGTATTATTGTTAATAATTTATTTACTAATAAAAAAACGCAAAAAAATCAGAATTTGCGCTTGACAAATTTGGATTTACGTGGTATAATGTGGTATAATGTTGTTTAGATTGGAGTTGTGTGGAAATGTTTGCAAATGAACGACAAAGTAAAATATTAAATATTATAAAACAAAATCATACAGTCACTACTGCGGAACTAATGAAAATCTTTGACATCTCAAATGAAACCGCAAGACGCGACCTGTCTACTCTTGAAAAAAAGGGCCTACTCAGCCGTGTCCATGGCGGAGCCATTTCTCGTGACGAGATGATGCCGATTGAAGAACTTTCGCATAGAATTGAAGATAATAAGGATGGTAAAACAGAACTCTCAGAGACTGCCGCCGATCTTGTTAATAACAACGATATAATAGCGGTTGACTGTGGTGCAACTACTTACTATTTCGCCCAAGCTTTAAAAAAACGACTTTCAAAGCTTACGGTTGTTACCCACAGCATAGATGTATTTAATATACTGAGTCCCATCAACGGCTTTGATGTTATACTTTGCGGAGGCAATTTTTTAAAAGGCGAAAATGCATTTTATGGTAAACTTGCCATTGATACACTCAAAAAGCTACATGTTCAAAAGGCATTTATATGCCCGGCGGCAATTTCATTCAGAAACGGAATCTGCGACCATAACCATGAGCTGTATCAGATGCAACTGCATCTGATGCAATGTGCCGATTCTTTATATTGTATTGCCGACAGCAATAAGTTTGAGAAAAGTGCCATATATAAAATAAGCGATATGAACGACAGCTTCATATATATTACCGATTCAGGACTTGATGAAAAACATAAGCAGTTTTATATTGATAATAACTTAAACATAATAACCGGAAAAGAGGATTTAAAATGAAGTTGAATAAATTTGCATTATTATTTACATTTATTTATTTCATAAGCTACATAACAAGAATTAATTACGGAGCAATAATTTCCGAACTGTCGTCAGATACCGGGATGCTTAAATCAACTCTTTCAATTGCACTTACGGGAAGTTTTATCACTTACGGTACAGGACAGCTTGTAAGCGGATATTTCGGAGACAGAATTCAGCCTAAAAAGCTTGTTGCAGCAGGACTTATAACAACAGTTATAATGAATTTACTCATTCCCGTATGCACTCACCCTATGCAGATGGTTGCTGTATGGTGTATAAACGGATTTGCGCAGGCGTTTATGTGGCCTCCGATTGTAAAGCTCATGAGCAGTCTTTTCTCTGAAGAAGAATATAAAAGCGCATCGGTAAAGGTTTCATGGGGAAGCTCTTTAGGCACTATTTTTGTATATCTTCTTTCTCCGGCTATGATCGCTCTTGCAAACTGGAAAAGCGTTTTTATAATCTGTGCCGCTTGCGGCGTACTCGGTTTGGTTTTATGGTTTAAGCAATGCCCGGATATAACGATGACACCTTCCGCAAAATCGGATAAAAAACAATCTGCCGGAATTTTGCGTCCCTTAATGATTTTTATAATGCTTGCAATCATTCTGCAGGGAACCTTACGTGACGGCGTTACAACCTGGATGCCTTCATACATATCCGAAACATTTAATTTAAGCACTAAGATTTCGATTTTAACCGGTGTAATTCTGCCGCTGTTCAGTATTATATGTCATCAGATAGCCGGTTATCTTTATAAAAACAAACTCAAAAATCCGATGATATGTGCAGCTGTCATGTTCGGTGCCGGTGCTTTATCGACATTGTTTCTCACAATATTCTCAAACAAAAGTGCCATATTCTCTGTATTACTTTCAGCAGTTCTTACAGGTGCTATGCATGGCGTAAATGTAATTTTTACCTGCATGATACCGCCTTTCTTCGCAAGGAGAGGTAATGTATCTATGATTTCAGGAATGCTCAATTCCTGTACATATATAGGCAGTGCAATTTCAGCTTACCTTTTCCCACTTATTTCAGAAAATGCAAGCTGGGGTTCTACCATCCGCTTATGGCTCATAATCGCAGTTTCCGGAACACTCATTCCCGCACTCTGTAGCAGAGCATGGAGCAAATTTTCTGAAAAACTCTGAAAAAATAAAAAGTGAAATGCACGTTACATTTCACCTTTTATTTTTTTTAAAAATTTTATATCAGTATCAGTTAGCTCAGCACTATCCAAAAGCTCGGGACGCTTTTTTAAAGTATTTGCAATCGACTGCTCCCTTTTCCATTTCTCTATAAGTGCATGGTTGCCGGAAATAAGAACCTCCGGCACACATTTCCCCATAAATTCCGCCGGCCGTGTATACTGCGGATGCTCTAAAAGTCCGCCAAAATGTGATTCATTTTCATACGAGCCGCTACTGGACAAAACACCGGGTATCATCCGGCTTACTGCATCCATAACCGCCATTGCCGGGATTTCGCCGCCGGTTAATACAAAATCGCCTATGGATATTTCTTCATCAACAATTTCCTCTATTATACGCTCATCCACACCCTCGTAATGTCCGCATAAAATCACGATATGCTCCATTTCCGACAGACGTATTGCCGTCTGCTGATTAAAGGTCTTTCCCTGCGGTGACATATATATTGTGTGAGGCTTTTTATCAAATTCTGATGCAATACTCATATATGCATCATAAATAGGCTGAGGCGTCATAACCATTCCGCCACCGCCACTGTACGGATAATCATCCGTTTTTCTGTGTTTATTCTTCGAAAATTGTCTTATGTCCGTAAACCCAAACTCTATAATCCCCTTCTCTGCCGCTCTGCCTGTTATACTGCTCTGCATAACAGCTTCAAACATTTCAGGAAAAAGCGTAAGCACATCAAACCTCAAATCTCATCCAGTCCTTCCATAATATGCACCGAAACTATTCTTTTTTCAGTGTCAACATCCAAAACCACATCATCTATAACAGGCAACAACAAATCCTTCTTATCCGCACGTTTTACAACATACACATCGTTGCTTCCTGTTTTTAAAACATCAGCGATTTCGCCGATCGTTTCATTATTATCATTGTCATAAACCTGCATTCCGATTAAATCTGCCACATAATATACACCCTCAGGTAAATCCCCGAGTTCTTCACGGCTTGCATAAACCACCGCATTTTTCCACAACTCTGCTTCATTAATATCTTTTATCTCTTTAAAACCGACTATTATGTTATTTTTCTGATATTTAACGCTCTTTATAGTACAGTCCATAGACTTATCACGCATCTTTATGCAAACATTCTTTATTCTTTCAAAATCGTCGGGATAATCTGTCCATGGTACTATTTTCACTTCACCCCGAAGTCCGTGTGTATTTACAATTTTACCGATTTCAAGCATAATCTTTTCTCCTTTTGCATCTGATAGTCAATTGTAATTATTCTGAATTACAATTGACTATCGGGTTTAAAAAAAATCCGCATAGCGGATTTTTTTCAATTTCAACAAACTATAGAATTTCAACAACGACATGCTTATTCTCACGGCTTGCAGCTGCTTTTACAACAGTTCTTAAAGCTTTCGCTATTCTGCCCTGCTTACCGATTACCTTACCCATGTCATCATCTGCAACCTTTAATTCAAGAATTACAGACTGTTCGCCTTCAACCTCATTGACTACTACCTGTTCAGGATGATCAACAAGAGCCTTGGCAATTATTTCTAAAACCTCTTTCATTGAATAATCCTCCGTTTATCTACAATTAAAGAATATTCTCTTTCTTAAGAAGAGCCTTAACTGTATCTGTCGGCTGTGCGCCATTGCCTATCCACTTCTTTGCCTTCTCAGCATCAATCTTAACTGTAGCCGGCTCTGTCATAGGATCGAATGTACCGATTTCTTCGATAAATCTACCGTCTCTCGGGTATCTTGAATCAGCAACTACTACTCTGTAGAAAGGAGCTTTCTTTGCACCCATTCTTCTTAATCTGATTTTTACTGCCATTACTTTTCACCTCCTTTGAATAGTGTTTATATATAATAATCCTTAAAAGTCCTTGGATATTATAACTACGTTTCGCCCCTATCTCTTCTTCATGCGCTTCATCATTCGCGCCTGCTGTGGGCCTGTAAGCTGTTTCATCATCTTCTGCATCTGTTCAAACTGCTTTAAAAGCTGATTTACATCCTGTACTCTCGTACCGCTTCCCTTTGCAATTCTGATTTTTCTGTTTGCTCCGATGATTGACGGCTTTTGTCTTTCTTCTTTTGTCATCGACTGAATTATAGCCTCTATGTGCTTCATTCTCTTTTCGTTTTCTTCGGTATCAACCTGTTCAATCATCTTTTTGTCTATACCGGGAAGCATACCGAGTATCTGAGAAAATGAACCAAGCTTTTTAATCTGTTTAAACTGCTCCAAAAAGTCGTCTAAGTCGAATGTACGGCTCTTTATCTTTTCTTCAAGTTCTCTGGCTTTCTTTTCATCTATTGCTTCCTGTGCCTTATCAATAAGAGTAAGCACATCGCCCATACCTAAAATTCTTGATGCCATTCTGTCCGGATAGAAAGGCTCTAAATCGCCTAACTTCTCGCCCACAGATGCAAGCTTTATCGGCTTTCCCGTTACCTGTTTAACAGACAACGCCGCACCGCCTCTTGTGTCACCGTCGAGCTTTGATAGTACAACACCTGTAATATCAAGCTCGTCATTGAATGATTTTGCAACATTTACAGCGTCCTGACCTGTCATTGCATCCACAACAAGAAGTATTTCTCTCGGATTAACCACAGCCTTGATATTTTTAAGCTCGTCCATTAAGACATCGTCTATATGAAGTCGACCGGCAGTATCTATTATCACCGGATCGTTCCCGTGAACCTTTGCGTGTTCTACCGCCTGCCGTGCTATTTCTACCGGGCTCACATCAGTTCCTAAACTGAACACAGCGGCTTTTACCTGCTCACCTAAAACCTGCAATTGCTTTACAGCAGCCGGTCTGTAAACGTCAGCTGCAACCAACAGCGGTCTTTTACCGTTTTTTATAAGATACTTCGCAAGCTTACCGGTTGCTGTTGTTTTACCGGCACCCTGCAAACCGCACATCATAAATACCGTAGGTGGCTTCGAATCAAATTCAAGTCTTGTACATTCGCCGCCCATTAATGCGGTCAATTCATCATTTACTATCTTAACTATCTGTTGTCCCGGAGTAAGTGACTCAAGCACCTCTTGCCCTACCGCCTTTTCAGAAACGGAATTGACAAATTCTTTTACTACCTTAAAATTTACGTCTGCTTCTAAAAGTGCAAGCTTTACCTCACGCATTGCGTCTTTAATATCTTTTTCTGAAAGCTTTCCTTTTCCTCTCAGCTTTTTAAACACGCCCTGAAGCTTTTCGCCTAAGCTGTCAAATGCCACTTTCACCCCTCCTTAAAAATCGTTTAATATTTCATCCGACAGATTTATTATTCTGTCTTTTAGTTCAATGTCATTATTTAAAGCCGATGCAAGCTTTTTAATTTCGCTTATTTTCTCTCTTGCATCCGAAAACCGTTCAGCAAGACCGAGTGCATTTTCATATTCAATAAGCTGACTTTCGCCACGCTTAATAAAATCACGCACGCCCTGACGGCTGATTTCCATACCCTCTGCAATCTCCAATAAGGATAAGTCCTGATTATAGTATAATTCCAACGCTTCAGCCTGCTTTTTCGTGAGCAGCTGACCGTAAAAATCCATCAGCATACCTATTCGTAAATTCTTACTCATAATACTCACCCTCTCGTCATGGTGTAAAGTAAAATCACTTTACAGATGGTATTATACACTCTTTTTTCCCATTTGTCAAGTCTTTTTTTAAATTTTTTCAAAAATTTTTGGAATTTTTTTGCAACCTTTTTGCCTTCTTATCTGTATTATAAATAGAAAACAAAAATTTATCACAATCGGAGGGATTATCAATGAAAAAAATACTTTCTATTATCATTTGTACAGCACTTTTGTCATCCGGCATTGTGTTTGCAAAAACTGATGTCACAGAAAAGGTTTTAACATCAATCAAGAGCAGAATACCAGATACAGAAAGCTATGAAAATTTTAACGCTTACACAGAAGATTCAAACGGCAATGTATTTTACAGCTTTGAATGGAACTCAAATCTTGATAATGACTATAAGCATATGTATATTACCGTTGATGAAAACAATGTAATCGTATCACTTTATCAATACAGCAAAGGGATGTATGAATCAGACATTGCCCCATTTGATATGCCGACTGCGGATGAAATGCTCCCCCGGGCGCGCGAGCTTTGCAAAGCCTTAAACCCGGATATTGCTGAAAAGTATGTTATAAAAAAAGCATCCGACACAGAACTCTTATACAAGGATTCTTTCAATTTCACACTTTTAAGATATGAAAATAACATACCTGTACTAAATGATGTGGGAAGCGTTCAGATAAGCCTCGACGGAAGTAAAATTTTAAGTTATAATATTCACTATACAGCAGATGCAGAATTTTCATCAGCAGACAACCTGATATCACCCGATACTGCAAAAAAAGCCTTTGGTGAAAAGCTTGGCTTAAACCTAAAATATCGCATAAAGGAAGACTATCAGAAAAAATCTCAGACACCTTACACAATCTACGAGGTAACCGATAAATATGGTAAATACATAAACGCCTCAACAGGCGATGTATCAGAGCTGAGAACTGATGATAATTACGGTCTCTACACATCAAATTTAAAAGAAGAATCTGCTGATATGACAACATCAGCTACAAGTGCCGGCGGTTCTTTATCGGAGGCAGAGCTTACCGAAATAGAAAATCTGTCCAATCTTAAAACAAAAGAAGAATTAATGGATATTATAAAATCATATCCGTTCCTTTCAAGTGCAGACAAGCTTACATGCAGTGGATTCAGAACTTTTGCAGACCAATTTTCGGGTAAATACTACGGAACTTTTAATTTCACTTCCGATTCAACAGAAAAATATGAAAACCTTCATGTTACAATAGACAGAGCGGATGGATTTATTAAAAGTTTTTCGCACTATAAAGATACATATGATAATTCAGGCACCGGGTCCGACACCGGAAAAGCTGTTGCAACAGAAGCAGCACAGCTTTTATCAGGCGAGTTATTCAAAGAATACAAACAAACGGATTCCGGGACATATAAAAACAACTTTGTATTCAAAAGATATGTAAATGATATCGAAGTCGAAGGTGATGTTATATCAATATCAACAGATAATGAAGGTAATATATCAGGCTACAACATAGAATACACCGATATAGACTTCCCAACGACCGATAACGCCCTTTCCGATGAAGAGGCACTGAAAAAGCTCTTTGAACACACACCATATTCTGTATATTACATAAATACCGGTGAAAACAACTTTATACCGGCATATATGCTTGAAGACACCTCCATATGCTTAGATGCATTCACCGGAAAACAGCTTAATTATGCCGGTGAAGAGCTCACAGAAGAAAAAGTCGGAGATTATACCGATATATCAGGCCATTGGGCAGAAGAAACAGTTAAAGCACTTTCACGATTCGGAATCGGCTTTACAGAAAACAAATTTTTACCGGATCAACAGATAAAGCAAAAGGAATTTATAACACTTTTAAATTCAATATACACATCGCAATACAAACCATTAATCGGAGCTAAAACCGACTTTGAAACTATTTATACGCTTACAAGAAACAGGGGCATTATTAACGAATCGGAAACAGCACCCGATGAGCCTTTAACACGTGACACCGCCGCTGTTCTCCTCATACGCTGTATGGGTGCCGAAAAATATGCAAAGCTTGATAATATCTATAATTGTCCGTTTGGTGATGTAACAGAAAACGAAGGATATATATGCATACTATACGCCTCAGGAATCATAAACGGAAGCAGCGACGGAAACTTCTACCCGAAAACCGCACTAACACGTGCCGAAGCCGCCGCCATGATTTATAATTATCTTAAAACTATAAAGTAAATAAATATCAAATTATCCACAAAAAAACTGCTGCAAAAATTTGCAGCAGTTTTTTTGTCTTAATCAGCATCTATTGTAGATATACAGATTGTAATCTCTTCTAAAACATCTAAAAGAACCTTAACAGTATCAAGAGCCGTAAACATTGTCACGTTATTTTCAACCGCACAGCGTCTTAACTGATAACCTGCCGACTCCTGACTCTTTGAGCTTAAATCTCTTGTATTTATAACATAAGTTACATAACCTTTTCTCATAGAATCAAGTATTTCGTCATTGTCTTCGCTGATTTTCGCTCTCACTCTTGTCCTTATTCCATGTTCCTTTAAGAATTTAGCCGTTCCCTCTGTCGCTTCAATATTAAAGCCAAGATCATAAAATCTCTTTATGAGCGGAAGCGCTTCTTCCTTATCCTTATCGGCAATCGTTACAAGAATTGTACCATAATTCACTACGTTCATGTCAGATGCTTTGAGAGCCTTATATAACGCACGTGTAAGTCTGTCATCATAACCGATAGCCTCGCCCGTTGACTTCATTTCCGGTGAAAGATATGCGTCAAGACCTTTAAGCTTTGAATACGAGAATGCCGGTACTTTTACATACCATCTGTCTTTTTCCTCAGGATAAATCTCTGTTATTCCCTGTTCCTTTAACGACTTACCTAAAATTGCAAGAGTTGCAATATCCGCAAGCTGATAGCCTGTTGACTTTGAAAGGAACGGCACAGTTCTTGACGAACGCGGATTAACCTCTATGATATAAACAAAATCGTTCTTATCAACTATGAACTGAATATTATAAAGTCCCACAATACCTATGCCAATACCTAAACGCTTTGTATAATCAAGTATTGTTTCTTTTACCTTATCAGATATACTGAATGTAGGATAAACACTTATACTGTCACCTGAATGAATACCCGTTCTTTCAACGTGCTCCATAATACCGGGAACAAATACGTCTGTTCCGTCACATACAGCGTCAACCTCAAGCTCTTTACCTACAATATACTTATCAACAAGCACAGGTTTGTCCTCGTCAATCTCAACGGCAGTCTTTAAATAGCGTCTCAGCTCTTCTTCATTTGCAACAATCTGCATTGCACGTCCGCCCAATACATAGCTCGGTCTTACAAGCACAGGATAACCGATTTCCTTCGCCGCCTCTATTCCGTCATCTATCTTCGTAACAGCTCTTCCCTTAGGCTGAGGTATTCCAAGCTCATTCATTATCTTCTCGAAAGAATCTCTGTTCTCAGCACGCTCTATTGCCTCACAGTCTGTACCTATAATCTTTACGCCTCGTTTCATTAAAGGCTCAGCTAAGTTTATGGCAGTCTGTCCACCGAGAGAAGCAATAACACCTAACGGTTTTTCAAGCTCGATAATGTTCATTACATCCTCGGTTGTAAGCGGTTCAAAATAAAGCTTATCGCTTGTTGTATAGTCAGTTGAAACAGTTTCAGGGTTGTTGTTTATAATAATTGATTCTATTCCATACTCTTTTATGGTCTTAACAGCATGAACTGTTGAATAGTCAAATTCTACACCCTGTCCTATACGAATCGGACCTGAGCCTAAAACTACAATCTTTTCCTTGTCGGAAATCTTTGATTCATTCTCCTCCTCATATGTTGAGTAAAGATAAGGAATGTAGCTTTCAAATTCGCTTGCACAGGTGTCCATCATCTTATAAACCGGGAATATATTGTTTTCTTTTCTTAAATTAAAGACTTCATCCTCTGTTGTTTTCCAGAGCTGTGCTATATATTTATCGCCAAAGCCCATTTTCTTAGCTTCACGAAGAAGTGATATATTGTTTTTGTTATCCGGAGCCTCAAGCACACGCTCAAAATCAACAATATTCTTTATCTTGTCAAGGAAAAACATATCAATCTGTGTTATATTGCATATTGTAGAGTGGTCTACTCCTAAATACATAAGCTGTGCTATTGCATATATTCTGTCGTCTGTTCCCTCAGCAATATACGCCAAAAGCTCATCAACACTCATGTTTGACTGGTCAAACTTCGGCATATACAAATGGCAAACGCCGATTTCTAATGAACGAACAGCTTTTAATAAGCTTTCCTCCATCGTTCTGCCTATTGCCATAACCTCACCGGTCGCCTTCATCTGTGTTGAAAGCTTATTGGATGCGGTAGCAAACTTATCAAACGGGAAACGCGGCATTTTTGTTACAACATAGTCAATTGTAGGCTCAAAAGATGCCGGAGTATTTGCAAGCATAATCTCGTCCAGAGTCATACCAACAGCAATCTTGGCCGTAACTCTCGCAATCGGATATCCGCTTGCTTTTGATGCAAGCGCAGATGAACGTGATACTCTCGGATTTACTTCTATAACAAAATACTCAAACGACTGCGGATCAAGTGCAAACTGAACATTACATCCGCCTTCAATCTTAAGTGCACGTATAATCTTAAGAGCACTGTCCTTTAACATATTATACTCTCTTGTCGCAAGAGACTGGCTCGGTGCTACAACTATGGAGTCACCGGTGTGTATTCCGACAGGATCAAGGTTTTCCATACTGCATATAGTAATTGCAGTATCGTTGCTGTCACGCATTACCTCAAACTCTATCTCCTTATAACCCTTTATACTCTTTTCAACAAGAACCTGTCCGACAGGTGAAAGCTTAATAGCATTTTTAAGAATTTCACGAAGCTCCTCTTCATTATCAGCAAACCCGCCGCCTGTTCCACCTAAAGTGAACGCCGGGCGAAGCACAACAGGATATCCGATTTCTTCTGCCGCTTTCACACCCTCTTCAATCGAATGAACGATTAAAGATGTTAAAACCGGCTCGCCAAGGTCTTCACAAAGCTTTTTAAACAGCTCTCTGTCCTCTGCACATTCTATACTCTCAGTTCTAGTACCTAAAAGCTCTACCTGACACTCTGCCAGAACACCTTTTTTAGCAAGCTGCATTGCAAGGTTAAGTCCTGTTTGTCCGCCGATACCCGGTACTATTGCGTCCGGTCTTTCATATCTTATGATCTTTGCAATATATTCAAGATTTAACGGCTCCATATATACCTTGTCGGCAATTGTAGTATCTGTCATTATCGTTGCCGGATTGGAGTTTACAAGAACTACCTCATAGCCTTCCTCCTTAAGCGCAAGACAAGCCTGTGTACCTGCGTAGTCAAACTCCGCTGCCTGTCCTATAACAATAGGTCCCGATCCTATTACAAGTACCTTTTTAATATCTTTTCTTTTAGGCATTTTCCTTTGCTCCCTTCATTAGTTCTACAAAATCATCATACAAGCATTTACCCGGCACCGGTCCCGGAATATTTGCCGGATAATACTGTGAAGCAATAGCCATCTCTTCAGCACATGCAACACCTTCGACAGTGCCGTCAAGCACATTTATATGTGTTACTTCAAGCTTTGTATTCTTAAGACTATCCTCATCAACAGCATAGCAGTGATTTTGGGTTGCTATCTCTATTCTGTTTTCATTGAAATTACGCACCGGATGATTTGCACCGTGATGACCGAATTTAAGCTTATATGTTTTCGCACCGTATGCAAGGCATATTATCTGATGTCCCAATCCTATTCCAAACAAAGGATATTTACCCTTGAGTTGTTTTACAGTCTCTGTTACTGCATTTACATCCACAGGATTTCCCGGACCGTTTGATACAAAAACACCATCAGGCTTCATGAACTCAATTTCCTCAGCCGTTGTGTTATAAGGTACAACAGTCACATTGCAGCCTCTGCTGTTAAGCTCACGGATTATGCTGAGCTTAATTCCGCAGTCTATTGCAACAACATTAAATTTATGATTTGATGTTCTTGAATACCAGCGTTTTTTACAGCTCACCTTCGCTACAAGGTCTGAAGGCATACTTGCCTCTCCGAGACGCTTTAAAGCCTCTTCCTTGGGAGTGTCTGCATCTGTTATAATAGCCATACAGCTGCCGTTATCTCTTATTGTTCTTGCAAGCTTTCTCGTATCAACTCCGGTTATTCCCGGAATATCGTTTTCCTCAAGAACCTCGGCTAAAGTTTTTGTATATCGGAAATTACTCGGCATATCGTTGTAATCTCTCACAACTATGGCTCCTATTGACGGAGCTTTTGACTCGTAATCATCATCAGCCACACCGTAATTACCTATCAGCGGATAAGTCATCACAACCATCTGACACGTATATGACGGGTCTGACACTATTTCCTGGTATCCAACCATAGAAGTATTAAATACAATCTCGCATATACGCTCAACATCTGCACCGAAGCCGTATCCGTAATACTCCTGCCCGTCATCAAGAACTATTTTCTTGCTGTAATTCATGTACAATCTCCTCCTAATACTTAGCATAAAAAAACGGTTTTCCAAAAAACAAAAATTAAATGGAAAACCGACAACTCTTAAAACAACCGGTAACGGAAATAATATCAATACAAAAAACACTTTCAGAAACAGGAAAATATTTATTTTTCTGTATACCAAAACTTGTTAAACCTTGCATGACATCCTCCGCGCCTTTTTTTATTTCTTCTTCATAATATTATACCACCAATAATAAAAATTGTCAAGACCTTAATCAAATTTATATAATTAAAATCTTAACAATTTTTACAGTTTTGTATTAATAATTTATGTATATTTTACATTATAAAACCTTAACGCAGTATTTCGTATCGGACTGTATTTCAACATTAATATCCGTATTCCCCGTAAGTCTTACACTTACATCAAGTCCGCTCCATGAAATATCTGCTGTTATACCGCCTTTTGCGCATATCCCTTTTACAGAACCCTTATCCCAGCTGTCCGGCTTTGCAGGCAGGAGTTTAATCAACACACCCTTATCATTTATACTGCTTTGAAGAAGAGCCTGTGCAACTCCCGAAGCAAAAGCAAAGTTCCCGTCAATCTGAAACGGCGGATGTGCATCAAACAAATTGGCATACGCCGATTTTGCGAGCAATGTATTCATATATTTAAGACAATTCTCCGCATCCCCGAATATTGCAAACAGATTAATTATCCATCCGCAGCTCCAGCCTGTGTGACCTCCTCCGTTTTCCAGCCGATATTCGAGTGATTTTTTTGCAGCCTCATAAATCTCAGCATCTTTTTCCGTTACTATCATTGACGGAAAAACGCAATACAGATGCGATAAATGGCGGTGTCCTTTTTCAGATTCTTCAAATTCCTTATTCCATTCCAAAAGTCTGCCGTCGCTGCCTGTTTTAAGAGGATAAAGCTTTCCCATAGTCTCAGCCGCAATATTTTTCAGTTCATCATCTATTCTGCAAATATTACATATGTTTATATAATTTGCGAGAGTCTCACGTACCAGAGCATTATCCATCGCCGACATCTGAGATACCGCACACTTTTCGTTATTATATAAAAACACATTTTCCGGCGAAGTAGACGGTGATGTAACAAGATAACCGTTTTCTTCCGTAAGAAAATCAATAACAAACAAAACACACTTCTTTATAACCGGATAAGCTCTGTTATAAAGAAAATCTTTGTCAAGAGTATATTCATAATGCTTCCATAAATGACTGCAAAGCCAAAGCCCCGCAACCGGCCACATCATCCATTTGGAATTTCCTGCCGATGGTCTTGTCCATCTCCAGAGCGTTGTATTATGATGCACACAAAAACCTCTGCAACCATACAACCTCCCGGCAGTCTCTTCCCCTGCCTCACTCAGTTCTTCAATCATTTTAAACAACGGCTCATGACATTCGCTTAAATTGCATATTTCAGCCGGCCAGTAATTCATTGGTGTATTTATATTTGTAGTATAATTAGAACGCCATGGCGGCATTACACGGTGATTCCACAACCCCTGCAGATTCATCGGCTGTGAATTTTCGCGAGATGCGCTTATCATAAGATAACGACCGAAATTAAACATCAGCTCAATAAGTCCTGTATCCTCTCCGCCACTCTGAATATTTTTAATTCTTTCATCGGTAAATCCATCATTATCACCGCATAAATCAAGAACACAGCGGTTATATAACTCTTTATAATCTTTTATATGTGCCATATACACTGTATCAACACCGTCATTAACAGCTTTGCTGACTTTTTCACACGCCTTTCCGACAATATCAATACTCTTATCGGGATTTTCATTATATGAAACAAAATCAGTAACACAGGAAAGAAAAACCGTGATATGCGAAGCGTTATAAACCATTATTTTATTATTCAGTATTTCAACCGTCGCCTGTTCTCCCGTAACCTTCACGCCAACTGCCACAGCGCATGAAACATTTTTTTCACCACCGTCATTTTTTTCAAATTCTCCGTAAACTACATCCTCAGGTGCGGTTTCATGCATAGCTATCATTCCGCCACAATTACTTATCTTTGCCGGTAAATCGCTGTCAATCCCGAAAGAAAAAGACATTGTTTTCTCATACTTTGCAGATATATCACAAACCAGCACATCATGAGGCTTTGAAGCAAAATATCTTTTTGAAAAAATATATCCGCCGATGTCTTTCGGCGTTGATTCACGGTTATATGAAATTCCTATATCCGTATTGCGACCATATTCGATATTCACTTCTGCATTTTCAAGGTTTAACTCACGAATATATCCGTTTGCAACATCGGAATCAAGCCGTTTTATAATCAATTCCCCTACCGGTAAAAATTTCGCTTCCGTCCCCTCTTCAAACTCCTGTTTCGCATACCCGTCTGCCGCAACATAATCTTCGTTTCGTATAAGCTCCCTGAGCTTTTCAAGAGACTTTGTTTTGTCATACTCAATCCGATTTACCGGGGATGCACTCCAGAAAGTACCGCAGTTTAATTTTATTATATCCGTATCCACACCGCCATATACCATTGCACCTATATTTCCGTTACCTAACGGCAAAGCTTCTTCCCATACCGTTGCCGGTTTATCATACTTTAATTTATTTTCCATTTATTTCTCCAATCATCAAACAAAAAACTAAACTAAAAAAACGAACACTTCGATAATAAATATAAGCCTCTTGCTCTTTTACGGATTAAAACAGCTTTGTACTGTCGAGAAGTATCGTAACAGGACCATCATTTAAAAGCGATACCTGCATATCCGCTCCAAACACACCTGTTTCGGTTTTTATCCCCTGTTCCCGGCAATAAGAATTAAAGTATTCATAAAGTCTGTTTGCCTCCTCCGGCTCACAAGCCTTGTCAAAGCTCGGCCTTGTACCTTTACGGCAATCACCATAAAGAGTAAACTGCGATATTACAAGTAATTCTCCGCCTGAATTTTTAAGGTTTATATTCATCTTTCCGTTTTCATCTTCAAAAATTCTCAGATTAAGAATTTTTTCAGCAAGATATTTTGCGTCAAGCTCCGTATCACCCTCTCCAACTCCGAGAAAAACAAGAAATCCGTTTTTAATACTGCCCTTTATTTCATTATCCACTTCTACCTTCGCGTGCTTCACACGTTGAACTATCGCTCTCATTTAAATCACTATTCCTTTTTCATCAATTTGCATCTGAAGCTGTTCCCATTCTTCATAATACCCTTCGAGCGTTTTGCTGATTTCCTCAGCCTCAGCCGAAAGCTCTGCCGCTTTTACATAGTCTGTCGCAACATCGGGACTTAAAAGCTTTTCCTGCACAGCCTCAAGCTCTGCTTCGGTATCACCTATAAGCGTTTCAATTTTTTTGTAATCGTTTATAAGCTTTCGTTTTTCAGCCTCTATGCGTTTTCGCTCTTTATAGTCGTTAATCTTTTCTTCCTTCACATTCACGACAGCCTCTGCTTTTTTACCCATTTTTTCCGAAAATACGTCATATCCGCCATAGTAGCTTTCCGCTCCGTCAGAAGTTAAATAAACTATTCTGTCGGCAAGCTTGTTTATAAAATAACGGTCATGAGATACCATAATCATCGTTCCGTCGTATTCCGAAAGAGCTGTCTCAAGTGCCTCTCTTGACTCTATATCAAGATGGTTGGTAGGCTCGTCCATTATCAGAAAATTAACCGGGCGAAGCATCAGCTTTGTAAGCTCAACCCTTGCCCGCTCTCCGCCCGAAAGACTTTTTATAAGCTTAAAAACATCCTCACCACGAAACAAAAAAACAGCAAGCGCATTTCTTATCTCTGTCTGAGTAAGATTAGGGAACTCATCCCACACCTCATCCATTACCGTTTTTTCCTCCGATAAATTTTCGAGAAGCTGGTCGTAATAACCTATTTTTATATTAGCACCGATTTTCACATTACCGCACGTTTGCTCATATATATTGTTTATAATCTTCAAAAGCGTTGTTTTTCCGCATCCGTTAGGCCCGAGTAAAAATACCTTTTCGCCCTTTATGATATGCATATCAACGTTTTTAAAAATCTGTTTTTCGCCAAAACTCATCCCGACATTCTCGCATATTAAAACGTCGTTTCCGCCTCCGCCGCACGAACGGAAGTTATAAAACATATTCTCAGGCAGCTTGTGTTCTTCAACAATTTCCTGTTTAAGCTTATCAACTACCTTTTGTTTACTTTCCGCTGTTTTTATATTCTTTTCTCTGTTCCACCGATGCTGTTGTTCTATAACGCCCTCTAAGCGCTCTATTTCCCTTTGCAGTTTTTCGTTATTTCGCTGTTCCGTTTTTCTTATAACAGCCTTTTGCTCCGAATATGCACTGTAATTCCCCGTATAATTTTCAAACCTCGCCCCGTCAAGCTCCATTATTTTATTGGTAACCTTGTCAAGAAAATATCTGTCATGCGAAATAACTATATACGCACCCTTATACCCCGACAAAAATCCCTCAAGCCACTCAACCGATTCTATATCAAGATGGTTAGTCGGCTCATCTAAAAGCAAAAGATTTGAATTAGAAAGCAGTATCTTTGCAAGCTCAACACGTGTTTTCTGTCCGCCGGAAAGCTCACTAACCTTTAAATTAAACTCACCGGAACTAAAACCGAGACCTTTTAAACAGCTCTCGATTTTGCTTCTGAAATGAAACCCTTCATTTTCGGCAAGTCTCTCATTTAACCTGTTTTGCTCGGCTATCAATGCGTCTAAGTTGTCCGCTCCGTTTTCAATATCGAATCGTATTTCATCAAGCCTTTGTTCAGTTTTTAAAAGCTCATCAAAAACCTCTAAAACCTCATTAAATACGGTTTTCTCGCTTTCCTTACAGGAATACTGGTCCAGATACCCTATTTTTGTCAGCTTATTTTTCACAATCTCACCGGAATCATAATCATACTCATCCATCAGTATTTTAAAAAGAGTGGATTTTCCGGCTCCGTTTACTCCTATAAATCCTATTTTATCGCCCTCTGAAATCTGAAAACTCACATTGTCAAAAAGCAGAAAATCCGCAAACATCTTTTTTATATTGTTCGCACTTAATAAAACCATACCATTAGCCTCTCCATAAAGTATTATTTTGCACTCGTACTTCCGAAACCGCCGTTTCTTTTTTCGCTTACGTTATCACTTCCGGTTATTCCGAACGGAAGGAAAATGCCCTGAGCAAATCCGTCGCCCCGATTCACCTTCAAAGTCTTTCCCTCATTTGAATCGTTTGTTACCTTAATAAATATATGCCCCTCATTATCAGAGCCGATATAATCACTGTCTATTATTCCAACAGTATTATTAAGCTGAAGACGATACTTAAACCCTAAACCACTTCTCGGAAAAATCATAAGCACCCAACCTTCCTCCATCCTCGCACGGATGCCTGTCGGTATCTTTATCGTTTCGCCGGGCTTCAACTCAAAATCAAGAGTGGAATAAAAATCATATCCGGCAGACCCGGACGTAGCACGAGCCGGTATTTTTATTTCATCATAAACAGACACAGCATCATCCGCGCCGTTAATCCAGTCACTTATAAACTGCTCCCTGCTCACCTTTAAAAATTCAGCAATTCTCTGCATTATTTCTCCTCCTTATGCATGAAGAACTATCTTCCCGTTTTTTATAGTACGTTTCACATCTATAACTCTTTGATTTGAGCTTCCCTTCCATTTCAGCTTGCTGTCCTTAAGCTTTTCAACAAAGAGTCCGTCTACAATCACATCTATCTCTCCCAAAAACTCCAGATCCTTAACTTCCTCATATTCATAACCTGTGTAAAGCCATATTGTCTTTTCCGGAAATTTATTTCGTATTTCCAGAATAAGCTCTCCAACCTCTTTGCGGTTTTTGTGATGCAAAGGATCACCGCCGGAAAAGGTTATTCCGGATATATAAGCAAATGAAAGGTATGTAAACAGCTCTTCTTTTGCAGCCGCATCAAACTCCAGGCCGCCATCAATATCCCATGTAACAGGATTATGGCAACCGGGACATCTGTGTTCGCAGCCCGAGAGCCACAAAACAGTCCTTAGTCCGTCCCCGTTTAACATATCGTCCTTTGTTATATTATGATATCTCATTACATGCTTACCCTTTCTTTAATCTCTGCCATCTTTGCACTGTTCAGTCTTGTATCTCCCTTCACCCTTGAATAAGAAAGGTAACCGTTCATACGGTCTATTTTGGTAAGATTTCTGCTTCCGCATTTCGGGCATTCATCCATACTAAGCTCCTCATATCCGCAGTCATCGCAAAACGATAAACTCATATTCACACCCTCATAAAATCCCATATCCATAGCACGTCTTATAAGAGTTTTTATCGCCTCTAAATTATAGTCAACGGGGTATTTCACATATTGTATCTTACCGCCGTTACAAAGGTTCCAGAACCTGTTTTCCAGATCCTGCTTTTCAATAGGAGTCAAATCCTCAGTTACATGACAATGGAAGCTGTTTGAAACGTATTCCCTGTCCGACACATTTTCAATAACTCCGTACTTTGCCCGAAACTGTGTAACCTGCAATCCGCAAAGCGACTCTGCCGGAGTTCCGTATATGGCGTACAAATGCCCGTCTTCCTCCTTAAATTGCTCTATCTTTTTATTTATATATCGTAAAACCTCAAGCGCAAACTCACCGTCCTCTGCAATCGACTTTTTATTATGCAGCTGCTGAAGCTCGTTTAGCGCAGTAATTCCAAAAGATGCCGTCGCAGTTTTCATTATAGGCTTAATTTTATCGTGAAGCCCGAGATTTCCGCCATAAAAACCTCCCTCGCAATAAGCAAGCGGATTTGTAGAAGCCCGCATTTCGCCGAGGTAATCATAAGTTCTTATATGAAGCTGACGTATAAGCTCTAAATAATAGTCTAAAACCTCATAAAAATCTTTACTCTCCTGTTTTGCCTTTGCATATATCATAGGAAGATGCAGACTCACTGCTCCTATGTTCCATCTTCCGACAAAAACAGGCACATCGTTTTCGTCCGCCGGCTTCATTCCGCCGCGTTCATACCACGGTGACAAGAATGCTCTGCACCCCATAGGCGATATTATTTTGCCGTATTTTTTATACATAGAAGCCACATATCCCTCACCGGTAAGACTCAGCCAGTCGGGGTACATAGTTCTTGACGAGCACTCAACTCCGGCATCAAAAACATCCTCAAGCTCGCCACCGGGTCCGTGGAGCTTTTCGTCATACAAAAATACAATCTTAGGGAACAAAACAGGCTTTTTATGCCCCTTTTTGCCCTGACCGTTCTTTCGGACCTTAAGCATGCTTAGCATCGCCATTTTTGCAAAACGCCCCGTTCCCGTTCCGGCTGTAACAGTTATAAACGGATAATCTCCTCTGCTTGAGCCAACGGTATTAAACTTGTATTCCCAACCCTGAAATCCCTGTTCGAAATCAATGCGGACATCATTTTCCGCTTCACGCTCAGCAATTTCATCATCAACGCCCATAGCCTTATATTTTTCTATGTATTTCCGGTAAGATTTTTCAGCATAAGGTTCTAAAATCATATCAACACCCGGCACAGTAAATCCGCCGTACTGCTGACTTGCCGCAGAAAGCACTATATCTCCTATAACGTCAAATGCAACCGCAAGCGTTTTAGGTTCATTATACCATAAGTTACCCATTTCAAAACCACCTGCAAGAACATTCTGAACATCAAACAAACAACAGTTCATGGTATCACGTCTTGCCGACATATCATGAACATAAATATACCCATCTCTGCAAGCCTGCAGCTCCTCGGTAGTCATAAAAAACTTTTTGTAAAGCTCTTTATTAAGCTGATTGAATATAAGACTTCTCTTTGTAGATACAAGGGCGCTGTCCGTATTTGAATTTTCCTTATCGCCAATATACATAATAGACTGGCTCTTTTTATACACCTCGTCAAGCATATGAACAAAATCCTGCTTGTAATTACGGTAATCACGGTAACTCTTTGCAACTTTCGGATTTATTCTGTCAAGCGCACCTTCAACGATATTATGCATTTCGGCAATAGAAATTTCATCCTTCCCAAGCGACAAAGCCTTTTCTTCGACAAAGTTGCAAATAAAATCAGTTTCAGCTTTAGTAAACTTTATCAGAGCCCTGTTAGCCGATTTATTCACCGCAACTACTACCTTCTGCACGTTAAATTCTTCTTTTGTGTTATCCTTTTTTACTACAATCATGCCCTTTTCTCCTCTCTATATATTGTTATCATAATTTGTTTTTTCACCTTGCAAACACACTATATAGTGTTGTATTAAAAATTATACCATTTTAACCTTTATATGTCAAGCATTTAGTGATTACATTTGCTTTACATATTATCGAACATATGTTTGTAATTAATTATACCACTTTTATCCTGCTTTGTCAAGAGCTTTTTTAAACTTTTTTTGCATAAAAATAACAGCGGTCTGAAAACACTTCTAAACCGCCGTTATCGTAAAACATTCTTCCCGAAATTTTATTTTCTCCACTTATTTACGCCCTGCTCACCAAGCTCCTGAATGTCTCTGATTACCGCACCCAATTCTCTTATTGCTTTCTCAGTATCAGAGAGCGGGAACACTTCATTAAATCCGCTTGCAGACTTAGCATACCACAATCTTCCGTTTTTCCTGATAGTAATGGCGCTGTCAGCATTTTTTGTCTTTATGTAAATAGCAAGGCTTGTTTTCAATCCGCATAACACAATACATATAATCCAGAGAATTACAACTAAACCCATTAAAATAAGCGAAAACGGATTTCCGTGCATTGCCGCAGACAACACAGATACACATCCGACCGATGCACCAACAGTAACTGCTTTTAATAAAAACTTCCTGTTCAAAACAAATGGCGGAACAACTCCTGCAACCATACCCAACAACGCAAGAATTACACCGAGCACCTTCGACACATCATATGCAGCAGCAAACATAATTGATATCAGCGATGATACAGCAAAACTGCATATTAACGCAAGCATAATCTCAAACAAACCAAAATGCGGTTCCTTCTTAGCCTCAATACCCGATATTTCATTAATATCAAACTCGTGTTGCAAAACAGTTTTACCCGTAATACAGCGTCCGGGAGCTCTGAAAATCACACGTTTGCTTGTTACCTGAATACGCCCCTCAGCCCAATGCAGCATCGGAATGCTTCTTAATTTAGCAACAACATATTGCTTCACCGGCACTTCACCATCAACAGCCTTCACACACTCAGGCACTATATTCTTGCCTCTTTCGTATTTGTCCTCGCCATTCGTTTCCGGCTCGCCTATGCCAACCCTGTTTTTAAAATTTATCCATGCACTTTCAGCTTTTTTCGCATCAAAATCAACACCTTGGGTATTTCTGTTTGTATATGCTCTGCTACGCTGTCCGCCGTATTGACCATACTGATTTCCGTACGGCTGATTATACTGCTGACCATATTGTGTCGCATACTGTCCGCCGGCTTCCTGAACATACGGTTGAGCAGCATACGTTTGAGTACCATACTGCTGTGCATATGGCTGTGCATATGGCTGTGCGCCATACTGCTGATTTTGCTGTACAGGATTTACATATGTACTTCCATATTGATCAGAAGCATCCTGATAATTCACAGCTCCGCCTCCACAGGCGCACACATCTCCGTTCTCTATTGGTCTTCCGCATTTTACACAAAACTTACTCATTAAAAATTCCTCCTCAGACTTATTATTTGTATGTATTATTAATTAATTATTTTTTTAACAAACGATATAATTTTTATAACATAGTAAATCACGCGAAAAAGTGCGCAATTTTGCCTGTTCAAAAAAAGATTTCCTTTTTGCCCCGGGGATTGGGGTTTAGCAGGTTGAAGATTTAAAAATCTTTTTATAAAATCGATGCAAGTGCAAACAATACAGCATTTACTACTGCGAGTAATATAATATATACTGTTATATTCTTTGCAGCGATTGCATTTGAACGCTTTTTAGGTCCGAAAGTTGCTTTAAAAGCAGTTCCGCCGCACTCATCACAAAACACTGCACTACTACGTAATTTTCTTCCGCATTCTCCGCAAATCATTTTAAAATTCCTCCTTTATTTTGTGTCATTGTTTATTATGGCTTAAGTATATCACAATATTTTGTGTTTATGTTCATTTCACGACAAACGACACATTTTTTACGATAAGCGACATATTTTTTTCCAAAGAGCAAAAAATCCGGCTCTTTCAGTCACAGAATATTTTTACGCGAATAAGATAAAATAATTGATATAAACTGATTAACGGATGTGATGTTATGAAAAAATTTTTACTTATAATATTGATAATTTTTATTGCATTAATAACCGATGCATATCGCTTCGGTTTAAACTATACAGTTTCTTTATATTTAAAGAACAAAAAAAGCCTTACCTCGCCCTGCATTCTTTTTCTATCAAAACAAACAGAAAAATCCGGAGCAGCTTTTTCATTTTTCAAAAATAAATTAAAGTAACAAGTATATTTCTTTAACCAACTTAATATTATAGATTGGTGATTAATTATGATTAAGATTTCAAGCGGAATATATATAAGCCCCCTTACGCTTCTTTTGTTTGTCCTTTTCTACTTCAGTAAAAATCTTTCACTGCTGACTATTACCTACGGAATAATGCTCATACACGAGCTTTTTCATCTTTTTGCAGCAATTTTAATTGGTCTTAAGCCGGCATACATCACCATACAACCGTTCGGTGTATGCCTCAGGCTTAAAAACAAAATCGTACGCGCATTATCGGATGAAATAATACTCTACCTGTCCGGTCCGCTTTCAAATATACTTATGGCACTCTGTGTAAAATATCTGTTCCCAAAATGGATGTATGCGGATTTCTTTTATTTATCCAATATTATTCTTTTTATGACAAATATGCTTCCTGTTATTCCGTTAGATGGCGGTATGACGGCAAAAAAAATACTTTCATGCAAAATCGGTGTAAAATCTGCCGAAAATGTCATGAAAGTAATATCTTTTATAATGTGTATACTTTTATTTACGGGAGGAGCTCTGCTTATATTAAAAAACAGAACGAATTACTCTGTTTTCGTACTTGCGCTCACCGCCGCCGCAAATATTTTTACCCAGGGCGAAAAATACAACACAGACTATATAAAAGAGCTGATTTTTTATAAAAACAAAAACTCAGCTCATAAAAAACATCCGCAACTCGTTCTCCATGACAAAAATTCAGATCTTCGAACAACTGCCATGAAATTTAATCCCAATAAATATTCTGTCGTATGCGTAATAGACGAAAACAACAACATATCGGAATGGTTGACCGAAGAAAAAATACTCAACTCATTTTTTTAATTATGAGTTTTATTTCGGTAAATTCATTTTCCTTGCTTTCAATCTTAAAATCAAAGTTTTCTTTACCGAAAAACACCGACAGCCTGTTTTTTGTATTTTTAATACCGTAGCTTGAATATACAGATTCATAATTATCAGAGCATATTTCGTTAATTTTTTCACGACTCATTCCATATCCGTTGTCCTTTACGGATATTACGAATCCGTCATCTTTACAGTATGCAGATATTATTATAGTGCCTCCGCGCTGATTTAATCCGTGTAAAATTGCATTTTCTACCAACGGCTGCAGGGTATGTCTTATTACCTTTGTGCCCTTAAGCTTTTCCTCAATACTGAATACAACCTTATACTCTTCTGCATGAGTAATCTCCATTATGTGTATATATTGCTCTATAAGGCTTAGTTCTTCATTAAGAGCTATTATTGTATCATGCTTTAATACAGCCCTGTAATAGTTTGTAAGAATATCTATAACAGATGCTAATTTTTCGGTTGTACCCCGCATTAAATTCCATTTAATGACCGACAATGTGTTATACAAAAGATGCGGATTAAACTTTGACTGTGCAAGCTCCAGTTCAGCATGCTGTTTTTCTTTTTCCGTCTCTTCAATCTGCTCATGTAATTTTCTTAAGCTTAAAACAAGCTCTATAATTTTATTCTTTATCACCTCAAATTCCACGTATTTATGTGTATCGCTCACATTGAAATCTAAAAACAGCTCATCTGTATTTATACTTTCAATAAAATTATAAATATCCTTAGTCATACGCTTTGTAAACAAATTTATTATAAATAAGAACACAGCACACAGTACACAAAATGCAACTACAGAAATTAAAATGTTTCTCGTAATCAGATTATCCCTTACACTATGCGGAATGCATAAGTATAAAGGCTTGTTATTTCTGAGTATCGCTGATTTGTCATACACATTACCGTCTTTTGACTGCTCAAACGACGCATAAAAATTCTCATCACTGCAATTTTCGACATAGGAATTAATTTTATCCGGATATACCTCAACACGCAAAATATTTCTGTATACCTCGCCACTGTCGATTTCTCTGTAAAAAACAAACGAATTTTCATTTTCAACAGTCCATAAAATCTGCAAATAATCATTTGCATCCAGTGCCTTCGTAACATCAAAATCCGGAATATCCGACAGTCTTTGAAAATACTTGCTTTTATACATGGTAGAATTATCGGAATAAACCATGTATGCCGGCTTATCAATTTCTGTTCTCACCGGTACAATGTTAAAGAAATTTGATAATTTTACAGTCGCATCGGTTCTTGCCTGACTGCTTTCAGGATACGTTGTCCTTAAAATTCTCACAAAATCAGCATTTGTGGCAAGCATTATACTGTTTTCAATATATGTGTCGAGCTCTGCATTTATATAACCTATGGTTTTTGAAAATTCTGTATCGGCAGTATACTTTATCGTTTTCCATTGTCTTAAAGTTACCCACCAGCAAAAGACAGTTATAATCACAAACAAACTGCATGCAACCATTATAAAAATAGCATTGCTGATACTATAATTCAGCGTATTCTTCTTCATTCTTGCAATCATGATTATAACTCTCAACTCCCTTCACCAATTGGGTAAAATTTTTTCAGTTTTTATCTGCTTCCACGCTTTTTATACGGTACTGCTTAGGAGTCATACCGGTATAGTTTTTAAATACTGTAGAAAAATATCTTGCCGTGCGAAAACCGACCGCTTCTCCTATCTCTCCCACATTACATGAAGAATTGCTGAGAAGCTCCACCGCCTTTTCCATACGTACCTGAATAAGATATTTATATATCGTATTGCCCGTATATTGCTTGAAAATCCTGTTAGCGTACAAAAGGCTGATATAGAGTTTATCGGTTATATCCTCAATCGTTTCTATAGACGCATAATTTTCATGTATAATCTTTTTCACTCTGTTTACCACATATTCCGCCGATGTGTTATTATCAACCGAAACTATTTTTCTGCACTTTAAAAATATATTTGAAAGACACTTTTTTATTTCGGAGTAGTTTTTACAATGTATTACTTCTGTAAGAAACTGCTCTATACTTATGTCTTCCGCTAATGCATTCATCTTATAAAGTACAACGTTAAGATTGCAGATAATATAACAGCTCATAGATTTTATATCCACCTCATTACCCGGCTGTATATACTTTTCAATCATACATACGGCTGCATCATCATATTCAGACTGGAGTACAATAGATATATCATTCTGAAGCTCTGAGAAATTCATTTCATTAATACTTCGTACATCTTTCGTCTGAATTTCATCAGCAAACACTATACTGTTAAGGGATGAAAACAAATTATCCTTTAAAATTTCATTAAGCCGAAAAAACTCATTATGAAGCTGTCCGAATTTGATTTCTCTATCACCTATGCATATCGCAAGCGACACCTCCATTTCCTCACTAACCTGAACCTGTATGTCACTTAAAACCTCAATCAGTTTATCGTAGTCAACATCACCTGTAAGCACCGCGGCAGTCAGACCATATCCAATATCTATAATCCATCCGCTGTATGCCGGAAGCAGAACGCTGTTAAGCATATCCGTAAGAAACAAATTAACAATTGAGTATTCATCGGAAATATTATTAATTTCAAAAAGAATAATACAATAATTGCTCTGAACATCTATATCAAGCTCACGTGCCTGGCGGTTATTAAAACCTTTATTGGGCGATATATCAAGTAAAACATCACGAAGAAAATTTCTCACAAGATATGGATGAAGCTTTTTCATCTCCTTTTCAAGATTGAAAATTCTGAGTTCCTTTTTGATTTCCGATTCGTGTGCATTTTTAATTTTTAATATACTTTTTATAATGCTGTCAATCTCTAAGGGCTTTGTTATATATTCGCACCTTCCGAGATTAATTGCCCGTTTTGCCATATCAAAATCCTCAAGACAGCTCAGGAAAATAACATGAACGTTCGGAAGAACCTCACGTATCTGCTGACACATGGTTATACCGTCCATAACAGGCATTGAAATATCTGCAATTATCAGATCCGGCATAGTTTTTTGCGCCTCTAAAAGCCCGTCTTTGCCGTTTCTTGCCGTTCCGACAACTTGGCATCCCAGCTTATCCCACGGAGTAAAATCGCATACGCCGTTAAGATCTGTTATATTATCATCAACAATCAAAACTTTCATTTTCGTCTCCATTCCGCTGTCACACAGCATCATTCGTATCCTATACTATCTATTATACACTAAAAAAAATAAATTGTCAATTGTCTAAGTTATATTTATATATAATACCGTTTTCCTTCCGAATCAATAAATACGATGTCACATCTATCTTCAGATATTCCAAACTCATCACAAACAACTCCGTTATCAACACTTTTTTCAGCCATCGGATTTGCAATTGTGACACTTCCATCTTCAAATACGCAATAATTTTTATCTTTATTTTTTCTGATACCTTTTTTGTCTAAAAGTGTTCCTATCAAATGACCATCTGCCTCCTCAAACCAATCAGCACCGCCAAAAGATATATTATCCGCTTTTTCACCATCATGGAATGTACTTATTTTTCCGCAAACAATAAGATTTCCGCCATCGGCTTCAAATGCTTTTATTTTATCACATGAAGCTTTAGTTATGCCGTCAGGATATAATAATACTGCTGCATCATATTCATGTCCGCAATAAGTAACTTTATTTCCGGCAAATTTAACAAAATCATTATCTATTTCCGTTGAAGGCACAAGCTCGCAAAGGTACGGATAGTCGAATAATTCTTTAGTTGCCTTTAAAACGTTATGCATAATTGTTCCCCGGCGTTCAATTCTCATTAAATCCGGATCAGAAATAAAATGATTGGTTGCTGCTTCATATCCGAATATAACAAGAACTCTTGAATCCGGTGAAGATTTTTGCAATTTATCAAGAGCCGCTACTTTGTTTTCAGTTTCGCTGACTTTTTCAAGATAATCTTCTGCATTAAGGCATAAAACAATTCCCGGCTCATAACATTCATAGCCTAAATAATGCGTCCTTCCGCTGTATATAACATTTGTATATGTTTCCTTATAATATGACTTAATATTCATAGTTCTCATTGAATACCACATATTATACCATATATTTTCACTGCACTTTCTTGCCATTGCAAGTCGTATGGGAATCAGAATCAGCTCGTCTGTCTGAGCATAGTCTCTTTTTGTTTCCCACCAGTCAAAACCGTTATAGTACTGCTCAAAATTATTATCAAGCTCATCGCCCCACCATGTCGGATGAGCCGCCACAAAAGCATCTTCGCCAAAAAATTCTTTAGTAAGATTATAATGCTCGGTTTCAATCTCAGCACATCTTTTTCTTATAAGCTCAAAGAAATTATTTACAACAGCAATACTTTTTTCTTCATTTCCCATCTCTTTATGCCAAAAGTACAAAAAAGCTTGTGAAAGCGGTTCACCGTATTTTTCTTCATACTGAGCCGACATATTATCGCTGTACGGTAACCATTCCGAATAAAAATTTATTTTATTTATATCAAGCTCATCAATCGGTTTTAAAACTTCATTTTTATTTTTCTGTTCACCGTAAAGCGAAACACCCATACCCATCTCATCCGTAGCAGAACCACCGAAAGGTATTCCGTCCAATCGCTCAAATATTTTTCGTTTTGTATGGGAAAATTCAGAACTGAAGAAATCCTCACGGCTTAATTGCTTTGCAAGATAGTATATGATTTGTTTTTCTGAATTACAGATATTTTCTGATACAATAAATTCATCATTTTCAATACTGCACAAATCTGTAATATCAACAGGATTTTCAAAAGTATTATCTTTAACAGAATCAACAACCCAGCATCCGAGAATACGTGATGTATTTTCAGCATCAGCATGTAAAGATCCTCTTTTATCAAGCGTTTTGCAAAACATTTTCGTATTCCATAAAAAATTGCTGAAATTCTGTCTTATATACTCCCCTTCAACAGCAAGCTCTGTATCTATAATAACCTTACGTCCGTACTTTCCAAAAAGTTCAACACATTTTCTGAGCATTTCCACTCCTCTGTCGCTTGACAGAATATGATTTTCAGGTGATACCGAGTGAAAGCATATATAAATATAATCAAAACAGCTTCTGTTTACTATATCAAGTGCTTTTTTACGCATTACATCTTCACAAAGCACCTCATCATTCCACTTCCAGTATAAAATATGAGGATTCATTCTCTTCATTTCCTTTCATAAAACAAGCTTTTTTATACATCCAATACACGTTTAACAATAGTTGCCGCTTCTGCTCTTGTCAGGCTGTTTTTCGGAGCAAACTCACTGTCTGTACGACCTGTCATAAATCCGTTTGAAGCAACGCTCAATATACCTTCTCGGAATTCATAAGACGCTTTATCAATATCGACAAAATCAACTACCGACTTCTCTTTCACTTCTATTCCGCAGTTCATAAGGACATACGCTGCCTCTTCCCTTGTAATTTCTTTTTCAGGATATACTCTGCCTTCTGAAATCAGTAATCTGATAAGACCTTTATTTCTTGCTGCCTGTATATTGTCAGCAAACCAGTCTGTATCTGAAACATCGGCATATTCATTCAGATACACTTCTTTCTGAATTTCAAAAACCCTTGTTATAAGTGCAATCCATTCAGCACGGCTTATTGCTCTGTCAGGCGAAAACTTATCATCATAGTCTCCCTTTACAATCCCGAGACTTGCAAGATATTCAATATCTGTTTGTGCCCAGTGCCCACTTATATCATCAAAAGTTACAAGTTTAAAATTTGCAAACCTGTCGGTCTCATCGACAACCGAAATAAAATCATCTGCATACACTTCCAGCTCTGCAATTGACATTTCGCCCTCAAGTACCTGTATTTGAATTTTTCTTACAACTTCATCAATTTCAAACACATTTTCCTTTTCAATAACATCAACCGGTATTTCCGTAAAATTCTTTGCATCCTCCGAAACCGTAATTTTTACTTTTTCCGGTACATTTGTTCCGAACACAATCTTAAACGATGTCAGATGTCTCTTGTTTCCAAGATCAACATCACAAGTCCATGCCTCTTTTCCCGTCGCTTTCATTTCAGTTTCTGTATTTTTATCAATAGCCGCAGCATATCCTTTACCGGTTATAAACTTTCCGTATGTACCGTTTTGTTTTAAAACCTTAGCCTTAGCCGTTTTTACAGTTGCAATATTTTCGTCTTTGCTACCCACAAGACCTGCCAAATCCTGATACTCGTATTCAACCCCTGCATTCATCATAATAAAATCCGGAAAATTGCCGTCTTTTACAACCACATTATCATAAATCTTATTTTTATGACTTTCATCCTGAACTGCAAGTGATTTATATTCCGAATGCCCCTGTCTCTGATCCCCGATTACACTTGTATTATCAAACGATACATCGAAATAATTATTAAAAAACTCATTATCTGCACCTTTTGAGTAAAGCGCCACAGCAACATCATAACAAACATTTTCTGTAAAAGTAGCCCAACGACTTCCGTTGTCAAAATAATATGCAAACGACTCATTCTTACCCATATTTGCAACAACATTTCCCTTTACCTCAAGCTCAGGTAAAACTCCCAGAAAATACAGTCCGCCTCCGTCACGAAGCTTTGTCATTCCGTTATATACATAGTTGTTATTCACCCGGTTACCAACATTAAGCATCGGATATTCATCAATTTTTTCGGGATCCTTTGTCCACTGATTCATCCAGCCCCATCCAAATGATATACAGGTATAAGGAATATTATAAACTATATTATGTGAAACCGAACTGTTTCTCGGCATACCGCCAAAAATACCAACTGCACCAAGATATTCTATACCAGCATCATGCACTATATTATTTTCTATAGAAATACCATCACAAATTGTTACCGGATTACATGACTGTCCGGGAAAAGTACTGTCTGTCATAATTCCGTTTTGTGAAATATCATATACTACATTTCCCACTATATCCGAGTTGTGAATACCTTTTCTGAACCATATTCCCGCACCGCCGCAATTTCTTACAATACAGCGTTTTACCCTTATGTCTTCAGCAAAAACCGCATGAATGGCAGCATTTACATTATATTTGTCGTTGTCTCCGTAATGCTTATCAAATTCCCGGCAAAATCCTGCCTGGAAATTTGCATAACCATAATCCGGATCATTCGGCCCGAGCCATGTTACATCTTTTACAGTAAGCTCTTCAAAGGATAAGCCTTTCACAAACTCTTTTTCCGTACCTTCAATGTTTATAACTTCCTCAAGAACTCCCAAAGTCACAACCTCTTTTGCCATGTCCTCTCCGTCTTTCGGAATATAATAGATTTTCCCGGCCAACTTATCAAGATACCACTCACCCTTTTCATCAAGCCATTTATACGCATTCTCAACACGCATCGGAACACCTTTGGCATTCCCGTAACCATCTGCAATTTCCGGAAAATCAATCTTATTTCCGTTAATTCCGGTGATTGGCATTCTCCAGTCGGAAAAACTGAGCATCCATATAATTTCAACATCGGTAATATTGGGAATATCTGCAAATATATTATTTCCTTCGACAGTATATTCAGGTTCTGCTGACATTACAATGTTCGGAAGATTTGCCGTATGAGCCGCTCTGTTTCTGCGTTCACCGTTAACGAACATCGTTCTTGAGTCTATCCCTTTTGCATCTGCAGACCAGATATTTTTATTTCCGTCATGCAACTTCCAGCCTGTTATTTGCCTGCCGCCGCTCAAAATTGTCTTTTCAGCGTCATCTCCTTTAAATATAACAGAATAACCGTTTGAGGCAGAATCATCCTTTGTAAAATAAAGAGTTTTGTCAACGTAATATACTCCCGCACCGATATTTATAACAATATCGCCCGTCATATTATCATTATATTTTTTTGCCTCCTCTTTCGCTTTTTCAACTGTCGCAAATGGTCTGATTTTCGAGCCGTCATTAGAATCCGAGCCGTTTACGGAAACATACAATTCTTTCATAACAGGTACTTCTTCGACAATATCTGCAACCGGTGTTTGTTCCTCAACACTCTCCGCACCTGCCATTACAGATGAAACTGCAAATGCAAAAGACATTAATATACTTATTAATTTTTTCAAATTCAAGCACTTCCTTTCAAAACACACAGTTATTATTTAATTACATATAATCTTACAACAGTGCCATATACCTGATCAATGAAAATTCTCGCATCCGGATTGTTTTTGTAAAGAGCATCTTCTAAAGCAGACATATCGCTCTCGGTTATTTCGTTCTCAGCTTTATCATATACATATACCTTGCCGCTGTATCTGTACGCAAACAGAGATAACCGTGTGAGGTTATTGTCTGCATAGCGTACAGGATATCTGACACCGTTTCTTTCAAACATATACGTATCTGATTCTGTTTCAGGCAACTGTGCTGCGATAAAGCTCTGCGAGTTTGCCTCTATCAGGTAATGAGTACCATATCTCACCTCGCCGCGGAAAATCCAGTAACTTCCCCCTCCTTCCGATCCTGACACAGATGTCGGAATTTTTTTCTGCGATGAATCAAGCACTAAAGAAAGTGCATCAACAAAGCCTTTTGCATCTTTTGCAAAACGGATAATATCTCCCTTTTCCAGACCGGTGATAAGTTCTTTGTTTTTCACTAAAATCTCTGTCCCATCCATCAAAATAATTCCCGGAACAACCTCTTCTGTATTTTCATCAAAAACAGTTATAAATTTTTTTATCATATAGGCTTTTGCACTTCTGGGTATATCACCGCCCCCTCCGGTTTCCCGGACAGCTACGCTTGCAATAAATTCGTCATCAAGGTCATATCCGTGTACTTTATAATTCGTACTCGCATTTGTAAACGCAAGTCCGTTTGATACGGTATACATTGTGTAATCATCCCTGTATGAATCATCGGGAACCGTAAATACTATCGTACGGTTTGAAACATAAAATCTGCCGTCTAAGATTCCGCCGTCAGCATTACACCATGTACCATTACTGTTTTCAGGAACAAAATCTTCTGTAAGGTCAATTCCCCACACTTCATTTGTACCCATTATCGGAGTATCAATTTTACAAATTTCATCATTACCGTTTGTAAGGTATTTAACAACTCTTCTCACATAATTACCATCAGTAGCTATATCCTGAATAAAGCTTGTGTCTTCATCATACCAGTTACCGTCAACTCTTATTTTTTTTGCAACCAGTAATGTTGCAACATTACCGTCAACCTTCAACATCTTCGCTATTACACCGTCTTCTTCATAGTCACCTGCAACCTTAATCAAAAATCCGTACTGTTCGGTACGCTCTGTCGCCGGCATCATTTCAAACGCAAATATTCTTCCTCTTATATCCGTATAATAAACTGCTTCCAGTCCGATTGATAACGGAAAAGCCTTACCGTCGGATATCAGCTCATTATAATAAGGACTTACATCATATTCTGCACCTGCATCTATTATAACACTTTCCTCTTCCGATACTCCTGAAACGGAACCGGAAAACTCTTCGTTTCTTATTACAAAAATACAGTAATTATCGTCATCTTTACTTCTTGTATAGCTTATACTGTCATATTCAACCAGATCTGTTATCGGTATCGGTGTACCGTTCAAAAAAATCTTATACGACTTGTTTTCAAGCCGCAAATTCTTTCCGTACTTATCAACAACAGTTTCCGAAACAGGCGAAACATAGGATACAAACGCAAACTCATACTCCGTAACACTCAGTATATCATAGTCATTGTCGTTATCATTATCAATAAGCTCTATATACCCGGACTCAATCAGAATATCATCACGAGTCAGATTCTGAGCATAAACACCATTATACAGATATTCTGAATCATCATCCATAATATATGTTTTTAATTTTGAATTAACATATGCACTTACAGCATCTGCCGTTGTATTTTCACCAATATCCTCATCCCATATTTTTATAACCCCAGTATCCTTTGCACTAATCGAAATAATTTTATCATCATCCAACTGTACGAAAGCAACAACATTATAACCGAGATATGCCTGGGCATCAGCTACTGCATTATAAACCTCACTGCCAATTTTGATATTTCCTTCACCAACACCATTCACACTGTCAATTGCCGACACAGCATTTGCAGTAACAATACCTTTTATCTCAGTTACACCAAAAACATCATACAACAGAGTATTTTCGCTGTCATCACCATATGTACTGTAATCATCTCCAAATGATGTTACTACACGTCTTTTTGAAGTCAGAACATTATATATAATCATGTTCATATCATTCTGAGAAATATAAGAATTTCTGTTTACATATCTGAACAGTCCAAGTTCTTCCGCTTTCATAATATACCCCATAGGATATCCGATTCTTTCCGCATCCTGTCTGTACCCGAGTATATTTACAAACGCATATGCCGCATCTGTATATGTCACAGAATATTCAGGTTCATACAAACCGTCCGAAAAGCCTCTCATAATATCAAGTCTTGACACTGCATTTATGTACTGAGCATACTCATGCTCCGCCGGAATATCTTTGTAAAACACCTCTCCGGGATTTGAATGATTCTTCGTATTTATTCCTGATACGGCAGACACAATATATGCAAACTCCGCCCTTGTTACAGGAGTTTCAGATTTATATTCTGCCACCGGCAAAACATCAAGCGCATCAATCAAATTATATTTTATATCTGTACTTTCTGCACTAACGCCAACAACAGCCGTCAGAAACATCAGCAAGCTTACAATTAAATATTTGATTACCTTCATTTATTCATCCTCCTTCTGTGATATGGCAGGCGAATCCCCCGCTTATCCAAAAACTACAAACAAACTATTTTATATACTCGCATGCCTCAAATATCACCTTGGCAGCCATAGCTCTTGTACAGCTAATTTTCGGTGCAAAGGTCTCTTCGTCAACACCGTTCACAATCCCTGCACCTTTCATAGCATTAACCGCATTTACGGCATAATCGCTTATATCGGCATTGTCTGCAAATTCATTCGATACACTATCAATATTTTCCCCAATCGCTTCCAATTGTCTGTACACCATAACACACATATCCTCACGGGTTATGGTGTCATGAACACCAAAGCTTCCATCTTCTCTGCCCTTTATAATTCCTCTGTCCACTGCATTAGCTATATAACTGTAAAACCAGTCATTTGCTGTTACATCTGTAAAGCTTTCGGTAACAAGACTTTCATTGTATGTACCGAATGCAAGTACAAGCATTTTTACAAACTCTGCACGTGTAACATAATCATTCGGTGCAAATGTTTTTTCTGATTTACCGGAAACAATACCCTTTTGCGCAAGAGCTTCAATCTGTGTCTTAGCCCACAAAACGCTGTCAAGATCTGAAAATGCCGCATTCGCTTCCTCAGCAGTAATAACCGGTTCTTTAGGTAAGTCTGTCACAATACTGCTTACAACAGAACCCGATGGTTTTTTAGAGCCTCCTGCGCTACCGCCACCGCCGCCTGTGCCTCCGCTGCTCACTCCGCCTGAGGACGGTGGAGCAAACTGTTTATCACCCCACACAATAGCTTCATCCGTTTTTTTCTTAATGTCTTCTGCTGACACATAAGTCTTACCCATCATATATTTTATGTATGTGCTGTGTCTGTTTCCGAAAAACTTCTCATTGATTCCAATCATATTTTTATAGAGACTGAGTTTATTGCTCATTGCCGCACGATTTGTATCATCTATTGAATTTAATACAGCACTGAGAAGTCTGTCATAAAAATCATCTGTAACAGCACTGCGGTTATGATATGTAATATCCTTCATATCTTCTGCCACCACTGCTGCAAAATCTTTAAAATCACTCTTGTATTCATCTGTTAATAAAATCCCGAAAAACTCATACTTATTTTCCAGAATTCCTACAAAATCATCCGCATTATCCGCTTCATTAAGACTGTCAATAATCATCATATTTGTAACTGTTTCCTTAAAATCAGATTTAAAATCCATATGATTATCACAATCTGCCATAACCTTCTCAAGCTCAGTCCAAAAATCAGCTTCTGCTTCATCCGACAATTTTGCATAATCGCCGGACTCCGATATATTAATATCAAGAATAACAACATTGTCCTTGATAAAACTTACAAATTCATCACCTGTTTTTCCCTTTGCAATATCTACCACACTATCTTTGAAAGCCGCGGAATAAAATTTAAAAGAAGCTTTATCACCGCCGCCAAAATCCTGAACATACACCGTATAAGGAGTATCATCCACAGGATTATTCATAATGTATGTATAATTATAACTATTATCATCGCTGACCAAAATCTCATCAAAATGAGCAAGCTCTTCTCCGTCGTCTGTTTCAAGCATAACAACAACAGGCACCTTTTTCTCCGGTGAAATTATCGCACCGGATAAATTAACGCTTTCATTTACGCTGTTCACCTCCACAGTAAGTGAAGTGTTTTCGCTCGTTTTTGCTTTTTCTTCCTCCTCCCTTAATAAGAAAGGAACCGCCAAAGACTCACCACCGCACATTAATCCATTTTCATCTATATAAAGAATCTTGTCCCACACAAAAATTTTAATATTTGCACTTTCCGGCGCATCAAAACTCTCACTGATATCAGTTTCTGTACCGCGTTCTATATTGGTTAATTCAATTATTTTCTTATCTATCATTTCAGCACCGTCATAAACACCTAACAACACCACTCCGCTGTCTGTTTTGTTCATGGTATTTATAACGCTTGCAGTAAGCTCAAGCTCATTACCGTTATGCTCAGCACTCGCTTCAATTGTAAATCTTTCCGGTGCATTTATAACACATTCAACATAATCACTATCTATTGTACAATTACTTGTAGCCTCTGCTGATATTTTTACACTAAAAGTCGTATCAGATGTAACAAAGATATTATCTTCCGATGTAAAATACATTCTGACAACATTATCTTCAAGTTTTTCTATTCTGTCCAACAAAATTCCTGCAGGCAAACCGCTTATATGAAACTGCGATTCGTCAACCGTATCACAAAAGCTGTCACCGGCAAGCTTTATATCAATATAATTTGCTTCACGGTTTAATTGATTATATGAATACATCTTCATATTATCGTCAAATACATCAAAAGCTACTTTAGGAATTCTTTCAAATTTAACAGCATCATAAAGTACTGACCAGCCGCCATGCGGTCCGCTATATCCTATACCTTCTGTCAATTCTATGTAGTCTGAGCCATATTCTCCCGTAAATGTGAACTGTCCATATTTTATAAATTCGCCCGGGCCGTTTAAACCGGAATTAGCCATGCCTCCTATTACTTCCCATGGTGCTTCTATCTGTGTCGTATTATCTTCCGACGCAGTACATACTGTAGGTACTATATAACCCCAATTCGGTATAAACACATATACATTGTATTCACCACGTTGAAGTACAGGATAATATCTTACCTTATTCTTCTGGGTACCGGTATAATTGTGTTTAAGCAATGAACCATTATGCCAACGGTCTCCTGTATCAGATGTCATATTTCCGATTACTACCGCTGAACCATAGTTTTCTACTGCAGTTTCCGAGCCGTTTAAATATGCACTTCCATCTTCTTCAAGTATAAGAGTTTGTACCGTTTCTATAACTTCGGACAATGTTATATCCGGCACAGTATTGCCTTCACTCGCTATCGCCGGAAACTGAACAGCTCCCACAATCGAAATAGCAGTAAATATTGCAAAAATTTTCTTCATCTAAAGCACCTCCATAGTTTCAAGGAAACGATTAAATTCTTTAAAAATTGATTCATAGTAACTGTCGGTTAATTCCGACAGTTACTATGAAATTACTGATTACCTCAACCTGATCAAAATCTTACTTATAAACATTAAGCGGTTTTAAATTCTCAATAGAATCAAGTACAAGTATCTTAATTATATCGCCCTTAGAATAATCAAGAGCATCTGTTGTTACAGTCACACTTTGCAATGAATCAGGCATATCAATTGCAGTTTGTAAATACACATCCTTCATCTCTCTTGTCGTTCCGTCATAAACCGCCACAGCAGCATCAAACGTTTTTGCTGTATCATAATTAATATTTAAAATATCAGCAGAATAAATTTTTGTTTCTGTATCAATACCTGCATTTTCAACAGACATATCACAGTCAATCTTTACAAACTTAACAGCGTCAAAATATGTAGACCAACCTTTATTCATATATTCCAGATCTTCCCTTTCCGGTATATCACTAAGCATTATCCAATCCTCGCGATATTGTCCCGTAGCAGTAAATACGCCCGATTCAATCCATTCCATCGAACTTGGTTCATTTTCCGTGTAATGATGTTCTTTGTACATTCCGTCCGAACCTGTTACGGAAATATATGTCTGATACGGCGCAACCGGTCTCAGATAATAAATCTTATACTTACCTTTATTCAGAACAGGATAGTATTTAATGCTTTTAGATGTCGTAAATCCACCTTCTACTCTGTATGCTGAGCCACCGTGATATTTTTCCACATCTGTAAAGGTATCAACAGTACCGTTTGTAACAACCTCTCCTGCTCCACCGTAATTATCTGTATATTCTTCTGCTCCGTTAAGTAAAACTTTACCGTTTTCTTCAATTATGAGCTCATTAACATTGCCTACTGTTTCAGGAAGTGTAATCACAGGTGCTGATCCGACTTTTTCAAACATTACTGCATCATAAAAGACTGACCAGCCACCATGTGCGCCACCATTCGTATATTCCGTCAATTCTACATAGTCTGAGCCGTATTCACCCGTAAATGTGAACTGTCCGTATTTTACAAATTCTCCCGGACCGTCATTTCCATACTGTGCCGTCATTCC
>JAZTZP010000137.1:0-22190 GCA_045637525.1 Clostridia bacterium | reverse complement strand
ATAACTTGCGGCAAATTGGCCGCAAATTTCACTCGCATTTATGCGAATTTCACCCAACCATAATGGTTGGATTTCACTTTTTGCCTATGGCAAAAAATTTCACTGTAAATTATAGTTTATCTGCGATAAACTATAATTTATCCTTTCACTGATCCAACACTTATTCCATGTACAAAGTACTTCTGGAAAAACATAAACACAATAACCATCGGTCCGGCGCCCAGTACACACATCGCCATACGTGCTGTTTCACTCGGCATTTCAGTTGTCTGCAGGCTGATGTTATTGCTCTTTAATATCGATTCAATATTACTCATTGTTCTGTAAAGATAATATTGAAGCGTTATCTTCTTATCTGTTGTCATATACATAAGACACGCATACCATTGATTCCAGTATGAAAGCGATATCAGCAAAAGCATAGTCGCAAGACCTGTTATACTCATTGGCATTACAATCTTAAATAATATATAATACTCGCCTGCACCGTCGATTTTAGCCGCCTCTATAACAGCATCGCTTATCTGTGCAAAATACGTTCTCATTATAAACACGTTATACACGCTTACAAGCATCGGTATTATAAGCACGAGTATATTATTTGTAAGTCTTAAATACTGCGATATTAATATATAACTCGGTATTGTTCCGCCCGAGAAAAGCATGGTAAAATAAAGGAAAAAACTCACTTTATTTCTTAAATTATAGCTTTTTCTTGTAAGCGGATACGCCGTCATTGCAGTAATTAAAAGGCTCAGAGCACTTCCCACAACAGTTGTTAAAATTGTTATGATATACGAATTAAAGAGCGTTTCACCATTACTCATTATATATTTATATGATGTAAGCGAAAATTCTCTCGGCAAAAATCCGTATCCTTCTTTTATAAGACTGCTCTCTGTTGAAAAAGAAGCTGAAACTATCATAAAAAACGGATATACGCATATAACAACCACCATTGCAAGTATCAGATATGATATTGCTTTTACAAAAATCATTGATTTTCCTTCAATCATTTAATAAGCTCCTCCTTCCCAATCAGAATATCGCACTGTCAGCATCCACTTTTCTGACTATGTAATTTGATAACAATACTAAAAGCAGTCCCACTACCGATTGAATAAGTCCTGCCGCCGAAGCCGAACCTAAGTTTCCTGAAGTTCTTATCGCACGCATTATATAAGTATCAAGCGTGTCTGTTACTGCATATAACGCTCCGGTATCCTGAGGTATATAGAAGAACAATCCGAAATCCGAGCGGCAAATTCCGCCGATAGCCAAAATCAGAAGCATAATTATTGTTGTCTTAAGATGAGGCAATACAATATACCATATTCGTTTAAGATATGTACAACCGTCAAGACTTGCCGCTTCAAAAAGATTTGTATCAATAGCAAGAATTGTTCCGTAATATACAAGCGTATCAAAGCCTATTGATTTCCATAGCTGGAAGAACACAAGTATAAACGGCCAGAATTTCGGTTCTGTATAAAACGTTATGCGTTCAAAGCCCAATGCCGCTAAAATATTATTAACAGTACCGGTTTCATATGAAAGATAAGCATAACTCACATAAGAAACTACTATCCACGACAAAAGGTAAGGTACGAAAATACCGCTCTGTATTATTTTTATGGCAAATTTACAGTTAATATTATATAAAAGTACCGCACACCATACGCCTATAACCTTTGTAAGTATAATAAATACAACATTATATCCAATCGTATTTCTCACCAGAGTGAAAAACGTATTCGATTGAAACAGAAACTTAAAGTTTTTAACCCCGTTCCATGCACTTCCAAAAATTCCGGCATTGAATTTGTAATCTTTGAATGCAATTATTATTCCTATCATAGGAAGATAGAAAAATATAATTACAAAAATTATTCCCGGCAGCTGCATTGAAAGAAGCGCCGCCTGTTCTTTTTTTCTGAACGCTGTAGCTGCCGAAGTCTTATCCGGCGCCCTCTTTTTTAGAGCTATCACAAAAATCTCCTTCTTTCTTAAAATAATTATCAGAACAACTGTTTTACAGTCCTAAATGAATTGCTTCATCAAACGGCTTCAATGTTTGCATATCTTCCCAGAACATTGTCTTGAAAACGTTTCCGTCTGCCTGCACATTTTCAATTATCACTTCACCGTTTTCATCTGATGTGTAAAGCTTAACACTTTTCAGTCCGCCGTTAGTATCAAACACACCGACTGCAATGTTCTTTTCCGGCTCTGTACGAAGAATCATTGATACAGCGTTGTTAAGACATTCAAGTCCCAAAGCCTCAAACATTGTCTGTTTAAAGCTAAGACTTTTCACTATCGCTTCACCGCTCCCTGAGAATGTAATTCTTACCTTCCGAACTCCGGATATCTTTGAGCCCAATAGTATATCTGTCTTTCCTGCATCTGAATTTAAATTCGGATTATAAATCGCAATATCTCCGGAATTATCTGTTTCAACATGCATTAAAATATCATCCGTACCGAGCTTTTCATATTCTACTGTCAGCTTTGCGTCATTACTTCCGCCAAAATCCACAAACTCATATACAAGCTCTGAATTTTCATTAACTCTTACACCACTGTAATCTAAAACAGCATTTTTTATATTTCCGATATTTTGCGTATCAAGAGAATCACTGTACGCATCAATTGTTAAATCAGATGTATTTGCAAAACCAAACCAATTAAAATTACATGTCTTATTTGTCGCTCCCGTAAACTTCACACAGATTGTATGAGTTCCGGCTGCAACCGGCTTTGAGAGCTTTATAACAACAGGTGTATAATTCTCCCAGTATCTGTCAACCTTTTCAGTAGTTCCCGTACATATAACTTCTCCATCCGCTGAATTATACCTTACCTCAAAGGTCTGACCGCCGTATATATCATCGGTGGCATATGATACAACAAACGCATCTGCCGATTCCGGAAGATAGACCTCAGGATATATCATATAATTTCCGGTAATAGTGTCATAAGCCAGCATATGCTCACCGTCAGGTCCTTTTTTCTTGTTTATACGGCTTGATGCCGTGCTGTAATCTCCGCCGTAGGTTTTTCCCAAAACCTCAAGGATTTCTTTTTCTTCCTCTGAAACCTTTATCGGTCTTACATACAGGATTTCAATATCATCTCCGCCTGTTTTCTCTATGCTTACATTATTTACTCCGCTGCAGGTTCCGGTCATAACCTTTACGGAAGCAATATAGTCATTAATAACCGCACCGCTCTTTATTTCTGCCTGCCGGTATTCGCCGCCTATATTTACCTTTATTTTTCCGGAACTATTTTCGCAATCAGCTTTATAGAAAATTTCCAGTGCGTCATATTTATCCGAAAAATCAACAGTCATGCCGCCGCTTTCATATTTTACAGCATCAGCCGGTACATATTTTATATTTTCACGTCTCACTCCCGGCAGATACGGCCCATCGGGATAATCTCCCTCTGTAAATTCCGGTTTTACCGTCTGGAAAATTTTATTATTCCATGCATCTCCGTTTGCAAACGATGTCGAAAATGCTCCGGTTTGCGGCTGAATATAAAGACTCGCTGCAAGATGAACATCCTGTGATCCCGAAGTAGCACATATTATATTTTCATAAATCATCATCTGCTGAACATAGTTATCTAAATATATGCCCTCGCATCTTGCATCAATGCTTCTTCCGTCGCTTATAATATTGTTTCTCACCTTTGTCTTCTGATATTCATCACCTGTCGCTGAGCCGTGGAAATACAATACTCCGCCATCACGTGACAACAAACAGGCGTTTTTAAAGACGTTATATGCAATATCGCTTGCCATATACGGAGTTATTCCCTGTTCACTAAACCATGTATCATCTTCAATACCGGCAAAAGCAAGTGCCGCTCTTCCGGTCTTATCAACCGTATTATGATAAACAGCGTGTCCTCCGCGCTCATCGCATATGTCCTGCGTTGCAGCGTCGGCAGTTATAAAAATTCCGCTTGCATAGCTTCCCATATAACCCGTCTCTTCTATAAGATTATTGTATATAAAAGCATGCTTTCCTGTAACATAAAGCCCTGCAGCCGCACTGTGCTTTATACTCGTATTAAGTATTGCATTATCACTTCCGCCTATATAAACTCCCATTTCGCCCCTTCTCGGCGCACCATCCAAATCAAATACATTTCCGTCTTCAATAAATGCATAGTGCTGATCATCTGAATATGTATAATGGCTTATATATTTATGCTCGCCACCGTTTATCACACACATATTACTGCCCGAAAGGCTTATACCGCCGCCTTTTGTATTGATTCCCTGAAGCTGTATACAGCTTTTATCCGTTAAATCCACACAAAGCATACGCTGTTTTATTTCTATTTCATCATCCTCCGAATACGGTCTCACATATATTTTTTTGTTTGTACTGTCCGCATACCACTCTCCCGGAAGATTTAACGCCGCTTTTGCTCCTGTTATATATGAGTAATCCGTCTCTTCTTCAGAAGTACCGAACCACCAGGTTTCGGTTTTATCTCCGAAATACACATTTGCGCCCTGTGAAGATGTTATCTTTGCCGTACCGATGCTCCAGCCGCTTCCGTGAAATGATACGAACGTCGCTCCGCTCCATGCGTTACTTGCACTTCCGACAAGTCCTTTTGAATATGCACTTTCGCCGTCTATACGGAAAGTTCCGGTTGTGGGCCACAAGGATGATAATGATAAACCGGAAAACATCTGCTGTCTGTAAGTATCGCTTGTATCGGGATATCTTGCCTCACGGCTTGCCTCTCCGTTTATAAAAACCTGATTTCTTCCGCTCGTAAAAGGCGGAGTTTTGGAGTAAACTCTTGTAGTTTTCTCTAAGGTAAATGTATTTCCAAGCGGTTCAAGTGCCGATATTAAAACCTCTTCGCCCTCTGCCGCACGAAAAACAATCGGATTTCTTGCATCGCCGCTGTTTTTGGGTTTTAAAGTCTCTCTGTAAACGCCTCCGGAAATTATGACAGTATCACCGGCTTGTGCAACATTTGCAGCTTCTCCGATACTTCCAAACGGATTTTCTCTGCTACCGTCTCCGCTTGCGCCCGACTTTGAAACATAATACGTTGTACCTGTCTTTTGCACTTCACCGGCATAGTATTCGCTTATTAAAGAAAAATTCAAATCATCTTTTAATCTTTTAATCCTTGCCTTATTATCGCCAACAATAATTCCGTCTTTTTCAAAAGTTGTATATCCGAAAACCTCAAGATATTTTTTTGCCGGCAGATAATACTCTCCGCTTATTTGTTTGAGATCATTGCCCGAATTTTTATCAATCTTTCCGCTGTCTGTTAAAGAAAGATTTCCGTTACTTAAACATATCTCATCTTCTTCACCCTTTATTCTCAAATAATTTTCGGTTTCTTCATAATATGCACCTGTCATCTGTGAAAAAGCTTCTGCCGGAATATATATAACCCCATCCTCTGTATAAGGCATTTTATATGCATCATCATAATCAATATATCGCTTAGAGCCGTTTACAAAATATACCGGGGAATTGTTTTTTAAAATTACTGCACTTCTTATAAGCTCCGAAAAATCGGAATAACCTGTAACCGGATAATCCTCAGGATTGTCTTTCAACACCGGCTGGGCCGAATCTGCCTTCTTTTTATTCAACTTTATTGCAGTAATATTTACTTTCCCGTCCGCACTTATTTTTAAAACATGGTCTCCGGGCAGTAAATCTTTTTTCGGAGTAATCCTCAGTTCATTGTTTCCTGAGCTGAATGTATTACTATATGTATCTCCGTCAATTTTAATCACCGCAGAAGTATTTGCAGTACAATTATATTCCACAGAAATTTCATCAGCTATAAATTCAGGATATATATCAAATGGGGCCTCCACGCCGCTGTCAAGCTTAAGACTGTTATTTTCATAAACCGGACTTCCGGCTCTTGTAAAACTAAGATTATAAAAATTTCCCAGTCCGTAAACATTTCCGAAAGTAACAAGCAAATCATATGTTCCGCTTATATTTTCAGAAATTTTAAAATTAAATGTCTTTGGAACAGACCAGTCTGCCGTCATATCATCATTTGTAAATCTGTACCATACCAATTGCTTCTCATCAGGTGGAACACATCCATCCTGATCAACCGTAATCTCTTTATCTTTTTCCAACAGGTACACACGCAGTATTCCATTGTGACAGCCTGCTCCACGGGCTATTTCCATTGAAAGAGTTGTCTGATTTTCATTTGTTCCGAAATCTATTCCGTTAAATCTTACCCACGCACCCGGAACTAATCCGCCTATGTTTATATCTTCTTTAACAGCACCGTTAATTTCGTCGCACTCTGTGAAATTGATTTCTCTGTATGCACTTTTATAACTGCCAATGTCTTCGACCGGCAAATTAAAATCGCCAAGGTCAATATTTTGTGTTGTCGGACCTATTGTATATTCCGCCACATAATTCGCCAAAGCTCCCGAAGGCGACAGAAAAAAAGCACTTGCCATTAATAATGCAATAATTCTGTTTCTCAATTCATTATCCACTTCACTTTCTTTTTTAAAATCGGTTCGCACAGGACATCTCCAGCATTTCACAGCTGATTTAGTCAGGCACATCTTAATTTTACCACACTTTCGAACTATTTTCAATCACAAAAATTTTTAAAAACCATCAAAAATTTTAGACTCTTAAAACATTGTAAAAACATAGCTTTTACAGCACTATTAAAAATTATGGATTGTTATAAAAAATTTCGACTATATTAAAAAAATCTTATTTTACCTTAAATTCCTTAATTATTTAAAAAAAATCGAAAATTTTTAGATTGACACAAAAATAAATATGTGGTATAATAATATCAGGCAAAAATATCTGCTTAATTTTAAAAAGGACGTAAATAAATGAATAAGCTATTTAAAAAAAATTCGGTTTTAAGTATTATATTCTCATTATTCATAATACTGTTTATAATGCTTGTTGCAGCAAATTTTCTATACGCCAATCAGATCAACAATATTCTTCTTAACTGGTATATAGACTCAGCAACATCCACCACCTCGGAATATTTCCGCAAAATAGATGATGTCGAAAAAGACTTCAGCAAGCTTACATATACGCTGTTCAATTCAAATAAAACCTTTCTTTCGTATATAAGCGGAAATAATCCTTCCGACACCGCTTCTTCATATGCCAATACAATATTGTATGAAAAAGCAACCGAGAATAATTTAGACGCAATACACGTATATGATGTAAAATCAAAAAAATTTGTTACTTCATATGCAAAACAAAATCATCCGATTAAAGAAGACCATTTAACAAGTGTTGTGGAGGATTTCAAAAAAGGAAAAAAATGGAACTATGTAGCTGATGACAATAATAAAAACGGTAATTTATTTTATATTACACAGGACTTCTCCGGTTTTTATGTTGTTTACTCAATTTCTTTCGGTTTTTTAGCCGACAAGCTTAATATATCAGACTCAAATATAAAAGACTTTATCGTATTTTTTGATGATGAATATATCTTCAATTCAGAATATATAACTACCGGAGTATTCTCGCCAAAGAATTTTGATGATTTCAGCTTTAATACCAACGCAAACCGGGAATATTACACCGATGGTTCCTTATTCTACATACACAACACAAATTACAAAACATCCGTTATAAGCACATATGACCGCAATTCCTTTAATACCTGGAAGCTGTCGGTTATAACAGACGTAATAAAACTGTTTTCTGTTATTATTCTGCTTTATATAGTTATAATTGTTATATTCTATCTTATGTCAAAAAAGAAAATAATGTATTATAACACTCTGATTAAATCCAACAAAACTGAGCTTTCGATTTTAGTAGAAGATATAATAAAAGCTGCTTATGCAAATATAACACCGCACAACAATCTGATTTTAAACACAGCACCTCATTTCGACAATTATAATTTTTTTGAGTGTATAATGTTTAAAATTGATAAAATAAAACCAAACAAATTGCAACAGACCTCTGATATACTAAAGCTTTTATTTATTGAAATTGCAGATGCTCTCAGTCCACATTATAAAACTTATGAAGTGATCTGTGATTATGATACAATAATCGTATTTTTAGCATCAGATAAAGATATATCAGAAAATATCCAGACTCATCTGAGCAATATATCCGGCTCATTTGAAAAACAGACCGAACACACCGTCACTTTAATACTCAGTGATGAATTTTATAACTTTACTGATATTTACGAACACCTGACAGAACTTAACAACAGAAAACAATTCCGTTTCCTGTACGGATATAACTCTATTATAACAAACAAAAACATTTACACAAATAAAGCAACAGAATATCCTAAAGATATCGAAACAGCGCTTACAGACGCAATAATACGTGCCGATCACGAAAAGATTATGGAATATGCAAATGATTTCTTTACAGTCATTATTGATTTAAACTCTCCGTTGTCGGCAAGAGAATGGATTTGTTCTCTGTATTTTAAAATACTTCGTGAGACGCAATTTTTGTATAATGACTCTGAACACGGTTTTGACTTTATAAAACGTGTATTTGAATGTGATACATTAGACGAATGTGCCGTAATTCTCCAGGAAATGCTTCCTAACTTAGAGTTACTCTGTTCAATGTCGCATGAATTAAATACAGTTCATTTCCGTCAGTTAGTTAATGATATAATAGAAAAGGAATACAACAACCACGATCTTAACATCGCATATATTGCAGATAAAATGAATATAACGCCTGCTTATTGGGGGCAAAAATTTATCAAGGAATTTAACATGCCATTTAATTCATATATTTTAAATTATCGCATCAATAAATCTCTTGACCTTTTAAAAAACACAAACACAAAAATCTCCGATATAGCGTTAAAATGCGGTTTCTCAAACGGTACTTACTTCACAAAAGCATTCCGCGAATCAAAGGGAATTACCCCGTCGCAATACAGAAATCAGCAGTTGAATTTTGATCATGACGGTGAAAATATTTAAAAAAACAATGGTGTCAGATATACTCTTTGGGACACCATTATAAAAAGGCTGAACGATTGATTGTTCAGCCTTTTTTATCTTGGTTCTATAATAAATGTTGGGGTGTCCTTAAATGCACACTCACTATTCCGGGGATTTTTATTAACTTAAATCACATTATAAAGAAGCTCTGTATACGTCGGGAACGGCCAGTATTCCTTGCCTACCATTGTTTCCAAAGTATCTGCTATAAAGCGCAGCTCTTTCATTGCCGGTATAACCTTTTCCTTGTAGTAAATACCTGCTTCGCTCTCATCATCAGGCACAGCCTTTGATTTTTCATCCAATGCATCAATCTTTTCTATAAGCTGTTCTGTGAGTACCGACAGTTCGTTCACCTTAGCCGTTTCATTCGGCACTTTCACTCCGATTGAGTTTTTAAGCGCCACACCCTGTGCAATATCATTTACATAGTGTATGCAGGCAGGTAAAATCTGCTGACGTGCCATTTCAAGCATTGTAAGCATTTCAATGTGAAGAGTTTTGTTATATTCCTCAAGATGAATTTCGTATCTCGATCTGCTTTCAATCTCAGAAAGCACTCCGTGCTTCTCAAATACTTTTATAGCCTTATCCGTAACAAGCTCAGAAAGTGCGTCAACCGTTGTTTTGAGATTTAAAAGACCTCTCTTTTCAGCCTCATCTACCCATTCATCGGAATATCCGTTACCGTTAAATATTATTCTCTTATGATTTTTTATTGTTTCGCAAATAAGCTCTGTAATCTTTGCCTCAACATCGTCTGCCGCCTCTAAAGCGTCCGCAAACTGAGACAACGTCTCTGCAACTATTGTGTTTAAAACCATATTAATTCCCGAAACAGACTGTGAGGAGCCTGGCATTCTGAACTCAAAACGATTTCCCGTAAAAGCAAACGGAGAAGTTCTGTTTCTGTCGGTATTGTCTTTTTTAAGCTTAGGCTGAGAATCAACACCGGTCTCTAAAACTGCCTTTGTCTTATCTATTGAATCTTTCCCTGCCTCAACAGCGTTTAAAACATCTTCGAGATATTCACCGATAAATATCGAAACTATCGCCGGCGGTGCCTCATTTGCACCGAGTCGATGGTCATTTCCTGCAGTCGCAACAGTTGCACGCAAGAGCCCCTGATACTCATCAACAGCTTTAATAACAGCGGATAAGAACAGCAGGAACTGTTTATTCTCTATCGGATTTTTACCGGGTTTAAAGAGATTAACGCCTGTGTTTGTGCTTATAGACCAGTTGTTATGCTTACCCGAACCGTTTATTCCCTCAAACGGCTTTTCGTGGAGAAGACAAACAAGACCGTGATGGTTTGCTATCTTTTTAAGCATCTGCATAGTAAGCTGATTATGATCGGTTGCAACATTTGCAGTCGTAAATATTGGTGCAACCTCATGCTGAGCCGGAGCAACCTCGTTATGCTTTGTTTTAACTAAAACTCCGAGCTTCCACAGCTCCACATCTATTTCTTTCATAAACGCCGAAACACGTTCCTTTATCTGACCATAGTAATGGTCTTCCATTTCCTGACCTTTAGGCGGCATAGCTCCAAACAAAGTTCTTCCTGTTAGCATCAGGTCTTTTCGTTGCATATACGTGTCCGTATCAACAAGGAAATATTCCTGTTCAGGTCCGACTCCCGGCGTAACTCTTGTTGCGTCTGAGCCGAAAAACTTAAGAACTCTGAGAGCCTCCTTGCTTATCGCCTCCATAGAACGGAGAAGCGGAGTTTTTCTGTCTAAAACCTCGCCCGAATACGAGAAAAAGGTTGTAGGAATACAAAGTGAATTATCCTTAATAAAAGCAAACGATGTCGGATCCCATGCGGTATAGCCTCTCGCCTCAAAAGTTGCACGAAGTCCGCCCGAAGGGAAGCTTGATGCATCCGATTCACCTCTTACAAGCTCCTTACCCGAAAACTCCATTACTATCTTGCTGTCATCTGTGGGACTTATGAATGCGTCATGCTTTTCTGCCGTTGTACCTGTCATAGGCTGGAACCAATGTGTATAATGCGTGCAGCCGTTTTCAATCGCCCAGTCCTTCATTGCGTTTGCAACAACCTCGGCAACTCCCGGGTCTAATGCCGTTCCTTCATTAAACGTTTTTACAAGTGACTTATATGTCTCTTTCGGTAAACGTGATTTCATCGTTGTAAGGTTAAACACCTTGCATCCGAATATTTCTGAAACGTGATCCATGTTTTTTCCTTCCTTTCCGTGCCGCACGGGCACACAACACTTATACCCTGTATTACATAAAAAAGGCAATCCCATAATCCCTGCTATTGAGAGTTTATAAGTCGCCTTTGTCCTCGTCGTTCAATAAATAACATTTATCTTTTATTATTATATCACTTTTTGAAAAAAAGGTCAATGCACAAACTTGTAAATAATTAAATCATTCTAAAACGCTTATTTGTGCATTTTACCATCATTCAAAGTATTTTTCAACACCCTTTACTATCCCCGATACAATTTTATCCTGATACTCGTCCTGTATAAGCAATTTATCGTCCTCTGCATTTGTCATAAATCCCATTTCAAGCAGTATTACCGGCACTTCCGACCAGTTAAACCCGGTCATATCGGAGCGTTCAACAATCCCTCTGTTTTTCGCCCCCGTCGCCTCAATAGCCGCTAAGAGTACCGCCTCGCCAGCCTTACGGCTTTTTTCTATAAGTGCTGTATCCTTTATATATTTCCCGGACGGCACAAGCACAGACATTCCGGATACACTTTCATTCTCACTCCCGTCAGCATGAAGCCGTATAGTAAGATCAGCACCCTCATCATTCGCAAGCTTCGCTCTGTCAACATTACTAAGCTCACACTCCGCCGTACGTCTTGTCATCACAACCCTCGCCCCGGCATCGGTTAAAGCCTTTTCAAGCTTTAAAGCAACCTTTAAATTAAGCTGTTCCTCAGTACAAGTCGCCCCGGCAGTTCCACTGACAAACGCCGCCTTCATCTCACTACTCCCCGGCGCAACAGGCTCTTTCCGCCCTTTTAAAAAAATTCCATGCCCGGCATCAACGCAAATTGTTTTGCCGGCAATCCCTGTATCAGCAACAGTAACCGGCACAGCCTCAGGCTCAGGCGTTGGCACAACAGCCGGAGGAACAGCCGCCAAAGCGGCAGGCTGTTCCTCCTCTTTATCCATCACCTTGTTAACCGAACACCCCGTTATCATAACCATACTTAAAGCTAAAATAAATATTCTTTCCATCACATCAATAACTTCCTAAAATCACAAGACATTCCGTAATTTCTCCGTCTACAACTTTTCCGAATAAGAAGTTTAATTCTCTGTACATATATCCATCAGACTCTAAAACAGTAAATGCTTCATAGCCATTGTAATCTATACACTCCGAGTCCGGAACTATTGACTTTTGAATTGATCCGGTTATACCACTATATAGTCTGTTTGATACTTTACCTTCGGAATAATCATATATATACACATTTGCATCGGGACAAATGGTATAATCACGTGCCAAATCTTTATTTACAAGATTCCCTTCCGCTTCATATCCCCAGTTATTCACGTAATACCCACGTTCAATCTGAGCCAATGAAACGTTTTGTCCTCTCTTGTCAGTGATTACACCATAAACAAGATCAACTTCTCCCGTCTTTGTAGTAGCATCTGTATTTATCCAGTCATCAGGCATACTCGACAATACCGGAATAGATTTTATAACACCATTCAATGACGTTACGTCTTTATATCCCATATTTGCCGGAGTCATGTTTTCCATAAACCACGAATAACTACTTTCGTCTGCAGAATCGAAGAGTTTAAATACACTATCAACATATCCATTTGAATCAGTTTTGTATAAGAATACATCTCCTCTGTTTAATGTCACATTCGTTCCCGGTGCAACCTTTAGTGCAACTGTTTCATCATTTCCATTGATATAAACTTCAAGTGTGTCAACAGATGCACCCTGAATATCATCATATTCCGAACCCCTTGTATTATATACCGCAATAGGTGTGTTTGCTGTATATTCATTACCTCCCGAAAGAATTACTGCAAAATTATATTTACCTTCTTCATTCTTATCAGAAACAACTACTTCATAAGTCATATTATTCACAAGCTCATCAAAATCTTTTTTCTGTATAACACTTATGTCATAACTTAACCCTGCTTCCAACCAATTGCTAATGCTTGACACATCCAGAATAACAGCCTCTTCTGCTAATTCATATGCTCCAAAAGCCTTTGTGTCCGATAAATATTCAGTCGTCGCCATTCCGACTCCGTCCATTGGTATAACAGATATTATATATCCTTTTGAGCTGATTTCATATGTACAAATCAAATTTTGTATTGGCTTTAGCTCCGATGACCCAACAGAACCTGTGTAGAACTGACCTGCCATCTCCATATACAAAGTTTTATTATCATATTTAACAGGATATGATACCTTTTCACCATCTTCCGTTATAATCCTGATCCACGGTATATCACCTGAATCCATGTATGCTTTATCAAATATTCCTGTGTATGAGCCTGCAATCTCATCCGCCGGTTCAACATATGCTGTTTCTCCGCTAAGCAGTACTATATATTTATACGCACCGCTGTCTTCCATACCCGCAGCAAGAATTTCATATTCATTTCCATCTATTAAATCCGACAATTCTATTGAATTTACTGCATATACTTCTCCTGCCGTTATATTATTCAATTCACTTGTCAAGTTTATAATTACAGCATCTTCGCTAAGAACATACTGTCCTATTTTATTTGTTTGGGAATCGAACTCCTCAACTGAACCAAACTGTACATCTTCAAGCGGTGTTGCCGATATAATATACCCCTTCGAGTTAATACTGTACTCACAAATCAGATTTTCCATTGATTTCAATTCCGAGCCAACTCCATTGGAATAGAACTGATTTGCTATTTGTGTATATAATGTCTTGTTATTATTCTTTACAGTATATGATACTTTTTCTCCTGCCTCGTTTATAACTCTTATCGTTGCATTATCACCTGAATCTATATAGGCTTTATTAAATAAACCTACATATGAAGTTATTACATCCTCCGGTTCTACATATCCCGTCTCTCCCGAAAGCAGTACGACATATCTGTAGCTTCCGTCAGAATTTGCCTTCTCAGCACATATTACTTCATATTCATTGCCGTCTATCAGGTCAGATGTTTTTATAACGTTCGCTTTTGATATAAAATAATTTTCCTGTGTTAAATCATTTAATTTACTTGTCAAATCTATGATTTTAGTTTGTTCACTAAGCGTATATATTCCTAATTTGTTTGTCGAAGATTTATATTCAAATGGCATATCTCTGTAATCAACGTTTGAAAGCGGATATGCTCCTGTTATATATCCATTTGAATTAATTGTATATTCACAAAGCAGATTTTCTATCGTTTTAAGACTTTCTCCTACATTACCGTCATAGAAATTACTTGCTATTTCATAATATCCGGACTTACTATTATCCTTTACTGCATATGATACTTTTTCGCCATCTTTGGTAATAAGACTGATATACGGCGTATCATCCGAATCTATATATGCTTTATTAAATATACCTATATTTTTAGCAGACATATCCTCTTCATAATCAACAAACTTTCCGAATGCATTAAGCCACAGTATATAATGGTTACCCGGTATAAGAGTATCACCTGCAACCGGACCAAGCTTAGACGGCGAATATTTCTGATTATTTATTACATAATATTCGCAATCATTGTTGTCTGCTCCGATTGACGTAACTTTTCCGTTTACTACATCTCTTGATACAAGAACATCATAAAAAGCCGAATAACTAAAATCACCTGTTACATCATATGCAATGGATAATACATCTCCGCTATTTAAATCCGTATGTGATATTTCCTGCCCGTCAAGAATATATCTTACGTAAATATCTTTGTCTGCCTTATCAATCTTCAGTGTTTTCACATCCGCATGACCGTTTGCAAAGTAAATCTTATATTCATCAGCATCCACAACAAAATCAACAATGCTATCTACGTAATAATCAACAAATATGTAATCGACTTTGCCGTCAGTTGTAGTTTTTCCTGTTTCAGTAGCGTCTATAAGTGTTACAGTACCGGAATCATTTCTTTCAATATATGCGTTTATAGTATCGTAGAATGCTGTAATACGCACTCCGTTAACGTACATTGAAAAAGAATCCGATAAATCATAAGTCGTTGTCTTACTGCTGTCAAAGCTTTCATAAAAAGTAATTTCATCACCGGTAAAAGAGGCAATTTCATACAAATTGCTTTGAGCAATAACTGTACTCTCAGAATCCATATATTCCAGTGAAACTATAGTAAAGTTTTCTGTCTCAACATCTTTTATGATTGTAGCTTTGGAATATCTGAACATTTCATTATATGCTTCTTGATTTGCATAATACATATTAAGCTCAACCGGCGCATAAGCAAAACTTCCATATTCAACCCCATCAAAATTATCTGACTTTTCAACACAGAACTTCACTTCACCATAATCAAGACTATCATTCGTTCTCGGTGTAGCCGTAATTCTTCCGTAAGCCGTATAAATCTCAGTATCAGCCTCTCCAAATACTGTTTTTCTGTTAAACGGAACCATTGTATCGTCCCAGCAATAGGCTTCTATTGATATTTCTTTTCCCGAAACATCCTTTTTAAGAGTTACCGGTATTTCTATCGGATATATCTGCATAAGCTCTTTATTTTCAAGATTTGTTGTACGACTTTTCACACTGTAAAGCTTTCCGTCTGCTTTAACAGCCACATAAACCTCCATTTGCTTTGCTTTGCCCGAAAGATTTCCTATATTTAAAATTACATTGTATTCTCCCGAACTCAATTCCTCAGGAGTATCAACCATTTCACCGTTTGCCGTCCTCACCGACATAACAGTATTCACGCTATCCACAAACTCCGCCTGCACTCCGATGCAGGTAAAAATTGATATTATCAACGCCCCGATAAGCATCGAAATTTTTGTCTTTCCCATTGTATTGACCTCCTGAAAAATTCATATATATATACAGCATATCACATCTACGAAATTTTGTCAATACCTTTAACAAAAAACATCACGATTTGGGGATGAGTAAACAAATTGTTAACAAAAATATAAATTATAGTTTATCTGTATGTTTACAGTCTGCATTCGGTACGCTTTGCCAAAGCCTCCCTTGCCTAAAGGGAGGTGGGACGGCGTAAGCCGTGGCGGGGGGGTATTACATATCTATATATTTAAAATATGTAGTAAAGATATAGAAAAATCAATATCCCTCCACCGCAAGCGGTCCCCCTCCCTTTAGGCAAGGGAGGCAAGCAAAGCGACACCGAAATCCTACTGTTTTATCGTAAGATAAACTATAATTTATAATTTTGTTCAAAAAAAATTAACTCATTCAAAAACCGTGCTACAAAAAATTCCACCAAAATAAAAAAAACCGGCTCATCGCGAACCGGTCTTTTGTTAAATTCAACATTATTCAGTAACGAACGGCAATAATGCAATTGTTCTTGCACGCTTAATTGCTGTTGTAAGCTGTCTCTGATGCTTAGCACAGTTTCCGCTAATACGTCTCGGAACAATCTTTCCTCTTTCAGAAACATATCTTCTGAGCTTTGCCGTATCCTTATAATCAATGCTTTCAACTTTATCTACGCAGAACATACAAACCTTTTTCTTTGTACGTCTAACCTTCTGCTGTCTTTCCATTTTCTCAGACATTGAAACAATCCTCCTTTATTAGTCTATAATCAGAATGGTAAATCATCCATATTACCGTCCATTGCCGAAAATCCCATAGCCTCGAAATCTTCTAAAGGCTCCGGATCTGCTGCCGGTGAAGCCTGCTGTGGCTTCGGTGCCGGTGCATTAAACTGTGGCTCCTGTGAATAAGACGCTCCGGCACCTACACCTGTTTCTGCCTTTGAGCCGGTAAAATCCCACTCATCAACAACAACTTCAGTTCTGTACCTTTTGCCGTCCTGTGCATCCCAAGAGCTTACCTGAATAGAGCCAACAACAGCAATCATACTTCCCTTTTTGAAAAATCTTGCTATACGCTCGCCCATCTCTCTCCATGCAACGCAATCGATGAAATCGGCTTCTTGTCCGCCTTCTCTTGAAAAACGTCTGTTTACCGCAATAGTAAATCTGGTAACGCTGATTCCAGCCTGTGTTTGTCTTACTTCGGGGTCACGAGCTAATCTTCCCATTAAAATAGCTTTATTCATCTGCTATATCTCCCTTCTAAAAAACACATGGATTACTCTTCATCTTTTCTGATTATGATGGTTCTTAAGATACCGTCTGTAATCTTATACTGTCTGTCAAGCTCCTTCGGGAAATCAGGATCTGATGTGAAGTCTACCAATACGTAGAAACCTTCTGTTCTGTCCTTGATCTCATAAGCAAGTCTTCTCTTGCCCCATTCGTCAACAGATTCAACAGTACCGTTTGCAGCGATAAGATTAGTAAACTTGTCCTGTAATTTCTTTACAGATTCCTCATCTAAAGTACCGTCAATGATAAAAATTGTTTCATAGCTGTGAATTAATTTTTCAGCCATTCTCTACACCTCCTTATGGACTTATGTCCCGGACCTCCTCCGGGCAAGGATTTGCTCTTTTACAAGCCATATTATTATACACCTTTTTACACTTTTTGTCAATACCATTTTTTATTTTTTACTATTTATATATATTTTGTCCAAAATATATTGTTTTTTTATATACATTTTGATAAATTATAGTTTAGCGGCTTAATTGTCGCTAAACAGTTTGGAGTTTGGAGTGTGAAGAGTGGAGTTAGTAAAGGCTTATCTATATAACTCCACACTCCAAACTCCAAACTCATAACTAACCCTTATTCCTGTTCAGCAGCTTCAAGCATATCTTTAAATAATCCTTCCTTCTTAGAAAGCTCTTCAAACCTACCTTCCTGGACTATTTCGCCTTTGTCAAATACTAATATTCGGTCTACATTCTTTATTGTAGATAATCGGTGTGCTACTATTAATATAGTATGCTTTTCCATAAGCTCTTCCATAGCCATCTGAACCTTATGCTCGGATATATTATCAAGTGCCGAGGTTGCCTCGTCAAAGATTAAAACCTCCGGATTGCCTAAAATTGCCCTTGCTATCGCTATACGCTGACGCTGTCCGCCGGAAAGACCAAACCCGTCATCACCTACAACCGTATTCCAGCCCTTAGGAAGATCATTAACGAACTCATGCACCCTTGCTATTTCCATAGCTTCAATTACCTCCTGCATAGGAGCGTCGGGATATGCCATTCTTATATTTTCAAGTATAGTACCCTGGAAAATAAACGGATCCTGAGGTACAATTCCTATACTCTTACGAAGGTCATGCAGACTGAAATCACGTATATCGTGCCCATGCATTCTCACAACTCCGCCGTTCGTCTCATAAAGTCTCATAATAAGCTTTGTAACAGTACTTTTTCCGCTTCCGCTTGTTCCGACAAGTGCAATACTTTCGTTATATTTAATACTGCAGTTAAACTTATCAAAAATCATTGTATTTTCGTAACCGAATGAAACGTCTTCAAACTCAATGCAAGGCTTTTCATTTTTCTTAGCGCTTGCCATTTCAACCTCAACGCTTCTTAAATGCTCTAAGTGTTCGGGAGTTGTAGTCTTTGTATGAAGCACATTAACTATACGGTCAAGACTTGTTTCGGCAGAAGCTCTTAAAAGATTTATATTAAAAATCGAATTAAGCGCTGACATTATAAGTCCCATGCAGTTTATAAACGCAACAAGCTCACCCATTGTAAGGCCTCTGTACATGCATGAATACGCACCCACTACATATATTACGGCGTTGCAGATATACTGTGCCATTTCACCCTTTGCTGCGCCTAACCATTGTGAAAAACTAAGCCTTACACCCTTTTCTCTTAAGCTATGTATGTATCTTTTAAAATTCATTGAAATGTCGTTTTCTATAGCATACATTTTTATAGCGCGGCTTCCGTGAATCATATTATCTATGTATTTACTTGCTTCCGACTCACTCTTTAAAAGCTCCTTTGAAATAACGCTTAATTTCTTCTTTGATTGACGGTTTATTAAAACACACACAACAACTCCGACAAGCATTATAAGAGTAAGCAGCCAGTCATAAGACACCATTGCCGCAACCGCAATTGCTAAAGACACAACCTGATGCGGTATGTTAAGTGCAAACTGCAAGAGAAAGTTCTTAAGATTTGTCATCGGTGTACCCATAAGATAGTTAAACATCTCACCGGACGAGGTTTTGTCGTAAAACCTCATACAAAGCGACTGAATATGATGAAAGAATTTTGACCGTATATTAAACAAAAATCCCTCAACACTTTTAAGCATATTCGAATATGCCACAGCCCACGATCCGATACGGCTTCCCGAAAGAATAATATAAATAACGCTCCAGAAAATTACAGTATGAATTTTCTCCAGGTCAGAAAGTGCCTCATTTCCGATGCCGTTATCAAAAACATACTTAAGCACCAAAGGCTGACAAGCTATCGCAATACCGTTTATTCCGGAAAATACAGCCGCAACTATAAGCCTTGAATGAAAGCCTTTCGAATAGTCCCACATAGATTTCCAAAAGTTAGTTTTCTTATCCATAATAACTACCTCTCTTCAATAAATATTTCCCTGTTATTTTGGGGAATTTATCTATTTTTTAGATAGTTTATCACTATTTTCAGGATTTGTCAATCCTATTTTTTAAATTATTTTATTACATTTTTATGACAATGCAAATTATAGTCTGACAGGGAAATAAAGTTCCCCGCCAGACTATAATTTTACTTCACTAAACCGATATTTTCAAAGTCAATATTCTTAATTTCGATGACTTCATTATCCGCACCGAAAACGTCATCTGTTATCTTATATTCCGGCATATTTGACTTTAAATGCTCTGCATCCTCTATAAACTTAAAGTTCAGATTTTTCGCATCAACAAAATCATCATACTGATTTACATAAACTCTGTTATGCCAGAACTTTGTACCCGGATTATAGTCCTCTGTATATGTCTTATACAAATACGGATATCTCTCTTTATAAACCTCGCTTGTAACATCAACGCCGTGAATGTCATTTTCATCCGTTGTATGCACTCTCTTAATTGACAGCGTATCGGTATGCATATGAAGATTTGCATTACTCTTTGTATTCGGATTAAGTCCCGGGAAGCAATCAATAAAGATATTATTTCCGATTGATGTAAGCCCTCCGCAGGTGTGATATACGGTACTGAAGAAGAACTTTCCGTCCGACACAATATCATAAAAATAATTCGCATAAACCATATTATAAATTGACCAGTCATCAAAATAAACAGCACAAGCGCCAAGCCCTGTCTTATGAGCATTATGTATTGAATATATGAAGTTATATCTTATAATATTTCCGACTTCACTCATATCACGTCCCATATAAATCGCACCGGCATCGGACACAATCTGAAGCACATGATGTATCTTATTATATTCAATAATATGGTCGTTACCATGCATATAAATCGCCATACTTGGCAGGTCGTGTATCTCGCAGTGACAGATTTTGTTTCCTACTCCCATAAGATTTACAGCCGCCTTATATGTCTTATCCAGCCTGTTCACCTCATAGAACTCACAGTTATAAACCGTATTATTTCCTGGTATAAGCTTCTTTCTGTTTCCGCCCGATAAAAGCATACCGCCGGCACCCATGTTATATATCTTACAGCCCTCAATTAAGTGATTCTTGCCTCCGTTATTATCCCATGCCTTAAATTCATAAATATACTGATACCACGAACCCATTTCTCGAGATATTGGCTTTGGCACAGGAACCCCTTCAGCACGTCCGCCTTCATCCTCAATATGACCGGTACACAGTCCGTGAGGCTGTGGCTCTGCTCCCTGACCTATCTGAACAGCAAGTATTCCGAGATTTCTGAAAATACAGTCTTTTACATTAACTTTTTCTCCGCCCTCAATATAAATTCCCGAATTTCTTGAATTTTCAAACGTGATACCGGAAATTCTGATATTATACGATTCTTCACAGGCTATCATAACCTTGTCAAGATTTGAAAGCTGAATTAAAGAGTCTGAAATATCTTTGGTCGGAATAAAATACAATATTTGTTCTTTGGTATCTATGTAGTATTCGCCCGGCTCTGTTACTTCCTCTAAAAGATTTGTTATATACCAGCTTGAATGTCCGGTAACGCCGAAGCTGTAAAGGTGTGGCTGTGTTGTTGTTATTGTCTTGTTTTCTGCATCTATTTCTGCAATTTTTATAATATCATCAGCCCATGAATGAATAGGAAGACCACCTATATATGCGTCCTTCGCATTCGCCCAGTTTTTTATTCTCTCATCACGGCACTTAATTTTTGCCGGTCTTAAATCAAACTCCTTGTTTCGCGGATTACTTCCCGTATCAATAACATCACCGTCAATAAAAGTAATATTTTCGTGTTTCGGATAGCGTGATACTATATAAGGCTCACCATCAATAAAAAGCTCGTTCGGTGCATTCACATAGCTTCTTGCCAGCCCTCTGTTACCGTATTCGCCTATTTTTATGTTGTAAGGCTTTAAATCAATACACTTTATATCGCCCTCGTAATCTTTAATATCAGAATTTTTTAAAATAACACCACCGTCAAATATAACGTCACCAAGTGCTTTAATCTCTATATCCCTTTTCCCGCAAATCTCTATGGTATCATCAATAAAATACCTTCCCGGCTCGATATTGATTACACAATCATCTCCCAAGGATAATATTTCGGATATACGTTCTCTTACGTTTTCACCACTTTTTATAAAATATTCCGTCATACTATTTCTCCTTTTTCGTTGATAAATTATAGTTTAGCGGCTGTTCGCCTCTAAACTATAATAGTGAAATATTTTGCTTTCAGCAAAATGTGAAATTCACACTTCGTGTGAGTGAAATCCACGCAAAGCATGGGTGAAATCTGTCGCTATGCGACAGGTTTCGGTAGAAATTGCTTGCAATTTCTGAATTTAAAATCAGAAAATCGTTTGTCGATTTTCTTTCCATAACTTGCGGCAAATTTGCCGCAAATTTCACTCGCATTTATGCGAATTTCACCCAACCATATGG
>JAZTZP010000136.1:0-19352 GCA_045637525.1 Clostridia bacterium | reverse complement strand
TGGAAAGAAAATCGACAAGCGATTTTCTGATTTTAAATTCAGAAATTGCTTGCAATTTCTACCGAAACGTGTCGCATAGCGACAGATTTCACCCATGCTTTGCATGGATTTCACTCACACGAAGTGTGAATTTCACATTTTGCTGAAAGCAAAATATTTCACTATTATAGTTTAGAGGCGAACAGCCTATAAACTATAGTTTACATGAAGGGAGAATTTATTATGATTTTATCACCATCAATGCTTGCGGCTGATTTTGGAATATTGGACAAGCAGTTAAAAACTCTTGAAAAGGCAGGTGCTGAGTGGCTTCATATAGACGTTATGGATGGTCATTTTGTAAGCAATATCAGCTTTGGGATACCTGTTGTTAAATCTATAAGAAAATGTACGGATATGTTTTTTGATGTACATCTTATGATAGAAAATCCTGAAAAATATATTGAGGAGTTTGTAAAGAGCGGCGCTGAGGGAATAACTTTCCATGCAGAAGCGGTGAAAGAACCTGAAAAATGTATAGAATTAATACATAAGTGCGGAGCAAAGGCTGCTATGGCAATTAATCCCGATACACCGGCGGAGGCTGTATTACCATATATTGATATGCTTGATATGGTACTCGTTATGAGTGTTTATCCGGGACGTGGCGGACAAAAGTATATAGAGGATGTTAATGAAAAGATTACTGCTGTGAGAAATGCCGCAGGGGATGATTTTCTTATTCAGGTAGACGGCGGAGTTACGACAGAGAATAAGGATATGGTTATTTCGGCAGGAGCAAATGTGCTTGTTGCCGGAACAGCGGTTTTTGGCGGTAATATTGAAGAAAATGTGAAAGCGTTTAAGGGTGAGTAAAAAGTGCGTGCTGTTATAATTGGAAACGGAAGCTTTTATGAGGGATTCCGGTTTTTGCCGGAGGATGTTGTAATATGTGCTGACGGCGGATTTAATTATGCGTCGGAATACGGGATTCATGCACGGTTTGTTATAGGCGATATGGATTCTGTAAAGGTTGATATAACCGGTGAAAATACACTTATATATCCCACTAAAAAGGATTTTACCGATAGTGAGCTTGCCGTAGAGCTTGCTTTTAAAGAGGGTTGTGATGAAATTATACTGCTTGCGATGACCGGTACAAGGCTTGACCACACCATTGCAAACATTTGTCTTTTGAAAAGGATTGCAGAGCATGGGGCGAAGGGCGCTGTAATTGATAAGAAAAATACTATATATTATATAAAGGACAGAGTGTGCCTTGACGGTCTTTTTGGAAAAACGGTTTCGTTAATTCCGTTAAACGGCGATTTGACGGGTGTTTCAAATTCGGGGCTTATGTATCCATTGAATAATGAAACAGTGTACTACGGTGCGACACGAGGCATCAGCAACGAGGTTATAAGCGATAAAGCGGATATAACCGTAACCGGAGGCGAAGGCATTGTTGTTGTAACAAACGGCGAGTAGATAAATTTGAAATGAGGTTATATAAATGATATATTTTGATTCGGCTGCCACTACAAAGCCTTGCGAAGAGGCTGTTCGGGCGGTTATATCGGCGGTGGAAAGTTTCGGTAATCCGTCATCACTGCACGCTCTCGGACTTGAGGCTCAGAAGCTGGTAGAGGAAAGCCGTCAGATAATTGCTTCAAAGCTTTCGGTTGATAAGAAAAATATATACTTTACATCGGGCGGTACGGAAGCGAATAACTGGGCAATACTCGGTGCGGCGCATATGCTTGGAAAAAGAGGAAATCGTGTTATAACAACAAAAATTGAGCATCCGTCCGTTGGTGAGGCGTTTCGTCGTCTTGAGGCGGAAGGATTTGAGGTTATATATATCGGCGTTGATGAGAACGGTATAATAAATCTTTCAGAGCTTCGTGAGGCGGTGAATGAGAAAACAATACTTGTGAGCGTTATGCATGTGAATAATGAGACGGGTGCTGTTCAGCCGGTGGATAAGCTCAAGAGTATTATCCGTGAAAAATCTTCTTTTGCGCTTTTGCATTGCGATTGTGTACAGTCATTTTGCAAGACGGAGGTTTTACCGAAAAAATGGGACGTTGATATGATAAGCATAAGTGCCCATAAAATACACGGATTTAAAGGCACGGGGGCTTTGTATACGTCAAATCCGAGGATTGTGCCGCTGTTGGTCGGCGGTGGTCAGCAAAACAGCTTAAGACCGGGAACGGAGAATGTTGCCGGGATTTGTGCTTTTGGTGCGGCTGTAAAGGCTTATCAATATGATTATGAGTATATAAACGGTTTGAGAGAACGATTGAAAGACGGACTTTTGAAGACAGATAATATAAAAATAAACGGCGAAGGGGAAAATTCCGGGAATGTGCTTAATGTATCGTTTGTCGGAATCAAGGCGGAAATTCTGCTTCATTCACTTGAACGTCATGAAATATATGTTTCAACAGGCTCGGCGTGTTCAACGCATAAGCCGGAGCTCAGCAAGGTTCTTCTGGCAATGGGACTGACAAAGAAAGAAATTGAGGGAGCTGTAAGGTTTAGTCTTGATATGGATATAACCGAAGCGGATATTGATAATGCGATTGAAGCGGTAACCGATGAGGTGAAACAGATACGCAGATATATGTAATAATGAAAAAAACCTTTCATTAGAGATAATGTGTCGGATGAAAGGTTTTTTATGGTTTTATTGAAGAGTAGGTTTTTTGGGTTAGCTCACGTACTAAATATTTCTTGTTCGAGATGATTAAGTAGTAGTATGACTCCTCTTTGGTTTCTTCAATTTCGGTTCGGATTATTTCTGTTTTTCCGTCACCGTTAAGGTCGCAGGTAATCTGCGAGCTTGTAAGCTCACGGAATGTACTGTTTGCTATACAGCCGTCTGCGTCGGCTGATACTATGCTTGCGGAGAGTAAAGTCAGCAGCATTTGTAATATGATTATCATGCTTAAAAATACTTTTTTCATAATTATATGTTATCCTTTCGTGTTGCATCTATGGCAACTGATACCATTATTATACCATGTTTTCTTTTGCCATTGTCAATTAATAGTCCCGAATTATTTAATGTTTTTGAATTAATTAATTTTTTATGAGCAAAATTACAAATTATAGTTTATCGTAAGATAAACTATAATTTATATTCTTGTTAACAATTTGTTTGCTCATTTAAAAACTGTGTAATGTTAATAAAATAAATTTGTTTTTAAATTAAATTTTCTATTGACATTTGTCATACAATATAGTATAATTATAGTACAAATCTATTACAAATAAATATAAAAAGGAGGAGTAATTTATGGCAACTTCGATTATTCAATTTAGAGTTGATGATGATTTGAAAAATGAAGCGACAAGGTTGTATGACAGCCTGGGGATCGATATTTCAACGGCAATGAGAATGTTTTTGAAAAGGTCTGTGGCAGTAAATGGTATACCATTCAGTATGATTTTGCCTAAAGAGAGCTATAGTGCAACTAAGGCGTTGGAATTTATGGAAGAAATAAATAAGAGTGCTGCGGAAAACGGGATTTCGGAAATGACACTTGATGATATTAATGATGAAATTATGTTGTATAGAAAGGAACGCAGAGCGAAAGGTTAATTCTAATGAAATATTTTGCGGTTGTAGATACTAATGTGATTGTGTCGGCAATGCTAAAAAGCGATTCAATGCCTGCTTTGGTTTTAAAGGAAGTATTGCTTGGCAATATAACTATGCTTGTTAATGAAGAAATTTTGAATGAATATCTTGAAGTATTAAGTCGTAAGAAATTTCATTTCCCGATTGATTCTGTTATAAACTTAATTGATGAATTGAAAAAACGGGCAATTTATATTGATGCACTTCCAATAGATGAATATATGCCGGATCCGGATGATACTGTTTTTTATGAAATTGTTATGGAGGCAAGAAAGAAAACAGATGCATATCTGGTTACCGGAAATTTAAAGCATTTTCCTGAAAAATCATATGTTGTAACACCTAAGGAAATGATAGAAATTATAAATAAGGGATAAGAATAATATGAAAGACACTCAATGGCGGGTGTCTTTTTTTATAACATAGGAAAATGCGCGCAAACGTGCGCAATTTTGCTTGTTCAAAAAAAGATTTCCTTTTTGCCCCCAAGATTGGGGGTTAGGGGGTTCAAGATTTTTAAATCCTTTTTATATTATAGAAATTATTTATATAGTAATGGATTAATTTAAAAAAAGTATTGACAATAGTAAAAAAATGTGATATTATAATTATGCCAAACTTAATTGAATAAATGGAAATACGGGTAATTTTTTTGCTAATAATACCTTTTTCGATGAATTTGTAACAACATTTTTGGATATGTTAAAAATGTAAACTCCATAAAATGTTGTTACAGGAGTACCTGTTTCCATTTATTTAAGTTTGGCGACTGTCGGAGTTTACGTTTTTTATGCGTCTGCTTCGGTAGGCGCATTTTTTATGCGCAGAATATGGAATTTACATTGGAGGAGGTGAAAAAAATGGACTAAAAAAAGCGTGGAAAAACGTTAATTCTTTTAGGTGTTATTATTTTTGTAATGGGGGCATTTTTCGTAAGCATATATGATGCATCAAATTATTATAGATATAGTGGTTTAACTCAAGATTTATTAGAGTTTTTTTCCGGAATCCTTATAGCTCTTGGATTGATAAGTGTTATGTTAGGAGCAGTGTCTATATATTGGGGTTACTCAAAACCGATAATAACAAGAAAAGGAAAAATTATTGAAAAGCAAAGTGGTGTATATGATGTTTTATTGGTCGAATTTGAAGACGGCAAGAGAGAACAGATTATATCAACAAACAAAATAATATTATCTGTTGGTGATGAGGGGAAGATAAGCACTCAAGGTCAATTTATAGTTGATTTTGAAAAATGAAAGGAATGATGTAAATGAAAAAAATAATTTATGTTATGTTGAGTGTTGTTATTTTAACTATGCTCATATCTTGTGGCAAATCAACACATCCGATTGTTGGACGTTGGGAAAGAGAAGGTACAGGAATATTTAGTGAATTGGAATTTTTTAGTGATGGTACATATGCATCAAGTGTAGACTATGCTTCAGGCACGTATTCCGTTACTGATAATCGATTAAGATTAAGTACCCAATATTCATCAGATTGGACATATTCATTTGAAATAAAGAATAACACATTAACATTAATAGATGAAGATGAAACTATGAAATTGAAAAGGGTGAAAGATTAAATTGTAGAAAGGATTTGGTTAAATGAAAAAATATATTAATAAAGTTATAGTTGGTATGATTATTTTATCGTTATGTATAATAAGTGGAATAATGGCATCGGCGGATTCGATAAGTGTTTACGTTGATGACGAATTTATACAGCTTACCGATGCGAATGGAAATGCGGTTTATCCGTTTATACAAAACGGAACTACATATGTACCTTTAAGGGGTGTATCTGAGGCACTTGACTGTGATGTTATATGGGACGGAAATAATAATACTATTTTGATTTATAAAGAAATGCAGTCGGATAATTCGGTATTTCGTAACGACAGCGATGAAGTGAAGCTGTATGTTGATAATCAGCTTACTGAATTAAAGGATGCAAACGGAACTGTAGTAAAGCCATTTATCAAGGACTGGACAACTTATGTGCCGTTAAGAGGAGTATCACAGGCTTTAGGATGCTGGGTAAGATGGGATGGACAGACACAGAGTGTTAAAGTATATAAGGCTATATGTCCGCCTGACGGAGTTCCGCTTTCTGAGAATAAGCCTTATGATTGGTCTTTGGGTTATGCGGACGGACCCAAAATTTTTTATGAATCAGATGGCCGAAGAATGGAAATGGATGGAGAGTATTACAGTAATGCTATAAAATTCAGGGATAATGGTAGTGATGCACTGTTCAATTTAGACGGTAAATTCGAAAGCTTAACGGCAACTGTTGGATCGTATGGAGAATTTGAAAAGGAAAAGGCAATTACTTTTATAGTAGATGGAAAAATAGTGGATACGCATACTATTAAAGCGAATTCAACCGTAGAAGAAATAAGCGTTGACCTTAATAAGGGATTGCAATTGAAGATTGTATCAGAGGGATACTATGTCGGCATAGGAGACATAATCTTCTGGTAAAAAATAGTATAATTAAAAATTCAGACTGATAATTGGTCTGAATTTTTATATGCTGTTTTTAAATTATTAAAATTGAAGTGTAAATTATAGTTTATCGGCGATAAACAGTTTGGAGTTTGGGTGACGCTTTGCTTGCCTCCTTTGTGTAAAGGGAGGTGGCATGGCGTAAGCCATGACGGAGGGATTGTTCTTTAAATAAGTTGATTTTCTTTTAAAACAATCCCTCAGTCGCTTTCAGCGACAGCTCCCTTTACACAAGGGAGCCTATTAGCAAAGCAACCTTGACAGCCTGTTCAAAAGGTCGCTAAACTATAATTTATTCGAAAAAAACTATATTTTTCAAACAAACTGATTGACAGAAGGAAATTTTTGTGATATACTTACATTGCAACAATTTTTAAAAATCTATAAGTCGCATGCTTATGTTGGTAAAAACGTAGGCTTTATTTGTCATACCATGCGGTTGATTTTTAAAACTTGTTGCAAAGTTACAAAGCCTCGTTTTTCATGCGTTGGCTTTGTGCTGACGCATTTTTTAATTCGTATACATTTATGTGAATTGAAAATTTAAACTTCGATAGTCGCCAACAAATCTATATTTCAGGAAACAGGCTGTCTTAACAGACAGTCTGTTTCCTTCACATAAAATATTTCTATATCCCAAAAGAGGCTGAAGTAAGAGTGTAACTTTTGGAGATGCCCGAGTTGAACAGACCGCTAAACTATAATTCGTATCCCGAACTTGACAAATTAAATGTATTATGATATTATAAAAATAAGAAAAAACAGGAGTGATATGATTGAAGAAAAAAATTATTTGTCTTTTTATGACAATTTGCATGATATTCACAATACCATCCGGTGGCGTGAATGCTGATATCGGAAAAGAATATGCCGGAAAATGGAACTGGGACCTGTCTGTTCCTATGCTGCCTGATCTTGAAAATTGGTATACGTATGATGAAGCGTGGGTTAATATTATAAATATTACCGGAAATGAGGCGGAATTTGAGTATTACCATCAAAGAGGCGGAGTGCATTTGTATGTGTATGATATATGCACCGGAGTTATAGACGGAAATACCATTACCGGATATACAAATGCCAGAAAAGTTCCCGGTGACAGGATATTTGCTGAATTTAAAGTTACACTTTCTTTTAATGAAGATTTTATGTGGCTTGAAGCATATAATCTTACAGAAGACGGAGTGGCTTTCAGTGGTTGTTTTTATAAAGAACAGCAGTTGCAAATCACGGTTGAAGAAAAGGAATCTGAAGATATAAGTGTATTTATAAATAACGAAGAAACAGTTTTTGATCAGCCGCCGGTAATTCAGAATGACAGAGTGCTTGTTCCTATGCGTATGATATTTGAGATTATGGGATACATGGTTGATTGGTATGAAAATTCACAAACAGCCGCTGCATATAAGGAAGAGCGTATTATAGAGGTGCAGATAGGAAATCATGATATTAAATATACGGCTGAAGGACGAAATCATATATACACTTGTGATGTAAAGCCACAGGTAATAGACGGAAGAACACTTGTTCCGTTAAGGGCAGTAGCAGAATGTGCCGGATGCCCGGTAGAATGGGATGAAGAAAATAATAGTGTAATAATTAATTTTTGATTATAGTATGAGTATATTTTAACAAAAAAATCAATAAATACTCCTTAATAATTTTGTGCATTATTTTTTATGGAAATATATTGCATAAAAAATGATAGTGTTGTATAATATAGATATTAGGAGGTGCTTTATTATGTTAATTGAAATAAGAGCGAAAAATTGTTTGGCTTTTGATGAAAAAGTAGTTTTTTCTATGAAAGCAGATATGCGAACAAAAAAATTTATTACTAATATTCATCAAAATGATAATGTTAATATTTTGAAAGTTGCCGGTGTATATGGTGCAAACAATACCGGAAAAACTTGTCTTGTAAAATGTGTTAAATTTATAAAAGATGTTATATTGCATGAAAAGACAATGATTACATCTAATATATTTTCAGATAATGATATTGTAGAATTAGGTATTAGTTTTTTATATGAAAAAAAAGAATACAGATATGATTTCAGATATAATACTAAGGAACATGAATATATTTATGAACGGTTTTCAATAATCAATGTGGATAAGTATGGCAATGAGTCAGAGAATGTATTAATTTTGAGAAATATATCAGAAAATCAATATAAATGCGGTTCAGACGATTTAAAAAAGATACTTCCATTAATGGCGAGAAACAATATACTTATATATTTAATTGACTCTGATTCTTTTGATGAAATTGATGAAATGAAAAAGATATTAGTTTCGTTTGCAAATAAACTTGATGTAGTAGATATGAATAATATACCCATAAGTAAAACGATAGAGATATTAAAAAATGAAAATGGGCTTCAAAAAAATGTAGTTGAATTTATAAAAAACGCTGATTTATATCTGGATGATTATAAATATTTAGAAACAGATTCTTTGATTATTAAAGATATGAGCGGTGAAGAAAAACCGGCTGAAGAAGTCCTGAGAATAAAAGACAGAATAATGGAACAGTTTAAATTAGTATCTGTTTATAAGGGGATAGCTGTGCCTTCTTTGTTATTTGATTCAACGGGAACAAAAAAAATTGCAGCATTAGCAAGCTATATTATTGAGGCTATAAGTGAGGGAAGAATATTAATAATTGATGAAATGGACAGCAGTATTCATTTTAAGCTGACCCGTTCTATTGTTGCAATGTTTAATAATGAACTTAATACAGATGCACAGTTAATATTTACGGTACATGATATAAGCTTAATGGATTGTAAAAAACTATTCAGAAAAGAGCAAATCTGGTTTGTTCATAAGGATGAGGAAGGAGTTTACTTATATCCTTTATCTCAATTTACTGCGGAAGATGGCATAAGGGATACGATAGATATTAAAGAAAAATACAGAAAGGGTATTCTTGGTGCGGTACCTGATCCTGAGTTGATAAATTCCTTGTTGAATATTAAGTCCAATTCAAGGAGGAGTGTTGATGAATAAGCCATTAAATTTATTTAAAAGCCGAATATGTATTATTTGTGAAGGCAATGAAGAGTATGATTATATCGAAAGATTAAAAGAATTGAATGTATGGAATGATATCTATGATATAAAATGTATTAATGCTGATGGTAATGGAAACATACCGGCAAGATATCAGAATGAGTATCAGGAAGATTCGTTTGAATACATATTTGTATTTTGTGATACCGATAAGAAACCATATGAGCAGTATGAGGATATTAAACAAAAGATTGATTTGTTTCATGGAATTAGCGGAGCTTCCGAAAATATAGTGATTTTCGGAAATCCGTGTACATTGCAGATTATCTGTTTGCATTGGGATGAATTGAAATTGAAATCTAATGCAAAAAAGATAAATGCAGATATTATTGAAAAATATACTGGTATAGTAAATTATAAAGCCAAAAAAGAACAAAGGGAAATTTTATTTAGGAGCGTTGATGCAGATAACTATAAGTTGTTAAAAGAACGATTGTTGTTATTATCTGAAAAGGATGATGAAATAAACAGTAGTAATTTTGGAGTGTTAATCACATGTTTTGAAGATCATAATACTGAATGGATTGAAGAGTTTAATAATTTGTTGGAATAAATATAATAGCAAATATTCCGGTAAAAAGTTAAAACAACAAAATTTTATGTTTAAAGCAAAAAAAAGAGGGTATATATTAATCGAAAGAAAATTACCTGTCATATTCAGGGGTTTGAAAGGAAAGGTACAAATTTATGAAACTTGTAAAACAGATTTCAATTTTTGTTGAAAATAAGCCTGGGGCTCTGGCGGATGTGTTGGCAGCCATAGGAGAAAAAGGAATAGATATAAGCGCTCTCTCAATCGCTGATACAAAGGACTTCGGAATTTTGCGTCTCATTGTAAATGAGCCCGATGCGGCATGTGAGGCTGTTAAAGAAATGGGTATGATTGTGAAAACGGCAGACGTTATTGCGATTGCTGTTGATGATGTTCCGGGTGGCCTGGCGGGTGCTTTGCAGGAACTTAAGAAATATGATATTTTTATTGAATATATGTATGCGTTTATCGGTAAGGGACCGGAGAGTGCGATGGTTATAATTCGTGCAGAAGATACGGAAAAGGCTGTTGCTGCGCTTGAGAAGACTGATATAAAGGTTTTTGACGCCGAGGAGATTTACGCATTATAATGTGAAAAGGGCGTCTTTCGGAATATAAAACGGAAGACGCTTTTAATACAAAAATGCAAAAAAAATACCGGGCGCTAAATACACCCGGTAAATGTGGAGCGGAAGACGAGATTCGAACTCGCGACGTTCACCTTGGCAAGGTGACGCTCTACCACTGAGCCACTCCCGCATATCACGTTGAATAGTATAGCATATTTTTTTCAAAAAGTCAATACTTTTTTAAAAATATTTTTAAAAAAAATTTTTTGGTGATATAAAATCCGTCATATTGCCAAAAAATATAAAAAAAATAAAATATTTATCAAAAACTCTTGATTTATTTCGGAAAATGTATTACAATATGTTATGGATGGTTTTTTTAAAGAGAGAGGAAAAAATTTATTTTCTGGAGGAAAAAATTGTGGATAATATAATTTTTGACTATTCAAAAGCATTGGATTTTATGGGGCAACATGAAATTGATAATATGGCATCTTATGTAAAAGAAGCGCATAATATGCTTCATAATAAAACGGGCGCCGGAAACGATTTTCTCGGTTGGGTTAATCTTCCGGAGGATTATGATAAAGAGGAGTTTTCAAGAATTAAGAAGGCTGCGGAAAAAATTCGCAGTAATTCAGATGTATTGATTGTAATAGGTATAGGCGGTTCGTACCTCGGTGCACGTGCGGCTATTGAGATGCTTAGTCATACCTTTTATAATTCGCTGTCTCCGGAGCAGAGAAAGCTTCCGCAGATATTCTTTGCAGGTAACAGTATCAGCTCAACGTATCTTGCAGACTTGCTTGAGGCAATAGAAGGCAAGGATATTTCGGTAAACGTAATATCAAAGTCGGGAACGACTACCGAGCCGGCAATAGCTTTCAGAATTTTCAAGGAAATACTTGAGAATAAATACGGCAAGGAGGGTGCGAAAGAGCGTATATTCGCAACTACGGATAAGGCAAGAGGCGCACTTAAGACTTTAGCTGACAGCGAGGGTTATGAAACTTTTGTAATCAGCGATGACGTAGGCGGTCGTTATTCGGTGCTTACTGCGGTAGGTCTTTTACCGATTGCTGTTGCGGGAATTGATATTGATGCGATGATGCAGGGTGCGGCAGACGGCATGAAGGAATATGCTGAGCCGGATTTGTCAAAGAATATGTGCTATCAGTACGCAGCTGTGAGAAATGCGTTGCTGAAAAAGGGCAAGAATGTTGAAATGATGGTTAATTATGAACCGGCACTTCATTATTTCGGAGAATGGTGGAAGCAGCTTTACGGCGAGAGCGAGGGTAAAGATAATAAAGGAATATTCCCGGCGGCGGCTGATTTTTCAAGCGATTTGCATTCTATGGGTCAGTATATCCAGGAAGGTCAGAGAATGCTTATGGAAACAGCGTTGCTTGTTGCAAAACCAAAGAAGGATATTGAGATTAAGGAAACTGATGATAATATGGATGGATTGAATTTCCTGTCCGGCAAAACTTTGGATTATGTAAATTCAATGGCAGCAGCAGGTACAGCACTTGCTCATACTGACGGTGGTGTACCTAATCTTTCAATCACCATACCGGAGCTTAATGCATATTATTTTGGTAAGCTTGTTTATTTCTTTGAAAAGGCATGCGGTTTATCGGGATATCTTCTCGGTGTAAATCCGTTTGACCAACCGGGGGTTGAGGCATATAAGAAAAATATGTTTGCACTTCTCGGAAAACCGGGTTATGAGGGAGAAAAGGAAGCGCTTTTAAAAAGACTCGGTAAGTAAAATGTACAAAATAAACTTATGTTTATAAAAAAGTTACTATCGTGACTGTCGTTCGCGCAGCTCACTTCCATAAGTAGACTTTTTTGTAATTTAGGAATTTGCAAAAGCGCGCAATTTCCTAAAAGATAAAAAAAATAAAGGAGGAAAAGAGTTATGGTAGAACTTCTTATCGGAAAAAAAGGAACAGGTAAAACAAAGAGCCTTGTTGACGGTGTTAATAAGGTATCGGGTGAGGCAAAGGGTAATGTTGTGTTTATCTCAAACGATACAAGCCGTAATATGTATGACATCAAGTATGCTGTAAGAATGGTAAATGCGGCGGAGTTTAAAATGAAGTCATACGCTGAATTCTCAGGATTTATTGAGGGAATCATAAGCGGTAACTTTGATATTACAAACATATTTATAGACGGTATATTCAAAATTGTTGGTACGTCGGAGCTTGACGGAATGGAAGAGTTCTTAGAGCGTCTCGATAGCGTGAGCAAGACCTTTAATGTAGATTTTGTAGTATCTGTAAGCGTGGATGAAAACGATGCACCGGAGTATATTAAAAAATACGTAAAATAAACAGTATTCACACAGGCAATTGCAGAAGTTTTATTTGCAGTTGCCTGAAGTGCGTAAATAAGTATTTTTAAAGTGCAATAATAAATGAAAGGTTGGAGTATTAGTTATGCAATATTGCAGTACAAGAAATAATGATATAAAGGTAACCGCCGCTGAGGCGATAAAGACCGGATTATCAGCAGAGGGTGGTTTATTTGTGCCTGAGGAGTTTCCGCGGGTAAGTATAAATGAAATTGCGGCATTGTCGGACAAGAATTACAGAGAGCGTGCGTATTTTGTATTGAGTAAGTTCTTAACTGATTTTACTGATGCGGAATTGAAAAACTGTATAGACAGCGCTTATACTAAAGCTAAATTCGGAACTGATGCAATTGCACCGCTTTATAAATTTGATGATGAAACCTATTTCCTTGAGCTGTGGCATGGCCCGACTTGCGCATTTAAGGATATGGCACTTCAGATACTTCCTCATCTCCTTACTGTTTCAATGAGAAAAACTAATGAGGATAAAGAGGTTGTTATTCTTGTTGCTACAAGCGGCGATACAGGAAAAGCGGCTTTAGAAGGCTTTAAGGATGTAGACGGAACAAAGATAATAGTGTTTTATCCGGATAACGGTGTGAGTGAAATCCAGAAGCTTCAGATGGCAACGCAGGACGGAAACAACGTTAGTGTTTGTGCGGTTAAGGGTAATTTTGACGACGCTCAGAGCGGAGTTAAGAAAATCTTTACCGATGAAGAATACAAAGAGCGTTTAGCTGCCGGAAAGCATTGCTTATCAAGTGCAAATTCGATAAACTGGGGAAGACTTGTTCCGCAGATTGTGTATTATTTCTCAGCTTATGCTGATATGTTAAAGGCAGACGAGATAAAAGCCGGAGATGAAATAAACGTTGTAGTTCCGACCGGTAATTTCGGAAATATTCTTGCGGCTTACTATGCTAAGAAAATGGGACTTCCTATAAGAAAGTTTATTTGTGCATCAAATGAAAACAATGTTCTTACCGATTTTATTAAGACGGGCGAATATGATAAAAACAGAGAATTCCATACTACAATATCACCGTCTATGGACATACTTATTTCAAGTAATCTTGAAAGATTTTTATATGACCTTTCAGGATGTGATGATAAGCTTATTGCCGAATGGATGAATCAGTTAAATACAACGGGCGTGTATAAAATCAGCAGCGATGTAAATGAAAAGCTTACTGCACTGTTTGATGCTGATTGTGCAAATGATAAGGAAACAGAAGAAACTATAAAGTCATGCTTTGAGAAAACAGGTTATGTAATGGATACTCATACGGCAGTTGCAAAGAACGTATATGACAAATACGTATCACGTACAGGGGATACGACAAAGACTGTTATAGCTTCAACTGCAAGTCCGTTTAAGTTTAATCAGAGTGTTATAATAGCTCTTGAAGGACATAATGCCGTAATAGGAAAGGATGAGTTTACTTTGCTTGATCATTTGAGTGAAGTAAGCCATATGGATATACCGGCATCTCTTGCTGAGCTTAAGACAAAACCTGTTATATTTGATCAGGTTGCTGAAAAGGATCAGATGAGACAGGTTGTAAGTGAATTTTTAGAGTTTTGAGTTTATATAAAAAGCCGCTTTAATGCGGCTTTTTGTGTACAAGGGCTTGCGAAAATTTTTCGTAAGCCCTTGTATTGACATTTTATTATTGTTATAGTATAATGAAGAAAATTATAGTTTATCTGTCTAATGAATAGGCTGTCGAGGTTGCTTTGCAAATAGGCTCCCTTGTGTAAAGGGAGCTGTCGCTGAAAGCGACTGAGGGATTGTCTTTCAATAAATTAACATATTTAAGGAACAATCCCTCCGTCATGGCTTGCGCCATGCCACCTCCCTAGAGGTGAATTGACTTCGTCAAGAGAAGCCACCCTGGGGTGTCAAAGGAGGCTTGCAAAGCGTCACTCAAATCCTACTACTTCATCCACGATAAACTATAATTTACATTATAAAAAAGGAGATTAATACTAATGAATATGTTGAAATTTGATTTAACACAAAAATCAGGTGCATTCAAACATATGAATGCAGTAAATAATGGTCCGGTCTGTAAGAGACATGCAAATAATCAGGTAAGAAGCAATATGGAAGATTATAAGGCTGCAAGAATACCATATGCGAGAAACCATGATGCGTCTTTATTTCCGGGTTACGGCGGACATCATACTGTTGACATTGAGGCGATTTTTCCGGATTTTGACAAGGATCCGTATGATCCGGAGTCTTATGATTTTGTCGTAACGGATGAGCATGTTCAGATTGTTACACTTTCAGGTGCAGAAGTGTATTACCGATTAGGTGCATCTATTGAGCATTACATAAAAAAGTTCCGCACGCTTCCACCGAAGGATTTTAAGAAATGGGCGGTAATTTGTGAGCATATAATCCGCCATTACACCGAAGGCTGGGCAGATGGATTTAACTTTAATATAACATACTGGGAAATCTGGAACGAGCCGGATCTTGACCCGGACGACAGCCTTGATAAGCGTTGCTGGGGCGGAACGAAGGCTGAGTTTTTTGATTTATTTGAAATTGCGGCAAAGCATTTAAAGAGTTGTTTTCCACATCTTAAAATAGGCGGTCCTGCTCTTGCTTACAGACTGGACTGGGCGGCAGATTTTCTTGCCGAAATGAGAAAAAGAAATGTTCCGATAGACTTTTTCTCGTGGCATATTTATGCAGTAAATCCGGAGGCGCTTGCTGAAAGGGGAAATAAAATCCGCAAAATGCTTGATGAAAACGGATATAATGATACCGAGAGTATATTAAATGAATGGAACTATGTAAAAGGCTGGACAGATGAATGGGTTTATTCTATTGAGACGATGATCGGAATGAAGGGTGCAGCGTTTGTCATGGCGTGTATGAGTGTAGGACAGGATTCCTCAATTGATATGCTTATGTATTATGATGCACGCCCCAGTGCTATGAATGGAATGTTTGATTTTTATACACTGCGTACTTTAAAGGGATATTATCCGTTTTTATGGTTTTCCGACCTTAAAGACAAGGGCGAATGGGTGAAATGTGAGACGGAGATTGATGATATTTATACTCTTTGTGCCTGCGATGAAAATAATAGCGTTTTATCTGTTATTACATATTACACAGATGAAGAGAATATGCCTGAAAAGACGGTTGAGATTGATTTTGGGAAAGAAGACTGCAGGTTTGAGATTTATATTCTTGATGATGAAAAATCAAATGAGCTTGTAAAAACTGAGTGCGGTAAGCCTGTTATTACATTGAAGCCGAATACTTGCGCTATGATTAAGGAAATATAAGATAAATTGTAGTTTAGCGACTTGAATAGTCGCTAAACGCGATATAAATCCCTAACGGGATTTTCGATATGTGCTAACGCACGCGATATGCCTATCGGCGCGATATGTTTGCTTCGCAAACGTTATGGAAGAAAAAATGCAAAGCATTTTTTCAATATTTAATCAAACAAAAGCAAAGCTTTTGTACCTTAACGTTCGCGGGAGGCGAACATATCGCGTTGACTTTAGTCAACATATCGCTTGCCGGCAGGCAAATATCGCGTCAGCCACAGGCTGACATATCGCTATTATAGTTTATCGCAGATAAACTATAATTTATATCTTTTCCCGGTTTAAAATATTACCGTCGCTGTCTGTAAATGCAACGCTTATACCGTTTTGCGAAAACTCATATCCGCAACCGGCGAAATATTTCTCTTTAGGTAGTGAACCTACAACGACAGTACATGGCTGGCCTAAATGATCGTATTCGCATCCCGGTCTGTTTACTGTAAGTGCATGGAGATGTCCGCATATCATTACATCCGGTTTTACGTGTTCTTTAAGGAGCTTTGCCCAATTTCCGAAAATTTCAGGTTCAATATTAAACGGTGGTTCAAGTCTCTGAGTAAACGGGTTATGGACGATTACAATTTTATGAGAAACATCGTCTGCGTCATATTCTTTCGTATGATTTTCTATAACATTTTCGATATATTTTGTTTCTGTTTGTCTGAAGTCATGACAGCATATTGTATTGCCGTATTCAGGGTTTTGATCGGGCTTGTCCTCGCCACAGTCAAGAATAATTCCCCATATACTGCCTAATTTAAAAGAATAAAATGAATTACCGTTTTCGCATGGGGTATAGTCTGCGATGTTTTCTGCATAAATACCTCTTGTGTCATGGTTTCCGCGTGAGAATACTGCCGGGATATTTCCGTTGGTGATTTTAGCCACTATGTGGTAAATCGCATCGAAATTTTCTATACTGCCGCTATGGTCGGGAATATCACCGTTTAAAATAAGAAAATCTATTTTTCCGAAGTTATTTTCATATGTATGTACTGCACTTACGGGTTCATCAATTCTGTTATGCGCATCCGCAATGTGGTATGCACGGACTGTATCTCCTGATACGGGTTTAAAGTCGAACGGCACTTCAACAATATCTTCTGTTTCTGTGAAATACGGCTTTCTTTCAATAATTTTACGGTAACAAATCGTATATTTCTTTTCTTTATCGAGCTTATCCATAGGCACGGTTATTTTATGAAGACTCACACGGGATCGCAGGATGCCGTTTGACGCATCATAATAACATTTATCTCCTACTTTTACCCACATAAGAGTTTCACAGGTAACTAAAACCGAAATCTGATAAGTTTTACCTACGGCAAATACAGCCGGTGCAGTTTTAAAAACATTATTTTGCATTTTGTAATATCCTCCTTTGTTTTTGAGAAAAATCAGGTAAACAAAAAATCGACAGGATTTATAAAAATCCGCCGAATCTGAAAGAACCGAATGGTTTAGATGCCACTGATTTTTAGTGAAATATTCGCCTGTCGGCAAATGTGAAATAATTTCTATCGAAATTGTGAAATAGAAAACTTTCGCTTTCTGTGAAATGAAATAAATCTTTTTTATCACACGCCACAGGCGTATTTCACATTGCGCAGCAATATTTCACGCACGAAGGGTATTTCACAAATCCTGAAAGGATTTATTTCGTTGAAAAAAACATCGACTTTTGTCGATGCTTTTTTCTGGTACACCATCACGGGCTCGAACCGTGGACACCCTGATTAAGAGTCAGGTGCTCTACCAACTGAGCTAATGGTGCATATGTTTGAACAACAATAGGTATTATAGCACATAATTTAATTTTTGTCAATACTTTTTTAAAAAAAAATCAAAAAAATTCCGGGAATTGTATTTATTCCCGGAATTAAGCAATTTTATATAAATTTTTCGATAAATTCAATTATTTCGGAATTATCTTCGAGACCATGTGGGTGGTGTCCTCTGCCCGGCACTATTACGAACTTATACGGAGCTTTGGTATCCTTATATTTTTCGTAGAGCAATGCACCGTTTTCTTCGTATGGAACTACATCATCAGAGTCACCGCATACTGCAAAGACCGGTATTTGGTGGTCGATAAGCTTATCTATGTTATCAAGCGGATGATTTCTGTATGATATAAGGTCTGCAAGTGTCATACCGGTGGCTTTTTCAAATTCAGCGAACATATTGCCTCCGGCTTTGCCGAGTCCGGCAGGACAGCTTAAGAGGTTTACTACCGGAGCATCTATAAACATTGCACTGATATGCTGAGGGTAGAGAGCGGCAAATTTGATTGCTATCATTCCGCCACAGCTCATGCCGACAGGAATTACTCTTTGAGATATGGTGTATTCTTTTGCTAAAAACTTTATAAAACGATGTTTTCTGTGAAGGTCTTCATCAAGGCACCATCTTGTTTTATTAGCTAAATAGGCAAGGTGATACCCACGACTGAGCATTTCAATCTCAAAAGACGGAAAAGCACCGAAGTATTCTGTTTTAAGCATACATATATTCTTTTGGTTATCCTTATCCGGAAAGACAAGTATAGCCTGCATACCCTCAAATTCAAATTCGATTTTTTTAAAACCGTTCCAAAGCTCGTCCATTTCAGTTATCTCCTTCGGTTGCTAAAAATCTGTTTACGGCACTTATAACGGCATACATTGAAGCTGTGTTAATACTGTTGTCTACACCGACGCCCCAATAAATCTTATCACTGTTGCCGCAATGGACTGCTATGTAGCTGACAGCTCTTGAAGCTGATGAACGCTCTAAGGCATGCTCTGAATATGAAACTATTTCAAAGCCCATGTTCATTGATGCACGAAGCGCATTTACAAGCGCATCCAGCGGACCGTTTCCTGCCGATTTAAGCTCGGTTATTTCTCCGTTTTTATTTATTGCTGCTGTAAGCCATGTAACATTATCACGGATTTCGCAGTGATAGTATTCTAAGCTTATCGGGGAGGTTACACCGACATAAGTATCTTTAAACGCCTGATGTATTTCATGGTTTGTAAGCACTGTCTGTTTTTCATCCGATAAGTCTGTAATGAGCTTTGAAAATCCTACAAGCATATCTTTTGGTATTGTATAACCGTACTTGTGTTCCATTATGTAGCTTACGCCGCCTTTACCCGACTGGCTGTTTATAAGGATAGGCTCGTATCTTCTGCCGATATCGGTCGGGTCTATTGTGAGATATGGGTTTGCCCATATTTTACTTCCTTCAGCTTCGTATATATCCATGCTCTTTTTAATTGCATCCTGATGCGAGCCGGAAAAAGCAACGTATGCCATATCA
>JAZTZP010000135.1:0-2562 GCA_045637525.1 Clostridia bacterium | reverse complement strand
GGGAGGTGGCACAGCGTAAGCTGTGACGGAGGGATATCATTTATTATGCATTGACAATATATAGTAAAAACATAGATAATTTGATATCCCACCACCGCAAGCGGTCCCCCTCCCTTTAGGCAAGGGAGGCTTGCAAAGCGGTATCGAAATCCTACTAATTTATGCAGATAAACTATAATTTAACAACAAATGTTAGAAAGGATGATTTATTATGTCGAAGAAAGAAAAAAGAATGAAGAATTTTGATGATGCATTTTCGGTTGCGCATGCCGGTTATGTTGCTGAGGAGAATTTGGACGATACTGATGTACCGGCTGAGGATATGCAGGAGAATGTGTCTGCTTCCGGTACCGGACAGCAGGAAATCGGTCAGGCTGCTAAGGCGGCTGAGGTTGCTGAGTCGGCTGCGATTGCGGCTCAGGAGGCTGACAGCCGGCTTCAGGAGGTTTTGCAGGAGAATGAGCTGCTCAGACAGGAGAATGCCAAGATGCAGGAGCTTTTACGTGAGATGAATAATCAGAACAAGGCTCAGGTTATAGAAGAGACTGTGCCTGAAATTCCGCAACTTGATTTTTCGGCTCTGAGCTTTGCTGATGAGGCGCAAAAGAGGGCTGCTGCCGAGAAGTATTCACAGGATATGATTGAATATGCAAAGCAGGCGATTTTAAAGGATATTGCACCTTTTGTTGAACAGGCGAAAAGGGGACAGTTTGAGGCTGAGAAAATTGATTTGTTAGAGGCTTTAAAAGACGTTCCGGAGCTTGCAGGTATTGGGGATATGTCCGGTCAGCTTGACAGGATTATTGCTAATAACAGAGTATTTCAAAACGATGATGTTCCGCTTAGTGAGAAGTACATTACGGCGTATGCTATTGCTAAGGGTGTTGAGTCTATGAATAATCCGTACAAACCGCCGACTGTTGAGGAGCTGATTGGGTTGTATAACTCAAATCCTGAGTTTAAAGAGGCGGTTGAGAAGCAGAGGCTTGCTGAGATAAAGAAGCAGACTCAGGATATTCCGGTGCTTTCGGGCTCTTCAGGAATCGGGAACGCTGCTCCGACTCTTCCGGGTAAGCCCAAAAACTGGGATGAGGCTTTAGCTAATGCTAAAAAGAGAGAATATTTAATGTAGTATAATTTTGAAGCTTAGCTTCTGATTATAAATTAAAAAATCCATAAAAGAAAGGAAAGATAAGATATGGAAAATCAAAATTTTATTCGTCTTGACAATATCGTCAAGGAAGATTACTTACCGGTGTTTAACGATTTGTTTAACACAAGCGTGGATCCGTTTTTTGCGAAAATCAGGAAGAACGTTTTGCACAGCGGTAAGGTGATAGGTGCTGCTGAGGTTGGATTATCGGGCGGATTCGGGTTCAGCGCTGAGAATGAGGAGACACCGAAGAGTGCGCCTGTTATGTATGAACGCTTTGAGCTTAATCCGAAAGACATGTATGTGAATTTCGGTATTTCTCTTAAGGCGATTGAGCTTGGCGCTGAAAGAGGCATGATGCTTAATGCGCTTGACAACGAAATCAGGGCGGCTCATAAGACTGCAAGCTGGAACACAGGACGTTCCGTTTACGGTAACGGTACCGGAAAGCTTGCGACTGTTGCGGCTACGGCAACTGAGTCAACGACTGTTACTCTTGACAGCGTGAGAAATGTTAAGGAAGGGTTATTAGTGGATTTCTATACGGGGACTACTAAGAACACTGCACTTCCGGCGAGAGTTGTTTCTGTTAACAGAAGCAGCAAGGTTATTACCCTTGACAAGGCTGTTTCATGCGCTGAGGGTGATATTGTTACTGTACAAAATTCACGTGGGAGAGAGCTTACCGGGCTTGGCGCTATTTTTGATGACGGCGTTAGTACGCTTTACGGAATTAAAAAGGCGGAGCAGCCGATAATTGTGCCGTCGGTAATTGATGCTAATGACGATATTGGCGACGCTGTTTTAACCGATGCGCTTCGTCATGCTGACAGAGACCACAACAGCGAGGTTGATATGCTTATTGCCGGGGACAAGGCTTATGACAATTACCTTGACTATTTAAGAAGCAACAACATTCGTGTTGAGGAAAGCTCACACGTTGTTGCCGGCGGTTTTAAGGCTATTAAGTTTATTCACGGAAACCGTGAGGTTGATATTGTGAACAGCGAATTTGTTCCTGAGACTGAAATCTGGGGCGTGCCGACTAAGGCGTTTGAGTTCCAGCAGACAGGATGGAAGTTTGCACCTGTTCCGGGGGCTTCAAGCCATTTCCAATTGCTCGAAAGACAGAGCGCTGTAAGAGCTTTGCTTGTTAATTACGGTGATCTTATTTGTTCTAATCCGGGCGGTTGTATCAGAATTATTAATTGCGGGATTGCGTGATTTAGTTAGGAATTAGGAGTTGACACCATGCAATACTGTCAACGTTAAGTTGACAGTATTGCAGTGAAATATTTTACCTGCGGTAAAATGTGAAATTCACACATTTTGTGTGAGTGAAATCCACGCTTTGCGTGGGTGAAATTTGTAGCTTGCGCTACAAGTTAATGTAGAAATCGCAGGCGATT
>JAZTZP010000134.1:0-10174 GCA_045637525.1 Clostridia bacterium | reverse complement strand
GCTCTTTGCCGCGCGGCTGAGCGCACGGAGGGGATCCAAGGGGGCGAGTCAAGCCCCTTTGGGGTTTTGGTGCCGCTTTTGACGTAAAAGCGGCGTGTGCTTGCGCAACTCGATAAGTAATCGCTATAATATATAGAAAGCTTTAAAACTACAAACTAAAAAAAGAGCTACGGGGAAAACTCCCCGATAAACTATAATTTGTAATTTTATTAATAAAAAAATTTATTCATTTAAAAACCATGGTATTAAGTATTGACAAAACAGCAAAATTTGTTTATAATAACATTAACAGTCAAAGAAAGGATCAAACGATAATGTATATGAAATTAAAAGACGGGAAGTCAAAGGTTATTACTCTTAGTTATGATGACGGAGTTGTTCAGGATATACGCCTTATAGAAATAATGAACAAATACGGTCTTAAGGGTACTTTTAATATAAATTCGGGGGTGTATTTTCCTGAAGACGGGGTAAGAGAACGGTATTACGGAAGAATGAAGCTTTCCGAGGCGAAAGAGCTTTATACAAATTCAGGACATGAAATAGCTGTTCATGCGCTTACTCATCCGTTTTTAGAAAAGCTGTCAACTGACGAGGTTATATATGAAATTACGGAAGACAGAAAAAACATTGAGCGTGATTATAATACGATTGTGCGTGGCATGGCGTATCCTTTTGGTACATATAATGACGATGTTATAAAAGTACTTGAAATGTGTAAAATAGCATATTCGAGAACGGTGTTCGCTACACAGAATTTTGGTTTTCCGGATAACTGGCTTAAGCTTAACCCGACGTGTCATCACAGAGTACCGAATCTTATGGAGCTTGCGGATAAATTTTTAGAAGGAAATAAATGGAATAAAGCCTCAATGTTTTATCTCTGGGGACACAGCTATGAATTTGATAATGATGATAACTGGAATGTTATAGAAGAATTTGCAAAGAAAATGGGCGGAAGAGATGACATCTGGTACGCTACAAATATCGAGATATACGATTATGTAAAAGCATATGAAAGCCTTGTTACAAGCTTTGATAAAAAGATTATCCATAACCCGTCATCTATTCCGGTATGGGTGTTTGTACAAGGCGAGACGGTATGCATAAATCCGGGTGAGACTTTGTATCTGTAATTTTAAAAATAAGATACTTGTAAAAAATTGGATTAAAAAATCCTATATGAAATCTTTGAGGTGAACTACCTCCTGTAAAGTGTTGCTTTATGGGAGGTAGTTCAGTTTTATGTTCTACTATTATTATATCCCTGACAGTTATCATAGCGGACAACAGTTGTACTTTAATTGTCAAAATAATTTTTACGGTAAACTGTCGGAGAACATCCTGCACAATTTTTGAAAAATCTGCTAAAGGAATAAACGTCAGAAAAATTTAATTTTTCTGATAAAGCAGATATCGGAAGAGTGGTTGTTTTTAAAGCATTTTTAATATATTCAATTCGCTTGTTATGATAGTAGGATATGACGGTTTGATTATACATCAATTTAAATTTTCTCAATAAAGTGTATTTATTAAAATAGAACTGTTTTGAAAGAGAGTCTAATGTTATAACAGACAGGAAATTATTATCTATATAGTTCTTAACAGTAATAACAGGATCGTATATCATATCAGTTTTGATTGCTATATCATGTTCAAACTGAGTCAGAATGCAGTCAAAAAGCTCCAGCATTTTTGATTTGTACGACAACTCATAATTATAAGCTTTTTTCTGAAAAATCTCAATTACCTCAAAAAAGATTTTTTTGAATTTTCCCATATCAAACGGCGAAAAAACATATGGAATGGATATATCTTTAAATACATCTTCCTGTATAAGAGCCAGTTCATCATCCGACATGGCCTCTTTCGGTTTAAAAGATACAAATCTTTTATCACTTTTATCGTTGTATGAAACATCAAAATGAATGTGAGGCTGAACAAAATCACAGTGATCAATACATTCGAATTTATGAGGAATATCCGGTCTCAAAAACACAACATCGTTTTTCTTACATAAATATTCCGCATTGTCTATTGTGATTTTGCACTTTCCATCGCTCACCAGGATAATTTCATAATCAAATATTACTCTTTTTTCTATCCTGAAGGGGGCTATAAGCGTTGAAAACATTGCCACCCTTATATACGGAGAAAATTCTTGTTTATTCATAACACTTGACGCTCCTTGTTTAGTATAATGTCAATAAATGATAAATATTTTAACTAAATTTGATATTTTAACTCATATTGCAAACTGCTATAATTATAGCATAGTTTTTAATATTAGTCAAGGAGGAAACATAAAATGTTCAATTTATCAAAAATGCAAAGCTTTGAATCAAGGTCAATTTGTGCTGAAAATTTTAAAGGCGAAAAAGGTAAAGGCGGAATAGCTGAGACCGGAACAGGAGAAGTATGTGCAAGAGATTTGGGAAAAGGATGGAAAATATCTCCTTCTGTTGTAATCAACCCCGGTGAAATATTCGAGTTGGCTGATATAGACGGCCCAGGCATCATAAACCATATATGGATTACGGATGGCTGTCCCGTAAACAGGATGCTCATAATCAGAATGTATTGGGATGGAAGTGATACCCCATCGGTTGAAGTACCTCTCGGTGACTTTTTTGCTTCTGCGGAATATCAGAATTATGCACAGCTTACATCTTTACCGGTTTGTGTAAATCCGAAAAGAGCATTTAATTGCTATTGGAGCATGCCATTTTACAAAAAATGCAGAATAACGATTGAAAATCTTTATACAGAAAATGTTACTGTCTATTATCAGATTGACTATCTTTTAGGTGAAGTGCCGGAGGGACACGGATATTTTCATGCACAGTTCAGAAGAACAAATCCGCTTCCGTATAAAGAAAATTATACAATTTTAGATAATGTCGAAGGAAACGGTCATTACATCGGAACATATATGTTCTGGGGCGTAAACAATACCGGATGGTGGGGTGAAGGTGAAATCAAATTTTATCTTGACGGCGACAAAGAATATCCGACCATATGCGGAACAGGTACAGAAGATTATTTCTGTGGCTCGTGGAATTTTGATATAGGCGGAAAATATCAGGAATTTTGCACACCTTATGCCGGTCTTTCAAAAGTAATAAGACCTGACGGGTTGTATAAATCACAACACAGGTTTTCTATGTACAGATGGCATATATGCGATCCTATTTATTTCAAAAAAGACATAAAAGTAACAATTCAGGCATTAGGATGGAGAAGCGGAAAAAGATATCTTCCGTTGCAGGACGACATTTCATCCGTAGCATTCTGGTATCAGGACAGTATATGCAAAAATTTCCCGAAACTCCCTTCAAAAGATGAGTTGGAAATTATATAAACATGGGAATGTTACTCACGTAACACCCCGGATACAGAATTAAAGTGTATATAAATGACAAGACAAAAGAGCATAAAATAAGAGCATATCAGACCATATGCTCTTATTTTATGCTCTTTTCTATTCATATGATTTTACATTTATCACATACTCAACGCCGCCATCATATTCCGTTTTTCTCATATTTGCCTCCATGCCGCTTTTCTTTGCCTGATTAACCGCTTTTGTAAGCGTCCCCGTTAATCCGTTTATGTCCTTTATTCCCGGCAAACGCACCGTGTCGGAAGGAGTACACGTTTTATTCACTACATCTTCTATGTACTCCTCAGCCTGGGATGGGCTCATACGTCTTTCATGCATTTTGAATAATGAATGAATTTGTGATTCTTCATCATCTAAGGATAAAAGTGCATTTGCATGACGTTCCGACATTCTTAAATCCCTGATCAGCTTTCTTACTTTGGCAGGTAGATTTAAAAGCCTGATCTTATTTGCTATTGATGAGCTGTTTTTGCCGAGCTGTGCTGCCAGCTCCTCTCTTGAAATCCGCTGTTTTGTCAAAAGCCTTTTATACCCCTGAGCCGCTTCAAAGAAGCTCAGGTCCTCTCTCTGCAGGTTTTCGAGTAGTGCTAAAACTGCGGATTTTTCCTCATCTGTATGAATAACTATGGCAGGAACGGTGCTGAGTCCCGCCACAATTGCTGCTCTTATTCGTCTTTCGCCCGATATCAGCTGATATTTTCCGCGATACGGTCTTACGGTAACGGGATGTATTATTCCGAACTGAGCAATAGATTTTGCCAGCTCCGCAAGCGCAAGACGGTCGAAATATTTTCTCGGCTGATTAGGGTTTGGAGCTATTTTATTAACAGGTATATTTATTATACCGGTCGATTTTCGTTTTTCTTTCATTTAACTATATCCCTTCTTTCTCTTAGCAGGTAAACCGCAGCGGTCGGATAATACTGATGTAAAAGCATAGATGTAATGTACCGATTATACCGGCCGCTACGTTGCTTACCCTCGGTGGTGGAAGGTGTAAGGCTTTGGGGGTAGTAGAAAAAAATATCTTGGGGGAATATTCTTTCTGTTTGCCTTACATTTACTATTATACCATAAATTTCCAAAAAGTCAAGCATAATCGTGCGACAAAAAAACACAGGATTTTTACTTCCTGTGCTTTTTTGACACGCTGTAACAACTTTCGATAGGTGTTTTTGAAATAATGCCCGGTTTTCGAGGGTATTTTGTCGGTGTTTTTTTTATTTTTTTTATAATAATTATTTTGTGAGCGAGGTCAGTGAACGGAATTTTTGCTTCATACACACTTTCAACCTCACCGCCGAGGATAGAAATTGCTCGTTTTGCCTCGTCAAGCTCATTTTCTGCCATAGGCCCTTTTAGGGCAAGGAAATATCCGCCCGGTTTAACAAACGGAAGACATAATTCCGAAAGAAGAGTCATGTTTGCAACAGCTCTTGCCGTTACGGTATCAAAGCTTTCTCTTAAAAGTCGGTTTTGTCCGCCGTCCTCGGCTCTTGAATGAACAAATTCCACATCCGAAAGACCTGTTTCTTCGCATACTGCTTTTAAGAAAGTAAGCCTTTTGTTTAAAGAGTCTAAAAGGGTGAGAGATATATCGGGTTTTGCAAGTTTTAATACTATTCCGGGAAATCCTGCACCTGTTCCGACGTCTATTACACGCCCCGTCACCTTCCCTGTACAAAGTGGAGTAAGACTGTCGAGAAAATGTTTCGACACAATCATATCCGGCTCCGTTATTGCCGTAAGGTTCATTTTTTCGTTCCAACGGGTAAGGAGCTCTGAGTATTTTATAAGCTTATCCTCACAGCCGTCCGGCAGGTTAAGTCCGAGTGCATCTGCTCCGGTTTTTAACATATTCTTCATCCGAGAAGCTCCTCTATCATGTCGGCAAGCTCACGTGCCTTTTTATTTATATAATCTATGTCGCTACCCTCAATCATAACACGAACCAAAGGCTCTGTTCCGGATGGACGGATTAAAACTCTGCCTTTTCCGTCAAATTCCGCTTCAAGCTCATGGCACGCCTTTGCTATTGCTTCGTTTTCCATGTATTTGTCTTTGTTTTCAAGCTTAACCTTTGCATTTATGAGTACCTGCGGAAGAACATTCACAAGCTTTGCTGCCTCGGATGCTTTTTTGCCTGTTTTCTTAAGTACAGCTAAAAATTGCAATGCACTTACAAGTCCGTCACCTGTTGTATTATGATCTAAGAAAATTATATGTCCCGACTGCTCGCCGCCTATATTAAATCCGCCCTCAAGCATGCGCTCAAGCACGTATCTGTCGCCTACCTTTGTACGCTCTACGTTTATGCCAAGCTCGTCACCGGCAATAAACAATCCGAGATTACTCATAACCGTAGCAACAAGAGTATTTTTATTAAGAATACCCTTTGATTTCATATAATTTGCACATACAGCCATAATCTGATCGCCGTCGATAAGCTTTCCGTTTTCATCAACGGCAAGCATTCTGTCGGCATCGCCGTCAAACGCTATACCGATGTCTGCACCTATGCTTGTAACATACGCCTGCAAGCTTTCCATATGCGTTGAACCGCACATATGATTTATGTTTATTCCGTCAGGCGTGTTATGTATTGCCTCAACGTTTGCGCCAAGCTTGTTAAGAGCTTTAAAAGCAGTCTGATAGCTTGCACCGTTTGCACAGTCTATTACGACCTTTATGCCTTCTAATGTACAGTCGACAGTAGAAATAGCAAAACGCACATAGTCCTCAACGGCATTGTGGTTTGCCATTACATATCCCACTTTTCCATGAGTGGGAAGCTCTTCTATCTGCTTTACGCCTAAGATGTAGTCCTCTATTTCGTTTTCAATCTCATCGGACAGTTTATAACCGTCACCGTTAAAGAACTTTATTCCGTTATATTCAAAAGGATTATGAGACGCTGATATTACAACGCCTGCATCGGCGTTATAGTATCGTGTAAGATATGCAACTGCCGGTGTCGGTATAACGCCGAGCGGGATTACCCTTGCACCCATAGAACATAGTCCTGCCGTTAATGCCGCTTCAAGCATATCGCCTGATTTTCTGGTGTCCTTGCCTATAAGAATACGCGGTCTTTTGTTTGTCTTTTTTGTAAGCACATACGCACCGCACTGACCTGTTTTAAACGCAAGTTCAGCAGTAAGCTCCTTATTGGCAACACCTCTTATTCCGTCTGTTCCAAATAATTTTCCCATTGTTTTTTGTCCTTTCTTTTATTGAATTTAACCTGCAAGATAGAAAAATCTGTCGTTAAGCTTATAACGGTTATCTGCATCGTAGCCTATGTAAATCCAACCGGCACTTCCGTTTTCCTTTACTACATATATATAGTCGTTTCCGTCATCATATATTACCTTGAAGTATTCGCCTTTATTTATTGTAAAGCCGTTGCTTTGATATTTAACATTTGATTTAATGTAGCCCTTTTCCCACATTGTGCGCTCATATCCTGTTAAATCACTTGACCAATAGAGGATATTTTCCATGAATATCGGAAGTATTTCGTAATACTGCGGAACCTGTTCTTTAAATATACCGTCAGAATCTCTGTAATACTTTTTGAGGACTTCCCACATTCCGGCACTGTCGGTTTGTTCTTCAATTGTAATGCTGCCGTCATCATTTACGTTCAGATAGTATTTATCAACATATCCGAGTGGGTCATACTCAAGGATTGATGTCTCGTCATCCCAATAATTTTTAAATTCAAATTTATATACCGATAAGGAATTGTCATATCTGAAAATTCTAAGAAAAGGATCGCTGCTTGCTTCCGTTGTGATAACAGCAATATCCTTAACGCCGTCTGTTGCATCTATGTCACATACATAGACGGCACTTATGGATGCTTCTACAGTTTCTACGCTCGTTGTTCTGTTTCCGATTGTAACCTGCATGGTCTGTCCTGTCCATTTATCGGACTGATTAGAGCTTATGACATTTAATGAAATACTTTCATTTGTTCCGTCAAAATCGAAATCATATTGACCGGTATATTCTTCCGGAAATACATGATCGTCGGGATCATCATAGAAAAGAAGCTCGGTTCTGTTTGTAAGCGGTGCATAGTCTTTGATATGTTTTCCGTCAAGCCATGCCTTTGCGGCTCTTATATCCGGTACCCATGCATATCCGTCCATATTATTTCCAAATTCGTCTATTACTATCATTGTACGCCCGTTTACGTTAAATGATGTCACCTCTGTGCCATTTACATATGTTTTTATATCGGTATATAAAACATCTGCACATTTCGTTCCGGTCGGGAATGATGTATTATAAACTGCAGGTGAGGTAAATTCTGTCTTATCAGCTGATTTTGTAATATTAAGGGTTCTTGCATTCCCGTCCCATAAAACATCACAGCAGTAGTCTGCCAGATCCTCTGCAACTATTACCGCATAATCGTTTACCACATATGCCGGTATCGGATAATGGTTTACATAAACCGATAAATCACTGTAAACCGCCTCACTTATTTTGTCGCCAACATTAGCCGCTCCGGCAGATGCGCCAAATAAAAAGAACGCCGCAAGAGCTGCAAAAATAAATTTTTTCATAATTATAACTATTCCTTTCTTAATTAACTGTTAATTTACACTACCAGTCCACCATTATTTCCTATAACCTGACCTGTTATAAAATCAGCCTTTTCACTTGCTAAAAAATATATAAGCTCTGCAGTTTCTGCCGCTGTGCCTGTTCTGCCGAGAGGTGTTTCTTCCGAAAGCCACGCTATGTCTTCTTCTGTCAGATTATTGTTCATATCGGTATCAATAACGCCGGGTGCAATGCAGTTTACCTGAATTCCGGACGGTCCCAGCTCTTTTGCAAGTGCCTTGGTAAAGCCGATAACAGCCGCCTTTGCTGCCGAATAATGAACCTCACAGCTACCGCCTGTTACTCCCCACATTGATGAAACATTTATAATCTTACCGCATTTTTTATTTATCATACCGGGAATTAAAGATTTAGTTACAAGATACATTCCTTTAACATTTATATCAAACATACGGTCCCAGTCTTCTTCCGTTATGTCGGTAAACAGCTTCTGCTGTGCAATTCCGGCATTGTTTACCAAAATATCCACACCGCCGTAAGCATTTATAATCTCCGCCATTTTTTCAACCTGTGCCGCATCGGATACGTCGGCACGGATTGGGATTACTCCTGTTTTTTCGGCAAGCTCATTAGCGTTTGCTTCAGAATTGTTGTAATTTGCAAACACACGAAAACCTTCTGCTGCAAACTTTTCAGCGCAAGCACGCCCTATTCCCCGGCTTGCTCCCGTAATCAATACATTTTTCAAGAAAATCACTCCCCGTTCCAGCGTCCGCTTATTCCGCATGGCAGTACAAGCCCGTTTGCCTCCATTGGCAAGCCTATTTCATCAGCCGAAACAACACCACCGAATTTTTTTCCGACAGTAAGTGTTAAAACGTTTGTAAGAACAGCCGCCGAAAGACCTGTTGTATAAGAATTTATAAGGAAAAACAACGGATTATCTGACATGATTTTCATACAATCCATAACAAGCGGATAGAGCTCGTTTTCTATCTTCCACACCTCGCCGCCGGGGCCTCGTCCGTATGACGGGGGATCCATTATGATGCCATCGTATTTATTGCCGCGCCTGAATTCTCTTGCAACAAATTTTTTAACGTCATCTACTATATATCTTACAGGCTTATCCGCAAGCCCGGATGATACAACATTTTCCTTTGCCCATGTAACCATGCCCTTTGACGCATCAACATGCACAACCTCTGCACCTGCCGCAAGTGCCGCAACAGTTGCTCCGCCTGTGTATGCAAAAAGATTGAGAACTTTAATTTTTCGTCCGCTGTTTCTGATAAGAGAACTGCACCAGTCCCAATTAACCGCCTGTTCCGGAAAAAGACCGGTATGCTTAAAGCCCATAGGCTTTATATTAAATACGAGATTTTTATAATTCACAGTCCAACGGTCGGGTATTTTTTTTATATACTCCCAAAAACCTCCGCCTTTGTCCGAACGGTGATACCATGCATCCGCCTCTTTCCACAGGGGAGATGATTTATCCGTCCATACTGCCTGAGGATCAGGTCGGCGAAGCAGTTGCTTTCCCCAATATTCAAGCTTTTCACCGCTTTTACTGTCTATAAGTCTGTAGTCCTGCCATTTATCTGCTACCCACATAGAATATCCTTTCCTGATTACGTAATTATTTCTTTCTTAACTATATTATAATACATATTTATACTTTTTTCAAGGCTTTTTTGAAATTTTAATAAATTAGCAATGTGAATGTATAAGAAAAGGCATCCCTTTTTTGAGATGCCTTATGGTTTTTTACGGATGAACAACGTCAACTTTAAGTGCCGATGCATCTGCTGTGTTCTGACGTTCTGCCACTGTATAGTTCTGAGCCATTGTTATAAGCTCCTGTGCTCTTTTTCTTACCATTACCATACAGTCAATTACGTCTTGTCTTTCTGCGTATATCTTTCTTACATATGCATTGCTTGCGTCGCCTTCCCATGATGCTAACTGCTGTGCCTTGTTTGAAAGCTCCTCAGCGAGTCTTGAAAGCTGTGCTGCGTAGTTTTGAAGTGTTCCTGCTGTTGCTTGTAATTTTGGTGCGCTTACCTTTATAATTCCGTTCATTTTTATTTCCTCCTTAAATTTAAAACCTTTCTTTATATATTAGTGAATTAAATTCACGTTTCTTGCTTCTGTTGTCTGATACTTTCTTGAGATGTTACCGAGTGTTGC
>JAZTZP010000133.1:0-63021 GCA_045637525.1 Clostridia bacterium | reverse complement strand
GCGGTGGTGGGATATCAAATTATCTATGTTTTTACTATATATTGTCAATGCATAATAAATGATATCCCTCCGTCACAGCTTACGCTGTGCCACCTCCCTTTAGGCAAGGGAGGCTTTAGCAAAGCAACCTTGACAGCCTGTCAAAAGGCAGATAAACTATAATTTATAATTAATGTATAAAAGAGTGGAAAGCTCTTATAAATATTTAAGAAAAAGAAAGGAAGGAAAGAAAATGAAATTTTCAAAGAAGAAGACGGCCGTAATTTCTGCGGCGGTGCTCGTGCTGGGCTTACAGGCATATGCAGGAGCAGAGGTATTAAAGGAAGTAAACTTTGCAGATTATGCGGCAATTGCTGATGCAGACGGTAATCAGGTAATAACGGCTTCCGAGCTTAATGCACTTACAGATGCAAACGGCAAAAATATCGTAAGCATTACGGAGGGTGCTGCTGATGTAACAACTTATGCGTTTGAACAGGATGGTGCTGATGCGTCAAAGACATGGCTCACTGTAACTACTGCTTCAAATGTAGAGGCAGGAATGACAAAGCTTGTATTCCCGTTTATAGAAGCAAACGGATTTGAGCTAAATGATTATGAGAGACTGGTTGTTGAGTATGAGTTGAAGGTTAATTCACCGGTTTTCGAACAAAGACAGATAGGTTCTGCCGGTCTACTTCCCGGAGTAATTCGTAAAGGCGGAAATAATGGTTATGTTCAGTACAATATGTTTTTCAAAACAAGTGACTCACGGAACAGAGGAGTTGACTATTACAAAACAGGTGACGACGGATTGATAACAGAATATGCTATGGGTCCTGAGCTTAAGATTACAATGGATATGGATAGTGGGGCAGGTCAGGGAACTTCAAAAATTGTAAATCTTGAAGGCAAATCTTTCTTGAACACTACAAGAGATATATCAGACAGAAGTCTTACAGATTTAGAGTTTAACGTAGCCGGAGTAGTTAACGGAGTGCAGCCCGGTTCTATAAGTATTGCAAATATTAAGATATATACAGTTCCTAAGTTTACACTTGTGTCAACAGATCCGGAAGACGGCGCTGAGGGTGTTTATCCGACAAAAAGAACCATTAAGGCTGTGTTTACAAATGCGGTGGATGCTGAAAGCCTTAAAGATATCAGAGTATATTTAAACGGTTCACACACAAAGGACGGATTTACGATAGCACTTGATGAAACAGATGCAGAAAACAAGACTGTTTTGATAACATTTGAATCAGACCTTGAATATTCAACAACATATAAGGTTGATTATTCGGCAATGACTGATACCGATAATGCGCAAACAGTTTCGGGAGATGCAGAGATAGAGTTCAGAACAGAAGAGGTTGAAGAGCTTGTTATAACAGGCTTCAGAGCAATTCAGGGAACAGACAGCAGTGCTGTTGCCGGAAATTCATTCTATAAAGGAAAATTAAACGGTGCTGAGATTACTGTTTCAAATAATTCGGCAGAGGATTCTTCAATATGCGTTATTCTTGCAGTTTATAACTTAGATAATAAGCTTGTTGAAACGATTATGTCACAGGTAGATGTTAAAGCCGGAGAGGAAACAACGGTTACGGCTGGAACGAAGCTTGAGAAACTCGGAACCATAAAAGTATTTACATGGGATGGCATGACAACGATGAAGCCATGGGCTAAGAGTGTTGTAAATGGTATAAGACAGTAAGGAGGATATAGATTATGAAGAAAACAATTTGTAAATTTCTTGCAGCTGCAATGGCTGTAACGTTGGCTGTGCCTTGCGTTAGCTTTGCTGATGACAGTGCGGCTATCAATGTTATTGAATTTGAGAATTTTGAGGGCAATTTTTCTCCGAGAACAGTAAGCAGTAATAGCGGTAGACTTAGTACTGCAGGCTGGGTACAGAGCTTATATACAGGTTTTGAGGGTGCGGAAAGTCCTGTTGTATCGGGAAATGAAGATAACAAGAGCCTGTATTTAAACAGCGGAACAAGAACAGACGCAGCCACCCAGAATTATAGCATGATGATAGGTAATCATTTTGAAGAAGATGGAGTGCTTGCCCCATATGCTGATAATACAGGAGCTACTAAGGTTGCAATGAGCTTTGATGTAACATTTGCTCAAATGGATAACGGACAGGGTATACGTATAGCACCGGTAGGTACAAAATCAGGTGGTTCCAATGCAGAAGTAACAACATATTACTCGTTGTTAAACAGCAGTAAAACGTATCTGACTGACGGAGCTAATATGTCAGGCAGTAATTGGAAAAAGCAGATAAATTTAAATCAGAAATATAACATTACCTTTATTGTCGATTTAACCACAGATGAAATACATTATTATCTGAACGGTGCAGAGCAGGCGGATGCATTAAAGACAATTTCAGGCTTGGACAGCATAGTAGGACTCAATATATATGCATATCAAAAAACACAATTGAATATCGACAACTACAAGGCATACATAATTCCGGCAACAGGTTATCAGCTGACAGCAACTCAGGATGATAATAATACGGATATGCCGATTAGCAGTACATTTGATATGACATTTAACGGTTTTGTTGATGAAAATGCACTTTCAGACATTACTGTAACAGCAGGTCAAACTGCACTTTCGGCTGATGAATATACAATTACATCGGTACAGTCCGTTGTAAACGAGACAGGAGCACAGACATCTGTATCAATTAAGCCGGCTGAGGCTTGGGAATACAAGACAGACTATGTTGTAGCAATACCTGCAACTGTTACAGATGAAGCAGGAACCGCTGCGACAGCTGCAAGCTTTACATATACAACAGAGGAAAATCCGGCAGGTGAAACACCGGAAGAAGATGAGCCGATAGTAATAGACGGTGTAAGCGTTGTTGAGTTTGAGAATTTTGAAAGTGATTTTTCTGCAAATTCAAGAGCGAGTGATGCTCAACAGAAGACAAACACAGCGTGTGACGGCTGGTGGTACAGAGTATTTGCGGGCTACACCGATACAGTACTGCCGACAGTTACAGAGGATGCTGACGGTAACAGCTACATATATATGGACGGTGGTACTAAAGAAAGCGGAGACTATAATTTCGGAGTAGGTTTTGGTAAAAATCTTGTAGGCACAGGCGAGGAAGAAGGAAGTGTTGTGCTTGCTCCTTATTCGGATAATAGCGGTGCTACAAAACTTGTATTCAGCTTTGATGCAGAGTTTTTGGAGTTAGGAGCAGCATACGGTTTCAGAATGACGCCACTTGCAACAACTACGCAAAACGGAACTCAGAAAACAGGTCAGAATCCGAATTACTGGTGTGCACGTTATGCCGAAAATGGAACTTATTTCGGAAATAATTCAACTCATAATAATTCAACATGGAGACCGGCGGCAACACTCAATCAGGTATACAAAATTGCAATAGTTGCAGATTTATCGACAGAGACATTGCATTTCTACATGAATGGCGTTGAAGATACAACGGCAACAAAAGTATTCACAGACCGTACACTTGATGCGATAGAAGGATTCTGGTTCTATGCAGGAACAGATACTCAGGTAAAGATTGATAACTTTAAAGCATACATAATTCCTTCAGGTGGTTATGAGTTAGAGGCAGTTCAGGGCGATAATGATATGGATATGCCGCTTACCAGTACTTTTGATATGACATTTAACGGTTTCGTTAATGAAGATGCTCTTTCAGAAATTACTGTAACAGCAGGTCAAACTGCACTTTCGGCTGATGAATATACAATTACATCAGTACAGTCGGTTGTAAACGGTACAGGAGCGCAGACTCTGGTATCAATTGCACCGGCAGAGGCATGGAACTACGGAACAGACTATGTTGTAACAATACCTGCAACTGTTAAAGATGAAACAGGAACTGAAGCGGTAGCTGACAGCTTTACATATACAACACAGGGAGCTCCGAGCTTTGCAACCGAGATTTCGGCATCAACAGGCTTTGCAGGAACGGGTGAAGAAATTACTGCACTTTCGGATGTTGCAGGAAAGTCAATTAATGTATCGTTTACAGCTACAAATACAACAGGCGGAGAGAATGCTCCGAGAGCGACAAGCGGTATGTGCTTTATTGGTCTTTATGATGCAGACGGAAATATTATAAAGTATGGCAGTGTTAATAAGGATTATGCTGAAAATCAGTCGAAGTCTATGAGCTTTTCAATAGCAATTCCGGCAGATGCGGCTGACTTACAGGTTAAGGCTTTTGTATGTAAAGACATATTTGACTTAACACCGTTATCAGATGTAAGCATTATCCCATGGACGGCAGAATAATTTTTAACTTTTAAACTTTGAGTTGCGATTGTGAAATTTAAAAAGTTTCACAATCGCCTGTATAAGGTACTGACGGAGGCGATTAAATTGCGGCTGATAAACAAAATAATTTTTATAGTTTTAATACTTATAAGCGGTGCACTGAATGTAAATGCCTCCGTTGATACCTCGGATTATGAGATATTGCAGAGTGCTGAGATTTATTCACAGGCAGGGCTTGGCGGATTCAGCATTCTTGCAGATTTCGGAGATGAGGCTCCCGGAAAGATTTATGCTTCAAGGACAACCGTTAATGTTCCTTTAAGCTATGAAATGCCTTTTATTCCTCATTCTTCCGTAAGCGTAACAGACCCGGAGGGAAATTTAGCGGCGTTTTATGACTTTACTGCGGTTTCTGACGGAGTAACGGAAATTGAGCTGAGTGTTGATTACGCCATGGAGGGAATATGGCAGATCCGTTTTGTAAGCGGAAGAAAAAAAGATATTGGTAAAATTGGTATAAACGGCGCCGAATACTGGGGAATACGCGGAGAATGTATTTTAGGTGTTACCGATACTACGCATAGAACCGGGTATATATATGTACCGGAAACGGTGTCATCCCTGTTTGTCGGTGCAACGTCAAGTAATGGCTTTTCGGTAAAAGACGGGAGCGGTAAAGAAGTTATTACACCGACAGCAAACCAGACGCTTAACACAAAGTATTCCGGTGGGGCGGACGGCCTTTTACCGGGAGTATATAAAATTGATTTAGCGGATAATTTTACGGGCGGTCTTATAGTAGATATTGCGCCGTCGCTTATATGCCCGACTGCTGAGGCGGCAGAAAAGCTTCGCGGCGGATGGATAGAATATGAAGGTGTTCTTTGCCAGGGAATACTCCAGGCCAAGGCACGGAAAGAGCTTTTAAGACTCATAGATACAAAGAATTTTGATGTGACATTTACTAAACCTGTGTATAACGGTTCGGTTGAGTCGCTTAAAAATCCTTTGGCGGAAGCACAGTTGTTTGGTAAGTACGGAGCTGTTACACCGGTTTATGACCAATTGTCAAGACAGAATTTTGACAGAACAAGCCCGTATCTCGGAACGTTTGACTCAGCCGATCTGCAAAGCTTTGAGACGGGAACTTTTAACCTCGTTTATGATCAGGGGTTTTCGGCACTTGTGAATATGCCGGCAGAGCTTAACGCTTTTTATAATAACGAGGCGCTTATAAACAGAACGGCTGTAAGCCTTTTGGGAAGTGCGGTCGGTATTTCGGAGGATTTTATGATTCGTGAGGGAACTACGTGCCATAACTATCCTACGACACATGGGAATTTTGCGTTTGAGACACTCGCAAATTCTTATGCTGATATAAGAGATAAGCTTGAAACGAAGACGACAGAGATTCTTGACAAAATATTTTTAAGACTTGCCGAAAAGCAAGGGAATTACAGAGGACAAGGTCCGAGTAATCAATGGTTTTTTACAACCAATGCCTTAACCGGAGTGTATAAGGCAACGGGAGAAAAACATATTTATGACATGATTACAAATCATGTTATGTCAATTGCGGGCGGATCGACAGGCGTTGGCAAAGGTCAGAGCCCGGCAGGATATTTCATTGAAGGCGGCGGCTGTGACGGAGATTATAACAATTTAAGTCAGCATCAGCTGTTTTCCGCTTATGAAAATCTGAAACAAATAAATCCGAAGGATAATAATGCAGTACGCTTAAAACCGGCAATCAGGAAAAGCCTGGAATTTGACAGCTTATTCAAGCTGACAGTTCCTGACGGTATGACGTGGGGTGGCCCAAACTCCTTTACGGCGAGAAAAACAAATATGTTTGGCAAACCGTCGCATTCAAACTATGCTCTTGTAATGGATGAATTTCCGTTGGCAAAGGCTATGTGGATGGCTGAAAAAATGCCTGAGGACACTACGGGAACATTGAATTTTCCGTATCATGTAAACACAACGGAGTGGGCACGCAGGGTAATTAACCGGTATTATAAGGCATACGACAAAAGTATTGCCGATATGTCTTCTTCGGGAAGTCTTCATGTTTATGACGCATACCGGAATGTGGAGAATGCCGAAAGTGCGTTGTTGCCTTGTGAATACGAGGCAGGAATTTGGGAGAAGCCGGGAATTATCGCAGTTAAGCATAAAGGGCTTTATATGAATGTCTTTTATGATACATCGGAGGGAAGCATTCCCGATATGTCGTTTATGGGCGGCGGAATGACTCAGCTCTGGAGCGAGGATACCGGAGTGGCAGTGCTTTCAAAAAAGCATAAGGGCTATGAAAATCTTGAAAGCGCCGGTCAGATAAAAGCGACGTGTATGTATGGAAATCTTACTGACGGAAGCTTTTTCGCAACAGGAAAGGAAAGATCACAGCTTAGCTGGACTATGCCGGAGAAAGAATTTGAAATTTCATCACATTTCTCAAACGGTCTGGATTTTTACTGGAAATATACGCTTACAGACGAAGGAATAAAGCTTACTGCCGGATGTGAGCAACAGTTTTACAATTCATGGTTAAACATTCCTCTCCCGAATGGTTTAGGCGGAAGTATAAGCTGGGTTGATGATAAGATTTATTATTACTATGGAGATAATGCAATTGAGTTTTCTACCGGTAATGAATATGAGATTGTTACGGTGGAGGATGTTGATTGCTTAAGAATAAAACTTGCAAGAGATAAAAAAGCGGTTGTAAATATCAGAATTGTTGATAATAAAATCGTTGAAGGGGTAGTGCTCGGAGGCTATGAGGTAGTTGAAGGAATTGACTCTGCCGCAAGTGTTGTTGATGCATTTTCAACAGGCGGAGGTATTCGCTCAATACAGGCAGAGCTGTTAAATTACGGTGAAACGGATATTAATACAGATATTATATATGCAATGTATTCAGATACCGGAAGATTTCTCGGAGCTTCGATACTTGATACTACGCTTGAAGCAAGACAGAAAAACGTAGTGTCGGTTGGTCTTATAAATGACGCCGCCGAGGTTAAGGTTATGATCCTTGACAGAGAACGCACAATAAGACCTTTATGCAAAAGTATAGATACAGGGGTGCGTCGGCAATGAGGAAATATGGCATAAGAATTAAATTTTTAATTTGCTTTATATTAATGACGCTTATGCTCTTATTTATATCAACGACTGTGCTTTTGGTACGCCTCAACAATATTACCGAACAGAGGATTAACGGCGAATTTGAGGATGCGATGTATGAAAATAAAATTAATTTCAACAATGCATTCAGTCAGATTTCAAACAGAGCGGTGCATATGCGATTTAATGCTCCTCTTATATCCGTTTTAAAGGAAGATAATTTAAATGATCTTGAACGGAATAAAAATATATCATTTGTTATGGAAAATATGGGGCTTATTAAAACAACCATAAATCTTCACAGAGATTTTCTTTATGTGAATGATGAGCTTGATATAACAAAAAATATGATGAGTTATGATGTATGCGGGTTTTCGGACAGCGTAGCCATGACTGCCGTTATATTTAAATCAACTGTGGTTGAAGATGCTGAATGGTTTAAAAAAGCTATTGAAAACAGGGGCGTGCCGTTTGTATTCCTTTCGGATAATTCGGATGCTGTGTATGTTGCAACTGCAATATTTGACGAGAGCATATATAATTCCCGCTACATTGCGGTAAAGGTTGATTCAATTAATTGTACCGAGCTTATGAACTCCATGACTATTCTTAAAAGCTATGGTCAGGAAATGGCATTTTTAGACAGCGAAAACAAGATAATACACAAAACAAGCAGTGACATTTCAGATGTTTGCTATATTAAACCGATGTCGGGATATAAATACATATCGGTTAAAAGCGATTACGGAATAACAATAGCATCTGTTATTCCGGAAAATGACATATCAATAACCTTTATGCAGATAAGGGATGTTTTGTGGATATATATTCTTGCGACAATTATTATTTCGTTTATATTTGCATATGTGATTTCATATGTGCTTACAAAGCCGCTTGTGTCTTTATCCGAAACAATTAAAAGGACAATTATTCTGGATAATAACGGAGTGCCGGAAAATAAGTCGCATGATGAAATAGGCGAGCTTCACCATTCCTTTGAAGAGATGGTAAAGAAAAATAAAAGCCTTATTGAAAAGGTTGAGCGTGAAAGTGAACTCAGACGTGAGGCGGAATTTCAGCTGTATCAGTCGAGGATAAATCCTCACATGGTATATAATACGCTCGATTCGATTTCCTGGAAGGCTCTGTTTAACGGGCAGGATGAAATTGCAGAAATGAACAGATGTCTTTCCGAAATATACAGATATGCCGTAAAAGGAAACGTATTTATGGCAACCTTAAGAGACGAGATGGAATGCATTGAAAACTATATTACCATACAAAAATACAGGTATGAAAGAAAGATAGTTTTAAAAACTGATATTCAAAAAATGTATTATAACATAGTGGTACCTAAATGTATTTTACAGCCTCTTGTGGAAAATTCGGTAATTCACGGTCTTAATGAAAAAAAGACAGAAGACTTTATAATTGAAATAAAGGTGAGATCAAATGGTGGTGTGTGTTATATTTCCGTAAGCGATAACGGATGCGGGGTGGATGCAAAAAGTATTAATGAGCTTTTGTATCATCCTGATAATACGAGAGTGGGTATAAAAAATGTAAATGACAGGTTAAAACTCAAATTTGGCGATGATTTTGAGCTTCGGTATGAAAATAATGACATCGGAGGAATAACGGCAATTATTGCGGTGCCTGAGGATTTTGGAGGTAAAATCGTATGAATTTTATTAATGACGTAAAGAAAAACTATAAGCTGCTTATCATGGCATTACCGGTAGTTATATATTTTATAATGTTTAACTACATGCCTATGGTCGGCTTGCAGATAGCATTCAAGAATTTTAATTACAGAGCAGGTATATTCGGAAGCGATTGGGTAGGCTTAAAAAACTTTGAGTTTTTATTCAAATCGGGCGACATATATATGCTTATAAGAAATACGGTCGGCTATAACATTGTATTTATAATAGCCGAAAAGGCACTTTCAGTATTTCTTGCAATACTTTTTGATACTCTTGGCAAGAGTAAGCTTAACAGATTTAATCAGACGGTTGTTATTCTTCCGCACTTCCTGTCGGCAGTCGTTATAGGTTATTTTGTATATTCGTTCCTTAACTTTGATAAGGGTATTTTAAATAAAATAGTATCATTATTGGGTGGGGAAAATATAAATTGGTATTCCGAAGCGAAATACTGGCCTGTTATATTGTTTTTAATCCGTATGTGGATGACACTCGGCTGGGGCAGTATAGTTTATTATTCAAGCATCAAGGGCTTTGAAACATCGTATTATGAGGCGGCCAAGATTGACGGTGCTACCTGGTGGCAACAGGTAACAAATATAACATTGCCGCTTTTAAAGCCTACTATCATAGTTATGGTAATACTCTCGCTGGGAAGTATTTTCCATTCGGATTTCGGACTTTTCTATATTATTCCGAGAAACTCCGGAGCTTTATACGATACCACAAGTACAATAGATACATATGTATATAACGGACTTTTAAAAGGCGGAAATATAGGAATGACTTCGGCAACATCATTTATACAGTCAATAGTTGGTTTTATACTTGTTGTTACGGTGAACTCCATTATTAAAAAGATGTCGCCGGAAGATTCAATGTTTTAAGGGAGGCTGCAGAAGATGGTTAAAGAGAAAAAGAAGATCAGTAAAACAAAAAAGGATCTTGAACACAACAAGTTTTTGAATGATATGCCGTTAGCGGTTAAGATTGTTTCATATTTCTTCACAACCTTTCTTGCCGTAATGTGTATCGTTCCTATCTGGCTTACGATTTCAATTTCGCTTACAGAGGAAAAAACTTTAGGGCAATACGGTTATAGTTTTTTCCCGAGGGCTGTGAGCTTTGAAGCCTATGAGTATGTTATTAAAAACGGTGCTCAGATATGGCACTCTTACGGCGTGACCTTGCTGGTTACGATAACAGGCGTTATAGTTGGATTGTTTTTAATGTCGCTGTTTGCGTATGCCGTAACAAGAAGAGAGTTTCCATGGAAAAATCAGTTTGGATTTTTCGTGTATTTTACAATGCTTTTCCATGGCGGAGTTGTTTCAAGTTATATAGTGAATACTACGTTATTCCATTTAAGAGATACGATATGGATTTTAATTCTTGTAGGTATGGTATCGGCATATAACCTGATGATTATGCGTACTTATATGAGAACGGCTATTCCGACCGAGGTAATTGAAGCGGCAAAGATAGACGGTGCAGGCGAATTTATGTGCTACTATAAGATAGCAATTCCGATGGCTGTGCCAATGCTTGCTACGATTGGTTTGTTTATGACCGTATCTTACTGGAATAACTGGAATACATCTCTTCTTTATATCGTTGAGAGAAATGACCTTGTACCTATACAGCTTATGCTGAAACGAATAGAAAATAATATAGACTTCCTGTCAAAGAATGAAACAGAGCTTGCATTGATGGGCGTTCAGGATCAGTTCCCGATGGAAAGCTTTCGAATGGCGCTTACCATGATGGTTGCACTGCCTATGCTCGTTGCATATCCGTTTTTCCAGAAGTTCTTTATTAAAGGTGTTACAGTCGGAGCTGTAAAAGGCTAAGAAAAATATGAAAGGAAAGAAAAATTATGAAAAAGAATTTAAAAAAAGTATTACTTATGACACTTGCCGCATCTATGCTTGCAGGTGCGTGCGGATGCAGTAAGAAAGCAAGCAATGGTGATGTGGTTACTATAAAATGGTATGCTTACGGAACACCGAACAGAGATGACCAGAAGGTGTTTGATAAGGTAAATGAGTATACGAGAGAGAAGATTGGCGCTGAGATTAATTATATCTCAATTGCTCAGGCTGAATATAACGAAAAGATGAAGATGCTTTTTGCATCTAACGAAAAGTTTGATATGTGTTTCCAGGCAAGCGGAACAGACTTTTATACAAATGTTGAGAACGGAGTTTTATTACCGCTCAATGATTTACTCGACGGCGTAGGAAAGACTACAAAGGATCTTACTCCTGATTATTTCTTCGATGCGGCGACAGTAGACGGAAAGATATATGCAATTCCGATGAATAAGGATGTTGCACAAAAATGGGCGTTTAATTTAAATGCCCAGATGTCTGAGCGAAACGGAATTACTCAGGAGATGGTTGATGAGGTAAAAGAGCTTAAGGATCTTGAGCCGTTGTTCCGCACGATTAAGGAAAATGAACCGGATATTTATCCATGCCTTATCCGCGGTAACAACCACTTCTTCAGATTTTTGCCGTTTGACACAGTAAACGGTTGCAGTGTCGGAGCTTTCAGAACAAGTGATTTTGATAAGGTTATAAATCAGTTTGCAACTCCGGAAGCAAAAGAGCACTTTGATCTTATGAGATCGTGGTATCAACAAGGATTCTTCCGTTCGGATGCCGCAACTGCAACAAACGATTCGGACATAAGAGCCGCAGGCAACTGGTACGCAGCTTATTCGGGATATTTACCGTATCATGACTATGTGCCTGAGGGCGGTGAGAAGGTATCATTCTACGCACTTAACATGAATCAGGCTCATGTAAGAACACAAAACGTTTTAGGCAGTGCATTTTCTATTTCGGAAAACAGCGAAAATCCTGAAAAGACTATGGAATTTATAAATCTCTTAAACACAGACCCATATTTAAGAAACCTCGTTGCTTTCGGAATTGAGGGCGAGCACTGGATTCCGGTAGGTGAAAACAGCTACAAGCTTCCTGAAGGTGCTAAGACAAAGGCTGATACAGGATATTATACTTATGACTATACAAACGGAAACCGTTACATATTAAGAGTTCTCGATCCGAAGCCGGAGGATATGTGGGAGAAGTTTAAAGAGTTTAATGAAACTGCTTATAAATATCCTAACCTCGGATTTATATTCAATCCGGAAAATGTTATGACGGAAATTGCAGCAGTTGAGAATGTTTGTCAGGAATTTTTGCCGTCGCTGTGCGTTGGTGCGATTGATCCGGATGAAAATCTTCCGAAATTCCTTGAAAAGTTAGAGGCTGTCGGTGTTCAGGTTGTTCTCGATGAAATGCAGAAGCAGTACGATGAATGGAAAGTGAATAAATAATGAAAGAGCTAAGTTATGATGTTGCCGTTATCGGTGGTGGTGTTGCCGGCGTGTGTGCGGCTATTGCTTCGGCAAAATGCGGTGCGAAAACTCTTATAATTGAGAAAAAAGCGGTTTTTGGCGGAATGTGTACGGAAGGACTTGTGACTGTGTGGTGCGGACGTACAAATCATGGATTTTTTAAGCAGATATCTGAGGATGAAGCATGCTTTAAAAAGAGAAGAAACGTAAATGATCCGGAAAGACTGAAAATGTATTTTTTTGACAAGGTAAGGGACGCCGGTGCGGATATACTTTTGCACAGCTCGTTTACGGATGCTGAAATAGAATGCGGCAGAATTAAATCCATTATTCTTGACGGCAGAGGCGAGAAGATAAAAGTAAGAGCTTTGGTATTTATTGATGCTACGGGAGACGGTAATGTTGCGGCAGAGCTTGGTGCGTCTTATCTGCTCGGAAGAGAAACGGATAACCTTTGCGAGCCGGTATCGCTTATTTTCAGAATTGGCGGAGTGGATGATGAGCGGGCGGTGTATCCGACTTTCGGAACAAATCCAGAGCTTGAAGAAAAAATGAGCGAATACGTTGAAAAAGGGCTTATTTCTTCGCCGGCAGGTCATGTTATTCTTGTTGAGGGATATGTTGCCGGTACGGCTTTCGTTAATATGACAAATATATGCAGGATTAACGGAAGTGATGTTTTTGAGCTTACAAAGGCAGAGCTTTTTACAAGGAAACAAATTCCTCAGATTATCCGGTTTTTAAGAGAATGCGTTCCGGGTTATGAAAATTGTTATCTTTTAGAGACTGCATCCTATGCCGGAGTAAGAGAAACACGGCATATACAATGTGATTATTGTTTTAATGAAGAGGATATAATAGCCGGAAAAAAATTCGATGACTGGATTGTAAGCGGTGCTGTAAGAATGTTTGGTGCACACAGCCTTACAGGAAGCGGATTTGATGAGGGCAACCGTGAGCTTAATAAGAGATATGGCGGTACACCTTATACAATACCTTACCGCAGTATTACGGTAAAAGGTTTTGATAATCTTCTTGTGGCAGGAAGATGTATTTGCGGAACTCATGCCGCACATACAAGCTTTCGTACTATGCCGATATGTATGGCACTCGGTGACGGTGCAGGCGCTGCGGCGGCACTTGCCGCTTCGTCAGACGGTGATGTGCGAAGCATTGATATTAATGAGCTTCACAGATTGTTGAAGGAAGTATTGGATGTAGAGGAATAAAATAAAAACAGATAAGCAGGATGATTTGGCTTATCTGTTTTTTTCGGTTAAAAAAAGATAAATTACAGTTTATCTGCGTGTTTGCAGTAGGATTTCGGTACGCTGTGACGGAGGGATATATAGTAAAAACATAGAAAAATTAATATCCCTCCACCGCAAGCGGTCCCCCTCCCTTTAGGCAAGGGAGGCTTGCAAAGCGTATCGAAAGCCAATTCTCTATACGCTGATAAACTATAATTTATATTTTTGTTAACGTAAAGACATAGAAAAATTAATATCCCTCCACCGCAAGCGGTCCCCCTCCCTGAAGGTGAATTGACTTCGTCAAGAGAAGCCACCCTGGGGTGTTAGGCAAGGGAGGCTTTGGCAAAGCGTACCGAACGCAGACTGAAACACGTAGATAAACTATAATTTATTTATAATTCAAAAACTGTGTGAAATTTATCGAAGACTATTTACAAAATAATATTTTTATGATATAATAATCATGAATGAGTTTGAATATATGGTAACAGGTGGTGAATTTCAAGTGAATAATTCTCCTGAAGAGCAGTTGCATAACGGGAAAATAGATTTTTTTCTGTGCAATCAGATATTTAACGGTGTTGTGGATATGAAAGAGGAGCACAAGCATAGCTATTATGAAATTTTTTATGTTGCTGAAGGTGAAAGAATTTTATGGCAGGATGGCATACCGTACAAAATAAACAAAGAAAATCTCGTTATTATTCCGCCGGGATATATGCATAAAACGACGAGTGTAACACGGAACAAACAGATATTATACTTTTTCGGTTTTTCAGACAGTTTTTTTGACGGATATGTAAACGGAATGAGTACTGCCGAACTGTTTAACTCTACACAAGTGATTACAAAGCTCAAAGGAACGGATAAATACCCTATAATTCAAAAATATGATATCTTAGAAGAATTAGCAGAGAATCATAACACTGAATTTGAAAAGTCACGTCTTAAGAGCATGATATTTGATTTAATATTCAATTATACCGAATACGGAAAAAGAGTTGATAACAGCATTTATATAGGAGCAAACAAGTTAAATCCGCAGATAAAATATATGCAAATCGCAAATTATATAAGAAAGCATCTGGATGAAAGAATTACACTTGATACGCTGGCTGAAGTATTTCATATGAGCAAATATGAAATAAGCAGAAATTTCAGTAAATATTTGGGTGCAACGTTTATTGAATATCTTAATCTGATAAGGATAGAAGAGGCACAGGGGCTGATTTCCAATACAGATTCAAGCTTTTTGGATATTGCTGAATCAACCGGATTTGAAAGTCTCAGCCATTTCGGAAAGACGTTTAAAAAAGTTACATCTATGACACCGAGCTATTTTAAGAAAACCCACAAAAGAAATGCGGAACAAACCGTATAATGGTAAAAATTTTTAAACATCAGATTCCCAATCTGTTTTTGCAGATTGGGAATTTTTGTTACACAAGAATTGACGAATTATTTATCCTAAAATCACAAGATAGAAATAGACAAGAAAAGTGTAATATGCTAAAATAAAATTATGATAGGCGTTTTATATACTTTAATAATGGGCTATGGCAAAGAGCAGAAAGGAATGTATCGGAATGCTAAGAAAAATAATCAGTACGATTTTAATTATGAATATGATTTTAGGATGCACATTGGTTAATGCAACCCAAGAAAATATTGATGTTAATCAGTTTAAAACTAAATTTAATGCGATTGGTATTTCTACCGAAAAAATCCCGGAAAGCGGAAGTATTTCGCGAGGTGAATTTGCAGATATAATGGTGGAGTTTATGAATTTGTCTGTTGCAGGGCATGAGGATTATACTCGTTTTATAGATGTGGATACAAGTCATAAGTATGTCGGTGCCGTAAATCTTTTATTTGACCTTGGATATGTGTCGGGAAGCGGTACGTATAACTATGAACCGGAAAGAAATATAACGTACATAGAAGCTGCATCGGTTATTATAAATATCATGGGATACAGATATGCATCTGAGGCATCCGGAGGATGGCAGTCCGGCATCTATAAAACGGCACAGGCGATTGATTTATTTGACGGCGTAAGCTATGCTATGAATTCAGAGCTTGATGCACAAGATTTATTTAAAATGCTCGATAATGCTCTTGATGCAGATATTACGGAAGTTGCTTTTGACGGAGAAAACGTAGTAACAGATTCACAAAACGGTATCCCGGCACTTGAAAAATTCCATAATACTTATGTTGTAAAGGGAACAGTTACTGAAAATCAATACACATCTTTTACAGAGGGAAAGTCTGCACTTGGCAGAAATGTATTGTGCATAGGGGATGAAAAATTTTCGACGGCGCAGGATTTTAGTGATTATATCGGATATGATGTAGAAGGCTATTATAAAAACAGGGATGATAATCCGACAATTGTATATATAGAAAAGACAGAGAAAAATCTGACGATTGATATAGACGGAGATGACATAACAGGAGCTGATGAATCAAAACTGACTTATGTAAATGAAAACGGTTCGGAAAAAAGAGCTGTATTGTCAAACCCAAAGGTTATTTATAACGGCTCGGTATATTCCGGCTACGGTCAGATTTCAGGAATAGATTTTTCCGATTGTCATGTAAGACTGCTTAGTAATAACGCCGACAGCGAATATGAGTTTATTTTTATCACAAAATATGACAATTATTATGTAAGCCGTATTGATGAGAAAAATGAAATGATATACGACGACATAAACTCAAATTCCGTATCTGTTGGAAAAGATGAATATGATGTTATAATATATGACCGTACCGGAAAGGAAATTGAAATAAATGAAATACCAAAGGACTGCGTGGTATCGGTAAGCGAGAGCAAAAACACAAACGGAAAAATACTGAAAAGAGTTTACACGGTAAGTGATACTGCTCAGGGTATAGTCAGTGCTTATGATGATGAAGACGGATATGGAATAGGTGATAAGTTTTATAAAAAATCGAAAGAATTTACTCAAAGTATAACACTCGGTGAAGAGGTGAAGCTGTATCTTGGTAAAGACGGAACAATTGTTGTTCGTACCGTTCTTTCAGAGAGCGAGATGTTCGGGGTTCTTCGCCAGGCATGGATAGATGAAGAAAACGAAGAGCTTTTACATCTTATTATATTTACTCAGAACGGAGAGTTTGTTGAGTATGATATAGAAAAAAGAGTTAGTATAGATAATGCATCAGTCAGCGTGGATAAAAATATAATCACGAATCATTTTCCGAAGGGGCAGGAAATGCTTTTTAAAGCGGAGAACGGAAAAATTAAAAAAATTGAGCTTCCGAAACCGGCAGATGCGGAACGGGGGGCTTTGCGCTTGCTTGCAAAGGGCGAGAAAATGAGTGTTCGCGGTAACAACGGAATTAATGTACTTGCCGGAAAAGTAGCGGCAAGTAAGGCGGATTCAAAAGTGCTTCTTATTCCGACAGATACAACAAAAGTCGGAGAATACGGGCTATTTAACTATGATAATATAGAAGATATGAGAAACAAGAAATATGCTTTGTATTCATTCTCGGATAATAAGCTTGACTTTGCCGATATTGTAATTATGTACGATGCTGCCATGGCGGTGCTTAGTGATGAAAACTCGGAATTGTTTGTAGTTGAGAAAATATATACGGGGCTTAATTCAGACGAAGAGGTCGCAACTAAGTTGCAGCTTTCGGGAAGAAATAATATTTCAGCTTCATATTCAGTCAGAGAGCCACTTGATACTACATCGGCAGGATATAATCAGGACATTCCCGTATCCATGGTACGCGGAGTGGAGTTGTCGGAAATAGGTAAGGGCGATATTATAAGAATAGCGAAGAACGGTGCAGGAGAAATCACAAAGATTGAAAAGGTGTATGATTTCGATGATCCTGATAATTCTATGTCGCGTTTAAGACCCGGAGCAGGTCTTGTTGATACGGCGCATTATTATGCTGATGCTGATAACTATAAATATGTAGATATGGGAAGACTGATATACTCAACGTTAGATGCTGTAACGGAGAATTTTCTGCAATATGAATCGAGCATACATTCAAGCGTTGACGAATGGAAAACATGGGATGATAACGATGATAAACCCAAGATTCCAAAAATGCAGACGGAGGTTTCAACGATGAATAATGACAATATCGTTGTTTATGATGCAGAAGAAGGAACGAGCAGGGCAATAACGAGGGCTGAAATCAGTAATTATATAGGAAAGAAATTTGTAATGAGAATAAATCAATGTCTGATGCAGGAGGTGATTATATATGAATAAGTATGTAAAAATACTGCTTGCCTGTATAGTGCCGGTATTTATGCCGTCGATGGTACAGGCGCAGATAGATTTTGAGTTTGAGGATACATATTATGTAAAAGTGAGTTATACCGGCGAAGAGTCATTTAAGAGAGCGGCACTGCAGATTATAGAAAATGAGGCTGTGCTTCCGGTTTATGCAGGGGAATGCAAAGACGTTATATATGATGAGGAAACAGGTTACAGCGTAAATTTTGGAAAAATCAAGCTCAGCGAAAGATTAGAGGACGGAACTTATATAATAAAAGTTGGTACAGGAAAAGAATTTGAAGAGGTAACATTTGATTTTGAAAATACTCAGGCAAAAACTGCCGCATTTGAAAGGCTTGAAAAGGCTGAGTCGGGAGCAGATGTTAAAGAGTGTCTTGATGATGATTACATGTTTTTAAACTTTGATTATGACAAATATCTGGCACTTAATGAAAAATGGAGAATGCTCTTATCTGAAGAAGTTTTTAACGGTCTTCCTTATGAAGGCGAAACGGAAGAGGAGAGAAAGGCTGCATTTGCTGTTGAGGTAAAGAAGCTGTGTGAAATTATTTCTTTTATGTGTGCAAAAAACGAGCTTCCTGATATTATTGAAAAGCTTGAATTTATCGTGCCTGATACAATATATTACGACAAGCTGACCGATAAAGCAAAGATAACGGAGATATACAGCGGATATACTACTGAAGAGCCGGAGGAAATTGACGAAACGGAAGCGCTTGAAAAATTTGACGGTGCGGTTTTGTGTGCGGTAATAATTTCGTGTGATTTCGGTACGGCAAGCGGCGCTATTGATTATTATGTTCACAAGGGAATAATTGAAGAGCCCGATAAAACATACTATTCAAAGCTTTCGGACAGCAAGAAGGCAGAAGTGTTTGACAAACTGAAAAGTTATGGAATAACAGATTATAAATCAGTTACACCAAAATTTGAAATTGCCGCAAAGGAAGTTTATGATAAAGTAATTTCAGAGTCATCAAAGCCGGTATCAAGACCTTCTTCGGGAGGCGGTTCTTCCGGCGGTTCTTCATCGGGGGGAGGCGGCAGTTTTATAATATATCCTCAGACTGAAGAGCCTGATGAAACCGATGAAGAAGAAACAAACGTTCCGGAAACCGAAGAAATCATTGAATTTCCGGATATGAATGATGCTGTTTGGGCAAAAGAAGCTGTTTCAGAGCTTGCAAAGAGCGGATGTGTTTCGGGTGATGAAAACGGATTTTTTAACCCGGATAATAATATTACAAGGGAAGAATTTGTAAAAATAGCTGTAACAGCATTTGGTATGTATATGCCGGATGCGAAGACGTATTTTTCGGATGTCAAGAGTGATGCATGGTATTACAGTTATATAGCATCGGGAGTAAAAAGCGGGCTTATAAACGGTATCAGCGAAGAAAAATTCGGAACAGGAATGAATATTACAAGGCAGGATGCAACGGTAATACTTTACAGATTGTATGAGAGCACCGCCGTTCAGGTTGCCGGTGAATTTATTGGATTTACGGATGAAGCGGAAATAGCGGATTATGCAAAGGATGCTGTATGCGGATTGTCGGCTGCCGGTGTAATTACCGGAATGGATGACGGAAGTTTTTGTCCGCAGGACAATCTGACAAGAGCAGAAGCTGCTGTGCTGATATACCGTCTCAGAAATATTACAGAATAAGGAGCAGAGTTATATTATGAAAAAGATAAGCACAACATTTCTTCTGATTTTTGTAACATTGTTAAATCTTTGGACTCCGGTAAAAGCGGCGGAGCAATATGAAAATATGTTTATAAACGGAGGATTTGAGCAAAGCCTTAATAATGGCTGGTATGTGGAAAGAGAAGCGGATTATACAAGAAGTAAAAACAGACCGCACAGCGGCGAATACTGTCTTACCTCTGTTAAGGACTATGCGGGAGAAAGACATTGTCAGGACTTTATACTGATTCCCGGCGAGACATATGAGTTATCTTTATGGGCAAGAACGGAAAAAGGACATGGCGAGGCAAGACTTGGGGTTGTAATAAGATATGGAAATGTCAGCGATGATGACTGGGATCCTGAGAAGAGAATCAGCAATACTGTATTTAATAATACATATACATACGGGGAAGAATGGACGGAAATAAAGGCTGTATTTACTTATGACGGTAATAATAAGTATGGAAGACAGCAACCGCTTGATACAGTACAGTTTCATATACAGGCAGACCCCAATATATGGAAATCACCGTATCTGATTTCTTATTTTGATGATTTTAAGCTTGTACGACGCGGGAATGTAAAAGGCGAGCCGAAAAGACTTCCGGATGAATTTGTATGGGCTGAGGATCCGCTGCCTGCTGAAAAAGAACGGAGCAAGAAGGATTTTTGCGATATAAATGACAGCTGGGCAAAGACAACCATTAATATACTTTCCGATGACGGAATAATAAACGGAACGAGTGATACAACATATGACCCCGAAAGACAGGTGACAAGAGCTGAATTTATTACTCTTCTTGTAAATACATTTAATTTAAAAAGAAGTGATAAAAACAGCGGTTACAGTGATGTGCCGAGGGATGCATGGTATGCAAATGCTGTTACTTTAGCTAAGAATATAAAGCTTATACCGGGGAAAATGGTTGCCGACGGTAAGTTCTATCCCGATGATGCACTCACAAGAGGGGAAGTATGCGGAATAATTTCAGCATACATTTCGGCAGTTGGTGCAGAACGTAAAAATCCGGATATAAGCTTTACAGACAGCGATAGCTTCGGCATATGGGGACAGGAGATAAAAACTGCGGCATCTTACGGCGTTGTTAACGGCTATCCGGACGGCAGTTTTTGTGCCGGTAAAAATATAACAAGAGCTGAAATTGCCGAGGTTGTAAAAAAGCTGGTTGAATTAAAAGGCAGAAGATATTTTTACGTTGACCCTGAAAATGGCAATGATGATAATGACGGAACGGTATCTCGTCCGTTTAAGAGCATTTACAGGGCTAAAGATGCTGTAAAAGAAAATAATTCTGATATGCGTGGTAATATGTATGTGCTTTTAAAAGCCGGTATGCATTATATGGATAAAACGCTTAATATGACAAAAGATGATTCGGGAACAAACGGTTATAACATTATCTATACAAGCTATGGTGAAGGTAAGGCGTTTTTAAGCGGCGGCGAATCAAAGAAGCTTGACTGGAGTATGTATGATAGCAGTAAGGGAATATACAGAGCATATGTGGGTGCTCTAAATACTCGTCAGATGTATGTTAACGGAATAAGAGCTGTGCGTGCAAAAAGCGAAGAGAAGCTTGAAAACTATTCGGTTGACTTAGGTCGTGAGTATCAGGCAATAACAAACAGCACATGGCTTATGAATCTTTCTAATATTAAAGATGTTGAGATTGTGCATAACGGAACGTATTATTGTAATTACAGAATACTTATTGACGATATTAAGCTTGAGGATGATATAGTAAAAATAAAGTATAATCCGAAGATTATGGAGAGGTCGAGAGTAGAGTCGAATATATATTTTAACCTGAATCTGTGGGTTGAAAACGCATATGAGCTTTTAGATGAGGAGGGCGAATGGTTTTTAAGTAAATCGGAGGGGTATCTGTATTATAAGCCCAGATTATGGGAGGATTTGAATACGGCAGAGATAACGCTTCCGACTACCGAAACCCTGATAGACGGAAAAGGAACAATAACGGATAATACTTATGAGCCTGTTCATAACATACAGTTTGAAAATATAGAGTTCGGATATACTACGGGTGTGCGTCAGTTTGATGAAAGGGGCGGCTTGCCGCTTTGTCAGGATTCGTTGCTTCTTCCGAGATTAGAGGGCGGAGCGTCGGATTTAAGGCAAGGAGATATTGAGATAATTTCCGGTGCTGTTCAGTTTGAAAATGTTTCGTATATTGATTTTGAAGGCTGTACCTTTAAGAAAATAGGAAATTTTGCACTTGATATCATAGGCGGTATACAGCATACCGATATTAATAATAATGAATTTTATGATATATCGGGAAATGCGTTGCAGATAGGTAAGCCAAGCAATGCAAGTATGAACAATCCGGGAATTACGGATGAATACTTAAAGGATACGGAAAATGAGGGATTTCCTTATGATAAAAGATATTATAAAGCGGATATAAATATTACGAATAATTATATTCATGATACGGCGGTTGAATTTTTATCTTCCGGAGCCATGGCGGTTACAAATCTTCAGTATTCCAATATAAGTAATAATGAAATATTCAGAACATCATATTCGGGAATGCATACAGGCTACGGCTTTTCGGCAAGACCGTTTAATATGTTCTACAATACGCCGATAGAACGTAACTACATACATAAAACAAATCTTATAAAATACAGTATGAATGACGGTGGAGCGATATATCATATGTCGACCACTTACGGCGATCCGAGAGATACCGAAACATGGGAGGGCAGAAACAGAATTTCATATAATTACTGTGAAGATCAGGGATGTTCAATAAATAATATTTATATGGATGAGGGTGCGAGTTGGCTTGAGATTTCGCATAATATTTTCAATACCCACCGTGATTTCTGGCCGTATGGAATGATTACTACCGGAAATAAGGGAAAGAATAATATAGTTACCAATAATTATCTTCGTGATGATACATTGACGGTATCGTCACAGAAAAAAGAGCCTTTTACTGAGTGGTATGAAAAAACAAACGGTGTTTTAGAGGATGAAGATATAAAAAGACCGCAGATGGATAAAATAGGACCTCAGTATATCATACCGGAGAATATGGAAGAGTGGCCCGATGAAGCAAAACAGATTGTTGAGGAGTCGGGAATAACGGATGAATACATAGGTAATTATCCGGAGGAATTTCAGGATTATGAAATAGTTTATAATGACTACGGTTATTTTACTGAATATATGAATACGATTCCGTATCTTCCTGCTGTATATGATGTACAAAGCGGTGAAGTCTTTAAGATTGATATAAAGGCAAAGAACCGAAAGGGAACGCAAGGGTATATTTCACCGGACAGAATATTCATAGACAATAATTCGCCGGATGTGGTTGAAATTCTTTCCGATAATTCAATTAAGGCATTAGCTCCGGGAAAAGCAGAGCTTACTGTTCAGATTCTTTGCGGAAGAAATAAGGATTTTGTTGACACATATCCGGTTGAGGTGTATGTGGATGACGAGGTATCATTCTTTGATTCGGAGGGACAGTATCCTGTTATCTTAATTAATGGCTCAGGCGGAGAAGCAAAGGTTTTAACAGGTGAGAAAATATCACTTGATTTGACTTTAAACACAAAATTCGGAAGGACGTTAAAACCGCATGAATTTAAAATTACTTCGTCAAATGAGGAGTTTGCATATGTTGATGAAGACGGAAATCTTGTAGGAAAGAGCGACGGTACGGGTGAGCTTATAATTGATATGGTATGGGGCGGAAACCGTAAAGAGCGTCAGTATAAGAGAGCCTTTAAGGTGGTTACAAATGAAATGTATGCCGATTTTGATAAGTCAGAGATTGTAGAGGTTGGCGATGATTTTGTTAATCTTGAAAACTGGACATATGTTAAGGAAGGTTCAAGTGATATTAAAGAACAGCTTGAAGACGGAGTGAAAATAGCGTCAACACAAGTCGTGGTATATGACAAAGAAAAATTCAACAATAAAATTCTTCACTTTAAGATGAAGATTAACCACGAAGGCGGCTGGCCGAGCTTTGCACTTAACTGCGGCGATACGTCAACTGATTTAAACAATGAGTATGTATTAACATTCTATGAGGGCTCATTTGAGTGGCAACGTTTTAATGACGGCAAGAGAAGAGTGCTTTGGGGTCACGGAAATATGTGGGACGGAACATATCCTGTATACGGTGGCAGACCGGGAGCAAATATAGAATATTATAAGGAATACGATGTAGGAATCGGCGTATTTGATGTTCCCGAGGGTGTCAGAGTTGTATGCTATCTTGACGGACTAAAAGTATTTGACCAGATTGACTATATTACAAATGAGAAATACGGTATTGAAAATGAAGAGGTACTCAGCGGTGGCGGATATTTCGGCATTCATTCGACAAATATGCCGTATAATATTGAAATCCATAAACCTGATGTGAAAGAAGCGATTTCTGAATGAATTCAGGATTTTTATGTGAAAATTCAGTCGGAATAGGAAGGATTTATTGAAAATGAAAAAGTTTTTTGTTGTTTTCTTTCTTATGCTGTTTTGTTTCGGAGTTTCGGCAAATACCGATACTCCGGGCGGAACAGATTACATAATTGAAGATTTTAATACGGCTGACTGTATCAGCAATATCAAAACCAATCCGTCTGACTGGGGGATTTTGCTTGAGTGGGTGAATGAAGAAGAATCGGGCAACGGCAGCGGTGCACTTAACTGCATTCTTGATTATGCATACGCAACTCCCGAATATACGGTTGATCTGGTAAAGGGAAGAACCTATAAGCTGTCGGCGATGATAAAACCTTCGCATAACTTCCTGGAAAACACATTTAACTTCTGGTTATCCGGTGACAGCCTTGACGGCAGTGACGGAGCATATACTATGGTAACAGTTGAAGATGTTGACTGGAGGGCAGGCGAATGGGTTAAGGTTGAAGCGTTATTTACATGGAACGGAAGGATGGGCTTAAGTGAAGTATCTGATGAAAATATCAGAGTGAAATTTCGTGTAGGCTCGGGTCTGTTTGAAAATATTACCGGTGATGAGAATATAAAATATTCATATTGTATGGATGATTTCAGCCTTACCCCGTATATTCCCGATTTTAAGGCAAAGGTTTTGGGTGAATACAAGGCAGGAGAAAAACTGCACCTTAAATGCAGTTATGATTTCCTTTATAAAAATGTGTATGAAGAATTTCACGGTTTTGATAATGCGAAGATAATAACAAAAGTCAATGGTGAGGCTATAAAAACCGAAACAGCTAAAGAAAGCGTGCTTGAAATAACAGAGGAATATATTGGAAAGGATATTTCGTTTGAAATTTATCCGGTTGTATATGGAAAAATACAGGAAATGGCGGTTATTCCACCAAAAACCGTAACACGAAAATTAAATTTTTATCAGATTGATTTCTTTAATAAGGTACTTGATTTCGGTATGACATCTGTTAAAGGCAGAATTAATCGGAAAATTTATGATGATACCGAACCGGTTATTTTAGCTGCGACATACACAAATAACACAATGACTGAGGCAGAGGTTGCAGATGACGGTGAATTTGAAATAAGTGCCGGCGGTGCAGATGAAGTAAGCGCATTTATATGGGACAGCGATATGCGTCCGCTGACCGGAAAGAAAAGTATAAAAACCGAGGAAAACAGCATAAAGCTCTATGTTGATCCGGAAAATGGCAGTGATGAAAACTGCGGGAATTATCTTTTGCCGTATAAGTCTGTACAAAAGGCAAAAGAAGAGACAGCAAGGATAATTGAAGAAAATAATAATAAATCCGGTAAGCTGAAATGGCATTTTGAGGATGGTGTATTGCGTATAAGCGGTACACACCGGATGCTTGATTACAATGCCGGTGAAGCACCATGGAGTGCGTGCGCTGAGAGTGTGCGAACACTGATTATTGACGAAGGTGTAAAAAGCATAGGAAGTAATGCATTTTACGGTTTTTATAATATCAAAAATACAGTTATAGCAGACAGTGTTACGGAAATAGGATATAATGCCTTTAGCGGCTGCACACGTCTTGCGGCAGTTGTTCTTAGTGATAATGTTGTTTCGATAGGCGAAAATGCATTTGAGACAACAACCTCTGTATGTATAAGTCAGAATTCCGTATTTTCCGGGTTGGAAAATTATAAGGTGTATACTGACGGCGAAGCTGTGAGTGAATATCTTGGTAATCCGAATGCTTCGGACAGTGAAATTGGTTGGGGGTTGTATGGAGATTGTCTTGTGATTTCGGGGCAGTCAGATATGGCTCACTCGGTTGAATTTGAAAATGTGCCGTGGAAAATGTACAGCAGGCAGATAAAAACCGCTGTTATACAGCCGGGCATTACATACACACCGTTAAATTTATTCGGCGGCGCAGGCGAAGACGGAAAAGGCAATTATTCTTCTTTAATAAGATATACTGTTGCCGATACGGTTTTAAGAATAAGCAATGAAGAGATAGGCGGATGTAATGCACTTGAAGTATTTGATATATCAGATAAAACAGAAACAATTATGCATTATGCTGCCGGGAATAAATTTAGTATTCCGGTGAAGAAGCTTGTTATTCCAAAGACTGTAAAAAGCATAGGAGATTGCGCTTTTAATAATTTAACGGAGCTTGAAGCTATTGAATTTGAAGCAGGATTTAATTACGCACACAACGGAACAAGCGAATGGAGCAGTGTTTTTCGGAATGTATCGTCTTTAAAAGAGGTTGTTTTACCGAAAAGCATGGAAAGCTTAGGCTCATATTTTATTTCAAGAGCAGAGAGGCTTACTGATATTACTGTTCTTAATAAGGATATGAATTTCAGTGAAAATTGTCTTTATATTGTTAATGAAGGTTTAGTAATCCATGGTTACCCGGGGTCAACCGCTGAAAAATTTGCACAGGAAATGAATTATGCATTTGAGCCTCTTTCGGTAGCTTATGATGCAGTGCCGGCTTCGGAGGAAACAGAAGTAAGCGGAAGTATTGATAAAATATATGTTATGTTAAGAGCCGGGGAGCATTTTATTGATGATACATTAAATTTTGATTATACAGATTGCAGTGAAGACATAGCGGTGGAATATACTTCATACGGTGACGGAAAAGCTGTTATTACCGGAGGCAGGGAAATAACCGGCTGGGAAATGCACGATGAGGAAAAAAATATTTATAAAGCATATGTTGGCAAGGATACTGATACAAGACAGTTTTTTGTAAATGGCGTGCGTGCTTTTCGTGCAAGGAGCAACGGCGGATTTATAAATTATGAAGTAGATGAAAAAGGTTATCTTTGCGATAACACAGAGCTTCTGGATTTTGCTCATCCTGAGGATATGGAAATACTTTTGCATGTTGCATGGACAACGCCGAGGTGCGGAGTTTATTCTGTTTCTGAAGAGGATGGAAGGGTAAGAGTTACAGTTAAGCCCGAGGCATGGAATATACTCTGGGGAAGGTCTTTGGAGTCATTTGAGCAGATAAGACCTAATAATCCTTATTATTATGAAAACGCATATGAGCTTTTGGATGAAGAGGGCGAATGGTATCTCAATAAGCATGACGGATATTTGTATTACAAGCCGAGAAGCTTCGAGGATATACAAACATCCGTGGCTGTTATTCCGATAACAGAAAAGCTGATAAATATTGAGGGAAGTAAGTATTTAGGTGTACAGAATATATCATTTGACAATATAGAGTTTGCTTATTCAACATGGCTCAGGCCGGGTAGTGATACAGGGCACTGTTCAAATCAGAACAATACGCTCTGGGAGGGAGATATTAATGATATGTATTATCCCGACGGTGCAATTGAGGTTAAATGTGCACAAAACATTGATTTTACAAATTGTACGTTTACAAAGCTCGGGACGATAGCTCTTAAAATGTACGGCGGAGTACACGAATGTGATATTATTGGTAATGAGTTTTATGATTTGTCTGCGGCGGCAATAGTTGTAAGCGACAGATACGGAGAGGTACAGACTACGGAGGATGACACATATGTTAACAGGGATATTAAAATAGCCAATAATTTAATACACAGTACAGGTAATGATTTCCATGACAGTGCCGCACTTACAACAGGGTATGTAATGAATACACAGATAGTAAATAATGAAATATTTAATACATCATATTCTGCGATGCATTTAGGATTTGTAAAAAATGAGAACTACATCAGCGGACTGCGGGTGGAAAATAATTACGTTCATGATTATCTGAAAAAAATGGCTGATGGCGGCGGAATATACTTTTTCTCAAAAACAGCAGGAAGTGACGCCAATCCAAATATTGTGAAGAATAATTATGTCAGTCGCGGCTGGCATGGAGCAACTTCGATATGTATTGATTACGATGTGTCGGATATAACCTTTTTAAATAATGTTACCGATGGCTGCAATAATTCACAAACACTTGATTCTTATGCGGCTGAATGGGGCAATGGCTGGAGGACATATGATTTTAACTGCGGTGAAGGTCACAGTAATTTGAAATTTATTAATAATTTCGGAACAAACGGATACAAGCTCAGTGAGGCTGCCGTTAATTGCACAGTTGAAAATCATACCGTAGCCGAAGGCGGTGTATGGGATGCACAAGCACTTGAAATTATTGAAAATACAGGTGTGGAAGAAGAATATATGCATAAATTTTCTGATTTGCCGAGAGAAATAGATGTTCCCGAAACATTTGAAATGTATATTAATCAAACCGCTCAGGCGCCGTATTATGCATATGGTATAAAGGGCACGTTATATAGTGGAGATAATTTAGAGGTATATTGTTATAGCGATAATTCAGATGTAGTATCCGTTGAAAACGGATATATGCTAAATTCAAACGGTGTCGGAGAGGCGAATATAAAAATGGTATTCAAATGCGGAACTGTTCTGCGTGAAAAAAATATGACGGTAACAGTAAAACCGGAAGGAGTGTAAATGATGAACATAAAAAAATCAGCAGGATATTCAGCTTTGCTGATGCTTTTGGCGGCTTGTAATCTGACAGTCCCGGCAGAGGCTGCAGAAACAGAGTATCCGTGGATTTACGAGGCATTTGAGGATGTGACTGCTGGCTCTGCAACAGCGGACGGTGCAACCCTGACGGCGGTTGATGACGGTGCTTATGGCAGTAACGGAGCACTGAAGGTATCTGTAAGCGGAAATATAACAAATGGAAGCGGTGGTTATAAAATAGACACTAAGCTTCAGGAAGGAAAAACTTATAAGTTTTCGTTTTATTCAAAGCTTGAGGATGGTGCAAATATTCCGAGAGACGATTCAGGAAACGGCAATTATAATTCAGATGGGGATATAAGTAAGATATATGCAGTATTTCACAGCGGAGGCAGTATAGTTCAGACAACCGAGCTGACGGATTTTGTATGGAGTAATGAGGGGTATGCTTATTTTGAACAGGAAATAGTCTATGAAGGAGCCGACTGCGATGCAACACTGAGTTTAAGAGTGGGTGAAAGATCCGACCGTGGGGGCTGGAAGCTTCAGGGCGGGTCAAGCCTTGTATATTATCTGGATGAATTTAAGCTTATTCCTGTTTCGGAGGATACGCTTGTAACTGAGATAAACTACTGCTATCCCGAAAATGAATCTAATATGATAGAAATATCATATGACTTTACGGGTGAAGAAAACAACAGCTTATGCGTGTTTATGGTAGAAAATGACGGGAACTGGATAACTCATGATATTTTACAGACAGGTGCGGACAGTTATATGCTTGAAATTCCGTCAACCATAAACGGAAAACGATGTAAGTTTGTGTTGTATCCTGCCGACGGAACCCGGGCAGGGTGTGAAACGGAAACGGTAATTGATGAAATTAAGCTCAATATTATAGAAAATTTTGAGATTTCAGATGACGTAATTACCGCGAATGTCGATTTATGTTATGATACTCAAAAGCAAGTAATGGTTATTGTTTGTCAATATAGTGCAGAAAATGAAATGCTTGCTGTTGAATATGAAAATGCAGAATGCTCAGACGGTATAACAAAGACTGTTGATATAACGTCGGAATTGAAAGAAAACACCACTACTGCAAGACTGTTTATATGGGAAGGAGTTGATTTTAAAACATCAAGTATGGCATCACTGACAGACGAAATGGTTATAGAAAAATAAAAAACAGAAAGGAAACAGAAAAAATGAAAAACTTAAAAAAGACAGCGTTGCTTTTAGCATGTGTATGCACAATCGGAGCGTTTTCCGGATGTGGAGCTCGTGAGAGTGCAGATAACGGAGAGAAAATGACTATCCGCTGGATGGGTTTCCCGATAGACGGCACAGGCAAGCCCGACAGTGAAATTGAAAAGTATATTGAAGAAAAATTTAATGTAGAGCTTGAACCGATTTTTATAACGTATGGTGAATACTTAGATAAAAAGGCTATGATGCTTGCCGGTGATGATATTCCGGATGTTATTTATGAGTTTGATCCAAAGCATGTAAAACAAGACGCAGATCAGGGATTTATCGCAAAGCTTCCTTATGATATGATAAAGGAAAATGCACCGGCGATATTTGATGTTATAAACAAAAATGAGCCGAGAGTCTGGTCTTATTCAAGAGTGGATGATGAAAATTTCGGTATTCCGAATTTATCGTATTCGGGAGATAATGTGACAATTGGTATGTGGAGAAAAGACTGGCTTGATAATGTAGGTATTACAAAGACTCCCGAGACAATAGATGAGATGGGAGAAGCACTTTATAAATTTACGCATAACGATCCCGATGGAAACGGAAAAAATGATACATACGGAATGAGCGGTTCAACTGCATGGAATTCAATGTACGTAACAGTATTCGGAGCATATGGAGCAATGCCTTTTAACTGGGTAAAGACTGATGACGGAAAATATGCATACGGCGGACTTCAGCCTGAAGTTACCGAGACTTTGAAGACTCTCAGTAAATGGTACAGTGAGGGAATAATCCATCCCGATTTTATAACAGACAGCTTAGCCGGAACCGAAAAGGAAAAATTTGCAAACGGAAAAATAGGTTTTATCAACGGAATGGGCGGTTACTACGAAAAAACAAACGCAACTGCATTACAAAATCTTACAATGGAATTAAATCCGGGAGCAGTTATAGAAGATGCTCCGCCGGTAAAAGGACCTGAAGGTAAGAGCGGCGGATTTATCTGGGGTAAGGCGGCACATATAGTAGCATTTGGTGTTCATCTTGAAGAAGATGAAGCAAAGATGAAGAAAATTCTTGAAATTCTTGATGCAATGGTATCGGATGAAGAGGTAACAAAGCGTGTCAGACTCGGTGAGGAAAATGTTGCATATAAGCTTTCTGACGGGGCGCAAACGATAGCAGACGGTATAGATTATATTGCACCGTATGATGATGCGACATACAGAAGAGAGTCGGGAATGGTGAACGATTTCGGAGCACCGTCATTCTTTATGCCGGTAACGCCTACTTATGAAGCTTATACGAAATATACAAACAAAGAATCTCTCGAGGTATATAATAAAGTTGCAAAAGATACAAAAGGTACTACGGATGCATTTTTAAAACCGGATGTTCTTCCGTCGGCGGCAGAATATTTTGAAACTTTAAGAACAGCTCAGATAAAGCTTATGACAGATATTATAACAGGCAAAAAGAGTGCTGATGATTATCAGGCTGAGTTTTCAAAGCTTTGGGAGCAGTACGGCGGAACTGTGCTTGAAGGCGAGACAGAGACTTTGGCAAAGAGTATAGAGCAGATGCTCGGCGAAGTTGGAGCGAAATAATACTTTAAAAAGGTGATTTTCACATGATTAGGAAAGAAAAACAAAAAAATGATTTGGCAGTAAAGAAGTTTTTCATTGAGATTAAGAAAAATTATCAGTTGCTGTTGCTTCTTCTGCCGGGTCTTGCAGCTTTGATACTCTTCAACTATTTGCCTATGAGCGGTGTACTTATCGCATTTAAGGAATATAAAATAAGAACAGGCATATTGGGGAGTGAGTGGGTAGGATTTGAGAATTTTGTTAAGGTGTTTTCCGGTATGGACTTTTCCAGAATTTTGAGGAATACGGTTGTTATAAGCCTTTTAAAGCTTATAACATCGTTTCCGGCACCGATTATTCTTGCACTTTTGGTAAATGAGCTTCATGGCAGGAGATTTAAGAAATGCGTACAGACTGTTTCATATCTTCCGTATTTCTTTTCCTGGGTTGTACTCGGCAATATAATCATAATGATTTTCTCGGCAGACGGTCCGGTGAATTATATTTTAAAGCTTATGGGGCTTAAGGAGAGTATATTATTTTTCAGCGATGAAAAATGGTTTATAGTTCTTTTGCTTATTACAAATATAATTCAGAGTGTTGGCTGGAATTCTGTTATTTATCTTGCGGCAATATGCGGTGTTGACAGTCAGGTTATTGAAGCTGCGGTAATTGACGGAGCGGGAAGGATGAAGCAGATAACACACGTTGTTATTCCGACTCTTTTACCTACCATAATCACAGTATTTATATTAAATCTGAGTTCTGTACTTAATGCCGGATTTGATCAGATATATAATCTCTATAATGCTTCGGTTTATGAAGTGGCAGATATTATAGATACTTATGTTTTAAGACAACTTGAGGAACTTAACTATTCGACCGGAACGGCTGTCGGACTGTTTAAGTCCGTTGTAAGCCTTGTATTCGTATTGGGTGCAAACTGGCTTACCAACAAGCTTACAGACGGCGAAATGGGAATAATGTGACGGAGGTGAGCGCATGAAAAGGACAAAAGGAGAAAAAGTATTTAACATATTCAATGTTATAATGATGTTTATTTTCAGCTGTGTTTGCTTATATCCGTTTATATACACGCTTACTGTTTCCTTAAGCAGTACGGCAGAGGCGATAAAGGACGGATTCCATTTATACACGTTAAATCCCACGCTGGAATCATACAAAATTGTATTTAAGAATGAAAATCTCGGTACAGCGTATTTAAACACAATCATGAGGACGGTTTTGGGAACTGCGGCAGCGCTTTTGGTAACGCTTATGTATGCATACTCGTTAAGCAGAAAAAGCTTGCCTCTGAAAAGATTTTTCACCGTCGTTTTAATGTTTACGATGCTCTTTAACGGAGGTACTATACCAACGTATCTTATCATTAAAAATCTCGGGCTTTTAAACAACCGTCTTGTGTATATCCTGCCGCTTCTTATATCGGCATATAACGTAATAATCGCACGTTCATTCTTTTTATCAATACCGGAGGCGTTGCATGAGTCGGCAGTGCTTGACGGTGCTTCGGAGTTCGGAATATTTTTCGGCATATATATTCCGCTCTCAAAAGCAGTTATCATGACGCTTCTGTTATGGATTGCCGTAGGTCACTGGAATTCATGGTATGACGCAATGATTTATATGCGTGACGATTCGAAAATGGTTGTACAGCTTATGCTTCAGAGAATGATTCAGACAAGTAAAGCTGTGGTTTCTGAGACAAATACGGCAGGGGCTGAAATTACCGTTATGCCGGTTACGATAAAATCAGCAACGATAATCGTTGCAATTCTGCCGATTCTGGCTGTTTATCCTTTCATACAAAGGTATTTTATGCAGGGCGTTATGATAGGCTCTGTAAAAGGATAAAGGCTGTTAAAAAACCAAGTATGTAATGAATCATGAAGAGTGATTTATTCAGAATAAAAAATATTTTCAGAAAGAGAGGAAAAGAAAATGAGAAAAATTTTCAGTACGATTTTAGCTCTGTGCATGGTATTATCGCTTGTTCAGCCGGTAACCAATGCTGAGGGAGCCGAAGTTGTAGCAAGCGGTTTCTGGGGCGTTGCCGAAAACGGACAGGGCACAGGAACGGAAAGTGAAATTGTAAGGGATAAGTTTATGTGGAGTTTGGATTCCGAAGGAACTTTTACCTTTACGGCGCAAAGCGAGGATGCAGATGAAATAGGAAATCAGCAAAACCCCGCAAATAACCCATGGGGAAATTATAAAGATCAGATTAAAAAGGTTGTAATTCCCGAAGGTGTTGTTCAGGTAGGCGGCAGATTGTTTGAGTGGTATAATACAGCACTTACAGAAGCTGTACTTCCTGAGAGCTGTGAGGAGCTTATGGGAGCTTTTGTAGGCTGTCAGCAGCTTAAAAAAATTAATATACCCAAGAATATTAAATCCTTGAAATTAAGTTATACGGGAATAGACGGAAGTATTAATATACCGGCAACCGTTGAAACTATACGGACTGAGGATTTTCAGGGTACAAGTCTGTCGGAGGTTACGATTAATGGTTCAGACGTTGAGGCTGACGCATTTGTTAACTGTCAGGGTATGAAAACAATCAACGTTTACGGTGATTCTGTTGTTTCGGCGTATGCATTTCATAACAATATTCAGGTAAGCAAAATTGTTTTAGGTCCTGATGTTGAATTTTCAGATTATGCAATTGCGGCATGGACGGATAAAGTAGACGGAGTATTCCCGGAAGTGACAGAGATCCCCGGAAATGTTAAATATGCAACCGTGTACGGAGTAAAAGGAACAGATGCAGAGCGTTATGCTGCTAAACACGGACTTAATTTTGTTCCGTTTGACGGTATAGGAACTGTGGGCGAGGTTTCATGGTCTTTATCCGACAGCATTCTTACAATCAGCGGAAACGGCGACATGGCTGATTATGAGCAAGGTGCGGCTCCCTGGAGTAATTTATCGTCAAAGATAAGAACTGTTTCTGTGGGTGACGGTGTAACAAGCATTGGCGATAATGCATTTTTCGGTCTTTCAAACGTTAAGAATGCCGTTATTGCAGATACGGTAGCTTCAATAGGCGATAATGCTTTTGCAGGATGCGGCAGACTTGCGGCAGTCCGGATACCTGACGCTGTTATAAATATAGGAACAAATGCGTTTGACAGTGCAACTTCGGTTTGCGTAGGCACTTCATCGGCTTTTGCGAATGCTGACGGATACAAGACATTTACAGCAGGGGAAAACGGATGCACGGGAATAAGCGCAGATTCAAATTCTTCAAATATAAGCTGGGCAGTCTATGGCGGTGATACGCTTGTTATAAGCGGAAGCGGCAAGATGAGAAATACATGGGAGTCGGATAATCCTTGGGCAGCATATGCAGGAAATCTTAAAACAGCGGTTGTTGATTATGGTATAATATGGGTTACACAAAGTTTATTTGGTAATTCTTCATATCCGGCAATGGAAACTGTTGTAATAGCAGACGGTGTAACACAGATGAGACATGCCGAGATTAACGGCTGTCCTAATATTGTAAGATATGATATATCAAATAAAATAGATGCAGTTGAGCATTATATTACAGACGGAGATAAGCCACATCTTAAAGAGCTTCATATTCCGGGAACATGGAAAAAGGAAAGAGCGGCGAATGTAAATTTTGCGTCTCTTACAGGACTTGAAACTTTAATACTTGATGAAGGCTTGAATGCGATAACAACAGACGGCTCTAATGAGTGGCAATCTTTTATCAGAAATGCTTCTTCACTGAAGACCGTTACAATACCTTCAAGCGTTACAAAAATTGGTTCATATACATTCTCAAGATTATCAAGGTTAGAAACTATTGAAATTATAAATCCGGAAACGGAAATTTCGGAAAATGCATTCTTTGAATGTAATAATCAGAACGTAACAGTTATATGTACGGCAGGTTCAAAGGCTGAAACTTGGGCAAAGAACAACGGCATGAAGACCGAAACATACATTGGTAAAGGAACATTGGAAAACGGCGTAGGCTGGTATATAGGAGCAGATGGTGTGCTTGAAATCTCAGGTGTTGGAACAACAGGAGATTATACAGAAGAAAATGCGGCACCATGGGCTGAATATTCGGATAAAATTACGGGGATATATGTTGAAAACGGAATAATAACAATAGGTGCATACGCATTTGCAGGTCTTTCAAAAGCCGTACAGGCAACAGTTGGCAAGGGCGTAGCAAATGTCGGAGAAAATGCATTTGCCGGATGCAGTGACAGCTTCAGTATTGTATGTGAAAGCGATGCTGTTAAGGCATATGCCGATGCTAACGGTATAACTGTTATAATCGGAGGAACTTTGTCAACAGGTGTTTCCTGGAAAATAGAAGGTGATGTTCTTACAGTTTACGGAGAAGGTGAAGTACCCGGAACTTTGTGGGGTGATGACGGCACAGCCGAGACACCATGGAAGAATACATCGGCATTTTCAAATGAAATCAGAACGATTGTAGTTGAAGAGGGAGTAACAAGATTACCGTTCGGTGCTTTTGCAGCTTGCTTAGGCTTAAAAACAGTTTCATTACCGACTACCTTAACGGTTATGGGTAACCTTGTATTCCACAGAACAGGAATGCTGGACTTTATTGAAATTCCTGAAAATGTAGGAACATGTGAAGGTAACGGCTATTCTCTCGCATTCCCGGGAAATATTAAAAGAAGTGTTGTTTTAAGTAAGACATTTGATAAATTTGACGGTCTTGCAGGAGAAAAGGGCAGAAGGGCAGAGGATTTAACTGTTTTCTGTTATGCTGATTCTGCTGCATATGCAGATGCTGTTGCGGAAGAAATGATAGTTGAAACTATTAAAGCATCAGGAAATGTCGAAAAAATCAGATGGGTTGTTACAAACGAAGGTTCACTCGACATTTACGGAATTGGTGATTTAGCAGAGCTTACACAAGCTCCATGGAGTGAGTATTGCTCAGAGATCAAAAATGTATATATCGAAGAGGGAATAACAGGTGTTGGCTCAGGACTTTTTGCCGGAATAAATAATGCATATATAGAATTACCGGATTCTGTAACAAGTCTTTCGGAAAATGCAATTACGGCTGAAAATTCAACTGTAAGAGTTCCTGTATATGTAAAGACAATAGCAGATGGTGCATTTTCATCAACTGTAACAATATGGAGCTATAAAAATGCATATGCTTTAGAATATGCGGAGGCTCAGGATCTTAATAGCGAAGAAAGAAAGTCTTTGCGTATTCTTGCACTCGGAAACAGTTATACACAGGATTCAACAAAATATCTCTGGAAGCTTGCAGATGAATGTGGTGCTGAGGAAGTTATAGTAGGAAGACTGTTCCACGCAGGTGCACGTTTATACGAGCATTGGAATGCAGCACAGACGGGAGAAGGTTTCTATCTTTATACCGAACAGGTATCTCCGGATGTTGAATATGCAAAGGAAGGCGTATCTCTTGAATACGGTCTTAAGGCACAGGATTGGGATATTATAGTATTACAGGCATGGTATCCTGAGGCTTGCTACGGTCTTAACGGCGGAACGGTTGCAGGAAACGGTGTTGAAGATGAACAATGGTTAGACCTTCTTACCGGTTATCTGAAAGCTAATGCAACAAACGAAAATGTTGAGCTTGGCTTTAACATGATCTGGTCACAGGAAAGACAATTGTCCGAAACTGTTACAAACAGCGAGGGTGCCAATAACAGATCTAACGACGGTGATACATTGGCTGACTGGGAGAATATTATTTATCAGACAAGTGAATACATTGTCGATAATGAAGCTTACAGCTATATAATACCTGTCGGAACTGCTATTGAAAACGCAAGAACAAGCTATCTTTCCGGTATAAGAGGAACAACAGATTCTGATCTTCTGGTGGGCGGACTCCAGAGAGACTCTGTTCATCTTAATGACATTGGTAAATATATAGCAGCTATGACATGGTTAAAGGTTCTTAAGCCTGACTGGAATGTTACCGGAACTGCTTTTGCTCCTGATGTAAAATATTATAACAGCGAGCAGGTTGTTATAGATGCAGATGTTATGGCGGTTGCAAAAGAGGCTGTGGATAATGCAGTTTATGCATGGGATGAAGTAACAGCCTCGGCACATCCGTTCAGAATAATGAAGTATGAGAACGGTAATATAACAATAGCTGCTTCAAACGTTGTAAGACGTGTATGGGGTGAGGATAACAAAAAAGCTGCTGAATTGATAATAGCAGAATATACTGATAATGGTGCATTGGTTAAGTTTAAGCCGATTGATGTTGAAATTGAATATGATGAAGATACTTCAAGCGAAACTTCAACCGCACTTTCATCCGAATATACAAAGAATATAATACCCGATGCAGGATTTGTTGCCGATAGCGGTAATACTGTTAAGGTATTATTATGGGATGGACTGACAACAATGGAACCGCTTTGCAAAGCACTGGTTAAATAATACAATAATTTCGGACACGGGACGGATGTAATATCTGTCCCGGATCGTCCGGTTACTATGATAATTCAGGCATAAAAATATATTTCTTTACAGAAAGGGAATTAAGATAATGAGATTACCTACAAAAAGGCAAAAAGAATTTTTAGATTGGGAGCTGGGAGTTTTCTTTCACTTTGGGATCAGAACATTTAATCAGATGAAAGATTGTGACAAAAAAGAGCAGAAGCCCGAAACCTTTAATCCCTCAGAGCTTGATTGCCTGCAATGGATAGAAACGATAAAGGAGGCAGGCGCAAAATATGCTGTTTTCACAGCAAAGCATCATGACGGCTTTGCAATGTGGCCGTCGGAGTATACAGACTTTTCGGTAAAAAACTCACCATGGAAAAACGGTAAAGGTGACGTGGTACGTGAATTTGTTGACGCTTGCAGAAAATATGATATAAAGGTTGGAATATATTACAATCCTTCGCAATGGGGTATGGAGGATATGGATAACGATGAATACAATGATTACGTAATAAAGCAATCAAGCGAATTGCTTTCAAATTACGGTAAGATTGATTATATATGGTTTGACGGGGCAGGCAGTGAGGAGCATACATATGATGTGCCTCGCCTTGTAAAGACAATAAGAAAGCTTCAGCCGGATATTATGATATTTAATATGTGGGATCCGGACACACGCTGGATTGGTAATGAGGCAGGCTTTGCGCCGATGTATAATAAAAATATAGTTAAGTGTCTTGATAAATCAATTCATACCTCGGATAAAGATGAACTGGATGAAGAGATATTTCTGCCCGGTGAATGCGACTGTCTGATGAGCGGCGACGGGTGGAACTGGTTTTATTATGACGAATGCAGACTAAAAAGTGTTGATGAGCTTATGGGTATGTATCTGTATTCTGTCGGCAGAGGAGCTAATATGCTTATAAATATAAGCCCGGATACAACAGGAAAAATAAGCGGGGAGCACAGGCAGCGTTTTCTGGAATTCGGTAAGGCGATAAAAAAATTATCCGAAGCACCGGCAATTGATAAGAGCTGTATTACATATGACGAAAATAAATACATAGTTACTCTTCCTGAAACTGCAATGGTGAACACAGTTATTCTGGAGGAGGAATATGATGATGAATTTATAGAGAGCTTTGAAATTTCATTAGTGCCGGAATTTAATACACTTTCGCACAGAGTGTTTATAGGCGAAACAGTAGGTCATAAGAGAATATGTACTTTCCCGCCGCTTTATAGCGATAAGGTTATTATTAAGACCGACAAACCGGCGAAGGATTATAAAATTAAGAATATTACAGTTGCCTATCTGGAGCACAGATGGTAATTTATTATAAAGCGAGGAACTGATATGGAAAAAGACTATGAGGTAAAAAACGGAAAAATATTGAGTAAAAACGGCGTACCGCTTTTGCCCAGATGGTTTACCGATGATCTGGTAAGTATACAGGTCGATGAATACGGAGTAAGTGAAATACAGTATTTTAACCCGAAAACGTTGGGTTCTGAAAAGGTGTTTACTGCCGATATGTGGGGCGGAATCAAATTTTTTATAGACGATTGCGGCGAAAAAAATGCATATGATTTTGCAGATACCGTAGTTATGCCTTATGGTTTTTCTGCCGTATGGAAATACGACACCAATTTGTTTAAGTTTGAACAGAGGGTGCTCAATAATTCGATTTTTATTTCGATAGAGCCGTTGGAGTGCTGCGACCGGGAGCTGAAGCTTTCGTCAGAGTTTTACGATGCTTTTTGTATGCTTCCGAGAAAGGATGGAGATTTCCGGTTTGTAAGCAGTGTTGAAAGAGTATGGCGTGAATGGAAAATGAAAGATAATGTACTCTTAAACAGCTACCGTGAGGACTCCGGTGAGACGTATATTGCAATAAAGAGTAATGCAGACACGGAATATACCATGCGTGCAAAGGGATTTAAAAAACATATTTTAAATTTTAGCGGAATATCTGAAAAAAAGATTGTTGTTGCAATTGCGTTTGACAACAGCGAAGCGGGCTGTATTAAAAGAGCTGATGAAACACTGAAGAATTATCAGCAGCATATAGACCGGCAAAATTCAAGATACGATAATGTAATAAAAAAAGCGCCGGTATTAAAAAGTCCGTATAAGGCTTTAAATGACTTTTTCAGTCTTGCTCCGCTTTATCATGAAGCAAATAAGGTTTTATCGGTTATCGGTGCCGTAAGGGCGAAAACGGAAACATACTGGATGTGGGGCTGGGACGGAATGAGTTCAAGCTATGCGTATGCGTATTGGGGTGATAAGGATTTTATTGAAAAGCTTTTAAGAATTTATATGGAAACTGCTGACGAAGAAAAGGGAATAGGGCATTGGTTTGCAAGAAATATGACACATATAGAAACAAGCATGATTTCCGCACAGGGATTTTATATAAGTCTTTTGTATCAGTATTATATCAACGGAGGAGATATATCACCGTTTTATGATTTTGCGAAAAAGATATTTGACCTGATAAAATCGGTTGAGGTTGATGAGCTTGGGTTATGTTCGGGAAATTCACTTGTGCCCGATTTTCGTGAGGTAATTCTCGAAAACGGGAATGATATAAGCTGTTTTAACAATACGAGTATGTATTGTGCTGTCAGAGCTATGGTGGAACTGGCGCAAGCGATGGGCGATACAAAGACATATACATCAGCCTCGGAATTTGCACAAAGAACACGCGATAATTTTAAAAGGATTTTATATGATGATGAAAAAGGCTATGTAGTAAGTTCGGCTGACAGTAAAACCCTTGAAAAAAGAAAAGTTTATAATGCAATGGCAATCAAGTGGGATAATAAATTCTGCAATGATTTAACAGAAGACATTAACTTAAATGCAATAAAATTTTTTGATGAAAATTTTGTATGCAAATCAGGACTGAGACCGTTCCCGTTGTGGGGAATCGGATATGATGAGGATGCAAATCAGGCGCATTGCTATTGGCCGGCACACAGCGAATATTTTACAAGAATTGCAAATAAGGCTGACAGGAAAGATTTAATTGATAAGTTTGTTGGCTGGATAAGCAAATGGACTGAAAAGCTTACCTGCCCGGAAGGAATAAATTGTTATATTAACAGCGATAAACCGTTTATCGATAAGTGGAATGCAAACAACGGTACATGGCAGTCGTATTCAATGCGTGCATGGTACGAGGCTGTTGTACACAGCGTTGTCGGTGTGGATATTGATTATGACGGACTTACGATTTACCCTTACAGCGGAGAGGAGCTTACTCTTGAGGGCTTGCACTACAAGGATAAAATAATTAATATTTATATGAAAGGCTGCGGTAATAAAATCAAGAGTATAACTCTTAACGGGGAACTTGTTATGAATAAAGACAGAGTTCCCGATGCCTTGCTGAAAGAAAAAAATGAACTTACAGTACTTAGAACGTTTTGATGAAAAATACGAAAGGAATAAATTGAAGTATGAAAAAATGGCTTAAAAATGCAGTTTTTTATGAAATATATCCTCAAAGCTTTAAAGACAGCAATGCTGACGGGATTGGTGATTTTAACGGTATAACAGAAAAACTGGATTATGTTAAGGATATGGGATTTACTGCAATATGGCTTAACCCTTGCTTTGCTTCACCGTTTTATGATGCGGGATATGATGTAGAGGATTTTTATCTTGCTGCACCGAGATATGGCACAAACGAGGATTTGAAACGGTTGTTTGATGAAGCGCACAAAAGAGATATAAGAATATTGCTGGATCTTGTACCGGGACATACTGCAGTAACCTGTAAATGGTTTTTGGAGTCATCAAAAGCTGAAAGAAACGAATATACCGACAGATATATATGGACAAACTCAATTGGTCAGAGATGTGATGATATACCGGAGATAGAAGGCTCTTTACGTGGATTTTCCGAAAGAAACGGCTGTTGTGCAGTGAATTATTTTTCAACTCAGCCGGCTATTAACTACGGCTTTGCAAAGGTTACGGAGGAATGGCAGTTTGCTGTTGATTCTCCCGAGGTCATGGCAAACCGTGAAGAGCTTTTGAATATTATGCGTTTCTGGCTGGGGCTTGGTTGTGATGGCTTCAGAGTTGATATGGCAGGATTTGTAATAAAAAATGATGAGGGAAAGGTTGAGACAATACGCTTCTGGAAAGAGGTTATAAATGAAATTAACAAGGATTTTCCTGAGGCTGCGTTTGTTTCCGAGTGGTGTTTTCCAAAACAGGCTCTGGAGGCCGGATTTGATATGGATTTCATTCTTGAAAACCCTGAGTCACATTATGATGACTTATACAGAAGGGAAAATTCATATTTTTCTGCAAATACCGGGTTGTATCCTGTAGAGTGGCTCAAATGCTATACGGAAAATCTGAAACTGACAAAAGATAAGGGATATATTTGCTTTAATACAGGTAATCATGATAATCTGAGAATGTCAAAAAATCTTGACGATAACGGTATAAAGCTCGTTTATGCGTTTATTATGGCAATGCCCGGTGTTCCGTATGTGTATTATGGAGACGAGATTGGCATGAGATATGTTGAAGGTCTTAAATCCGTGGAAGGCGGCTATCACAGAACCGGTTCAAGAACTCCGATGCAGTGGGATGATACGACAAATGCGGGTTTTTCTGCGGGTGCAAAAGAAAAGCTGTATATTCCGCTGGATACAGACAGCAACAGACCAACTGTAAAAAGACAGCTTGAAGATAAAAATTCGCTGTTGAATGAATTAAAAAGATTGATTGAGATCAGAAAATCACATGAGGCATTACAGGCTGACGCTGAATTTGAAAGTGTGTTTATAACAGATTCGTATCCTTTTGTATTTAAGCGTGTCGGAAAAGAGGAAAGTATTCTGATTTGTATTAATCCGTCAGATAATGAGGCTGTTTGTGATATAGATTCAGAACAGGGTGAGGTTATCTATGAATATAACAAACCGGCTGAAATTATCGGTAACAAGCTTATTGTTCCCGGGTGGTCGGCCTCATATATAAAAATTCTTTAAAGAGAGTTGCCTTGGATATTTTGTGTTATCAGGTTATAGAAAATTTTCATATAAAAGACGTTTTTGTTAAGAAATTTTGTTTAAAATTTCTTAACTTTTTTTCTCAAAAACCTTGACACACAGCCAAATAAATGATAATATTATATTATATAATGTTTTCCTATGCCTTTTGGCGGGAAACATGGCTGAGACCGGAAAGTATGTGTTTTCCGGAAGCTTACTGAAAGGACTGAATTTTATAATGAAACAGAATTACAAAATAGGAATTATAGGAGCTACGGGAATGGTAGGTCAGAGGTTTATATCTCTCCTTCATGACCATCCTTGGTATACAATTACGGTGCTTGCCGCATCAGCAAGAAGTGCAGGCAAATCTTATAAAGACGCTGTTGGCGCAAAATGGTGTATGAAAGAAGAAATTCCGGCATCTGTTGCGGATATGGTTGTTTTAAATGCTACAGATGACATTGAAAAAATTGCGGCTCAGGTTGATTTTGTATTCTGCGCAGGTGATATGAACAAAGATGAAATAAAGGCTCTTGAAGAGGCATATGCAAAGGCAGAGTGTCCTGTTGTTTCAAACAACTCGGCTCACAGACATACACCGGACGTTCCGATGATTATTCCGGAAATAAATCCGGAGCATTTGGAAATTATTCCGGCTCAAAGAGAGCGTCTCGGTACAAAGAGAGGCTTTATTGCAGTTAAATCCAACTGCTCGCTTCAGTCATATCTTCCGGCAATGGCTGTTGTTAATGAAAAGTATCCGATAAACCGTGCGCTTGTTACAACATATCAGGCAATCTCAGGCGCAGGTAAGACATTTGAGACATGGCCGGAAATGGTGGATAATCTTATCCCGTACATCGGTGGAGAGGAAATGAAATCTGAGGTTGAGCCGAATAAGATTCTCGGTAAGGTTGAGGGAGGCGAGATTGTTCCGTCAACAAATCTTCAGATAGAGTGCCAGACATACAGAGTGCCTGTATCGGACGGTCATACGGCTGCAATATTCTTTGCATTTGCTGACAGTGAAAACAAGCCATCTGTTGAAGAAATAGAGAAGATGTGGGCAGACTTTGAGGGAGAGCCGCAAAAGCTTAACCTTCCGCACGCACCGAAGCAGTTTATACATGTTTACACAGAAAATGAAACTCCGGATCAGCCGCAGATAAAGACTGCACGTGAAATAGACGGCGGAATGGCTATCAGCTGCGGAAGACTTCGTGAGTCAACTCAATATGATTATAAGATGGTTTCAATGAGCCACAATACTTTAAGAGGTGCTGCCGGCGGAGCTGTTCTTTTAGCAGAGCTTCTTACAGCAAAGGGTTACATGGACTAAAACCTCAGACATAAAATAACGGAATTTTTCCGAGGAAGGATTTGATTTTATGAAAAAATTACCTTTTACCGGTTCAGGCGTGGCAATTGTCACCCCGTTTAACGGTTTAACAACAAATTTTAAAGCATTAGAAGAGCTTATAGAAATGCAGATTGCAAATAAAACAGACGCTATAGTAATCTGCGGAACAACAGGCGAAGCGTCTACAATGCCTGATGAAGAACATCTTGCGGCTATTAAGTTTACGATTGATAAGGTAGCCGGCAGAGTTCCGGTAATTGCCGGAACAGGTACAAACGACACACCTCACGCAATACGCCTTTCAAAAGCGGCTGAGGAATATGGCGCAGACGGAATACTTACAGTTACGCCTTATTATAACAAGGCAACACAAAAAGGTCTTGTGGAGCATTTTACAGCAATTGCAGATTCTGTAAAGATACCTGTTATTTTATATAATGTTCCGTCAAGAACCGGGATGGGCTTTTCTATTGATACACTTAAAAAGCTGGCAAAGGTTGAAAATATTGTTGCGATAAAGGAAGCAAGCGGAAACATAAGCTATGCGGCGCAGGTTGCTGCTGAAGTTCCTGAGCTTTATATGTATTCGGGAAATGATGATATGATTGTGCCTATGATGAGCCTTGGTGCTAAAGGTGTTATAAGCGTTGTTGCAAACGTTGCTCCGGAAGACACTCATAATCTTTGCGAATATTGCTTAAATAACGATTTTGCAAGTGCATGTAAGATGCAGCTTGATATGCTTGATCTTGTAAATAACCTGTTTATCGAGGTTAATCCGATACCGGTCAAGACCGCTCTCGGACTTATGGGCTATAATGTAGGAAATCTTCGTTTGCCGCTCTGTGATATGGAGCCGCAAAATCTTGAAAAGCTTAAGGCTTCTATGAAGAATTACGGCTTGATTAAATAATGAATTGCAGGCTGCTGTGCGAAAGAGTGCGGCAGCTTTCTTTTAAAAGGAGTGTAGAAAATGACAAAAATTATAATGAACGGATGTAACGGAAAAATGGGACAGGTCATTTCACGCCTTGTAAGTGAACGTACAGACTGTGAAATAGTTGCAGGATTTGATATTGCCCAAAATCCGGTTTTAACATACCCTGTTTATACAAATCCGGCTGATTTTGACGGCGAAGCTGATGTGCTTATAGATTTTTCGCATCCGGACGCATTAAAGCCGGTGCTTGATTTCTGTAAAAAGCGCCACATACCGGCAGTTATTGCAACAACCGGACTTTCAAACGAACAGAAAAACGAGCTTACGGCAGCTGCAGAAAGCGTAGGAATATTCTTCTCGGCTAACATGAGCCTTGGAATAAATCTTCTTATAAGCCTTGCCAAAAAGGCTGTAACGATACTGGAGGACGGATTTGATATAGAGATAGTTGAAAAGCATCATAATCAGAAAATAGATGCACCATCGGGAACGGCTTTAGCTATCGCAGACGGTATATCAGACACGCTTTCAAATCCGCCGGAGTATGTGTATGATCGTCATAACGTGCGGGCTAAGCGCAAGAAGAATGAAATAGGCATCCATGCAGTAAGAGGCGGAACAATCGTTGGTGAACATACAGTAATCTTTGCCGGAACTGATGAAGTAATAGAGCTTAAGCACTCGGCGGCAAGTAAAGAAGTGTTCGCTGTTGGTGCAATAAAAGCTGCGATTTATATGGCAGATAAAGAAAAGGGAATGTATGATATGAATGATCTTATTAATCAGTAAAAAGTGCCGCAAGGCACTTTTTATATTATCGAAAATAATTTTTAAAATAAGTTGACATCGGTGTTTAAATAATGTATAATGGAATTATAGGATTATTTTGGTATTAAGGCAGAAGGAAAAAACATGGATAATGGTAAAATAAAAGTGTTTGAAAATAAAAAAATCAGAACCGCTTGGGACGAGGAAAAGGAAGAATGGTATTTTTCTGTTAGTGATGTTGTAGAAATCTTAACTGATAGTAGAGATGTTAAACAATACATAAAAAAGATGCGCAGTCGTGATGCAGAACTTAATTCCAAGTGGGGTACAATTTGTACCCCTGTTGAAATGATTGCTTTGGATGGTAAAAAAAGAAAAATACAAGCAGCAGATGTTGCCGGAATTCTTCGCATAATTCAATCAATCCCATCACCAAAAGCTGAACCTTTCAAGATGTGGCTTGCCGAAGTTGGAAAAGAACGAATTGATGAAACAATCGACCCTGAACTTGCAATCGACAGGGCAATAGAAACTTATCAAAAGAAAGGATATAGTGAAGAATGGATACATCAAAGACTTCTGTCTATTCGTGTGCGTAATGCATTGACGGATGAATGGGATAAGCGTGGAGTGCAAAAAGGTGTTGAATATGCCATACTTACCGATGAAATCACTAAGTCATGGTCCGGTATGAAGACGAGGGAATATAAAAATCTCAAAGGACTTACAAAAGAAAATCTCAGAGATAATATGAGTGATCTTGAATTGGTTCTGAATATGCTTGCAGAAGCTACAACTACAGAGCTTTCAAAAACAGCCAATCCTCAGAATTTTGCTGAAAACAGGGAAATAGCAAAGCAGGGCGGAAGTGTTGCGGGAAATGCAAGAAAAGAAATTGAACAGAAGACGGGAAAACCTGTTATCACGTCCAAAAACGCAACAGAGCTGAATCATATAGTTATTGATCTGATTGAAGGTATTGCTGAAGAAAAAGAATAGTTTTTTTTGACACAGACTTGACACGAACTTGACATCTAAACCTTATATCCCTTATAAGGTAGAAGTTGTAGAAATAAATAGGAGAAATATTATGGGTAAGTTTGATGGGATTTTAATATGTTCGGATTTGGACGGCACTTTCAGAGCCGGGGCGGATACAGTTGAAGTTAATAGTAAAGCGGTAAAATACTTTACCGATAATGGGGGGAAATTTACTTTTACAACAGGCAGAATGATATCGCATTTTTATGAGTGTAATCTTAACAAAGTTATGAATGCGCCGGCTGCTTTGTGTAATGGCGGGATAATATATGATTATGAAAAGGAAAGAATTATATACGAAAAAAGACTTGATTATACAATTGGTGATTTTGTAGATGCAATAAAAAGTCAACTGCATTTAAAAGGGGCATTATGTGACTTTTCGGCAGGACAAACGAAATTAGTTAATTTTGAAAATGCGGGTAATTTGTCTCCCGATATAAGAGATATGAAGCCTGTAAAAATAGTGTGTTCATTTCATTCTGCAGACGAGGCTGATAGTTTTAAAGCTTTTGCTTTAAACAATAAGTTCTTCTGTAATAGTTTCATATCAAAGTCATGGAGCGTGGGGGTTGAATTTAATTCTTTGGAAGCAACTAAAGGTAAAAGTATTGAGATTATAAAAAATTATATTGGAAATATTCACACCTCGATAGGTATAGGCGATTATGAAAATGATATATCTTTAATTACCCATGCGGATATTGGAGTTGCTGTTGGTAATGCTGTTAATGAATTAAAATATGCTGCTGATATGGTGATTAAACAGGCTTCTGAATATGCAATCAGAGATTTGATAGAAATAATCGAAAAAAAATATAGTGCATAGACTTTGTGTTTCACATAATGACTATATGTTTTGGTTTTATCTTGACACAAGCATATGCGGCCTTATATGAACCGCAATGAATTTCTTTTGGCGTGAATTGAAATCAAAGATTTCGTGAATAGCACCTTGCGGTGCATGAATTGTGCGAAAGCGCATTAAAGTAAGTTCAATCGCAGAACAAAATTCAGGATGAATTTGGAAGGTGGAATAAATGGAAATAAAAACTAAATACAGTATTCTTTATCCGGATTTTGAAGGAGTGGAATATAAACAGCTATCGGAAACAACCCTTCATGATTTGTCGCTTGATATGCTATGTAAAAACCTGACCGATGACGATAAAGAATACAGACTGATAATGAATACAGTCTCTAATATGACATCTGATCCCAAAGTGGCAGAATACAGACAGCAGGTTTTTTGTGATATTTTAAAATTTCCGAACCTCAGAAAACGTATGATGGAGCTTTTTGATAAGTTTGAATTTATACGTAATTTCGGTGTGTTTCACAGGAATAGCGACGAAAAAACAGAAATCTGTCATTTACTTCGCAGAATGGATGAGCTCAGCGACTATATTACCTGCGTAGAGGCAATGAAGGAATGCATTACAGAAAATCCGGTTCAGTCGGAGGGACTTATAGGTTTTGGAAAATATATTGATAATTTGTACCACAATGCAGGGTTCAGTGAATTAAAAAAAGATATTGCTGCTCTTAAAGTTCATTCTTCGGAAGTGAAGAGTGTGACAGTAGGTATAAACTTAAATGAGAGATTTGAAGCGACCGGAATGGGGCTTATTTCAATAAATAACAAATACTTTAAGAAATCAGGTATAGTAAGTAATTTTGCAGATGCAATAACTACAAAACAAAAAATACAGGACGGAACAGACTGGAACGGAGATATGCATTATCATCCCGTTGAAAAGATATCAGAAAGCGCCGGCGCACTGGCTGAGTTTGTCAGTATGAGAGCGAAAATGAGTATTGTGGGAATGGTAGGCATGGCAGGCGGCGGAGTGTCGAATGAAACCATAGCAAAAATTGCTGATGGTGACGGAATGGCAAATTCCACGTTTTATCTTTCCACCATTGTAAATAAAATGCTTGATACGCTGCTGAAGAAGCTACGTGACACACTCGGCAAATATTCAGACATTGTGGTTGTGAATATTTCACAGATGATTGACGAATTTATTTATTACATAAGGTTTGCTGAGTTTATTGAAAAAAATATGGCGAAGGGGTATACTTTTTGTGAAGCGAATGTCACATATAATGACGGCTCCCTGATGGAGGCTAAGGGTTTTTACAACCTCAAGCTTGCGGTTTCCGGCATGAAAAATGAAGATATTGTTACAAACGATCTTGATTTTGATAAAGACCATACAGTTTACATCCTGACCGGTGCAAACCGTGGCGGAAAGACGACTGTTACTCAGGCTGTTGGCATTATGTATGTTCTTGCGCAGGGAGGCATTTTTGTTCCCGCAACTTCGTTTAGCTATAAGCCTGTTGATTGTATTTATACTCATTTTCCGGCAGACGAAGATAAAACACTTGATTTGGGAAGACTGGGAGAGGAATGTATACGCTTTAAGGAGAACTACAATGCATGCACTAAGGAAAGTTTGTGCCTGCTTAATGAATCTTTCTCTACAACTTCATTTGAAGAGGGGTACTACATAGCAAATGATTCTGTAAGAGCTCTTCTTAAAAAGTCGGTCAGGACCATATACAATACGCATATGCACAAGCTTGGTATGGACATTGATGAGTTTAATCGGGTAAATCCCGATGCTAAAGCTTCGTCGCTCACAGTGCAAAGTACGGGCGGGGAGCGGTCTTTTAAGGTAGCGGTTGCACCTCCGGAGGGTATGTCTTATGCAAGAGATATTGCCCAAAAGTATGGCGTTACCTATGAGTTGCTTACAAAAGAAGTATGAAGAAAAATATTTTAAAATGGTTGGGTTTACCGTGACACGAGCATAGTAAGAATGTCGAAGAATGTCGAAAGGAGAAAAAATGAAATATCTTGATATATCAAATACCGGTGAAAGAATGATAAAATTTGGTTTATCAATGCCGGATAGATATAAAGCGGGGGATATTGAAACAGATCCATGGTGGAATGTTCATTTGATAGTCAAAAAGGATTGTGGACATAAGAAGATAGAATTTTCCTATGTGCAAGAATCTATGACAACATTTGAGTTGAAAGAATTAGTGGAAGAAATAGAGAAAGCATTATTGCCAAATCAAAAAGAAAAGATGTTTTTTAATACAATGGAGCCTGATTTTAGTTTTGAGTTTAATGGTTATAGTGGGCAAATGCATTTTAATTTGTGTTATGCAGATATCTTAAGTTTTTTGTTAAAAAGGGAAGATTTTGTACGTATTAAAGATTATATAAAAAATTTCCTGACTGATATTGATGTAAATTTTTAATACTAACTTAATACGAACTTTATAAAGAATGTCGAATGATGTTGAAAAAGGAAGTGTTAAAATGAAAAAATGCAAAATGTCTCTATTAGATAAATTTGTAGTAGTATTAATTATATTGAATTTTTTAGGCATTGCAAATACGGCAATATTTGCAGATAAGCTTTATAGAATTACAAATATTTTTGATTATATTATTGCTGGACTATTTATGTATACTATTTTCGTAATACCAATAGCAATAGTTGTTGGGATTATTTTAAATATTATATCAAGCATTAAAAAGATAAAAACCGGTAAAAAGTATTGGATAAATATTGCGTATATGCTCATTCTTGTATTAACCATTCCGTTTTGGTATGAATTTTGGTATCTTGCATTAATGAGTGTTTAAAGATTGTACATACCTTGAAATTAGGCTGCATCTAAACCTTATGTGTCGCAATGTAAAGATTATCGAATATTGGCGAAAGGAGCAGGGAAAATGAAAAAATCAAAAATTATATTAACAGGAATCCTTTCTCTTGTGTTTTATTATTTTGTATCGCATTTGATGTTAATTTGGGAATACAGCGAAAAGTATTCTATTATTCAAAATGCAATGCTTTATGTTTTGCCTGCAGCACCTGGTGTTGCACTTGCTATTTCGTTAATACGAAATTCTTTAAGAGAATTTTTAAAGTCATGGGGTATTTGTTTCCTTTCTTCCGTCTGTTTGTTTTTTATATGGAACATTCTGAGAGTTGATATGATGATACATACAAGTTTAACTGGATTTGAGGAATTTAGTTTGGGTGAGGGGGTGTTGATGGCAGTTATGTCTTTTTCATATATAATATCTTGCACTGTTGGTTGTATTATGGCGGCTGCTGTGAGCTTTTATAAACAAAAAAAGAACTGCATCTAAACCTTATGTCTCGCAATATAAGGAATGTTGAATAGTGTCGAAATAACTTTTATATAAATAAAAATAATATTTCAAATGGAGGAAAGTAAAAATGAAATGTAAGAGGGTAGTAAGTTTGTTTTTAACTTTAGTTATGGTAATAGGTATGTTTTCTATACCAGTTAATGCTGAAAGTGAAATAAAAGTTTTACTAGATGGGCAAAAATTGGATTTTGATGTCCCGCCGCAGTTAATAGATAACAGAACAATGGTTCCAATGCGAAAAATATTTGAATTCATGGGAGCAAGTGTAGAGTGGGATGGTGATACCCAAACAGTAACCGCAACCAAAGGTGATATTACTGTAATAATGCAAATTGATAATAATGTCATCAATGTGAGTGGCGAAGATATTACTTTAGATGTTCCTCCGCAATTAGCAGATAGTAGAACTCTTGTTCCTGCTCGTGCAGTTGCAGAAAGTTTAAATGCAAAAGTAGATTGGGATGGAGAAACGGCAACAGTAATTATAAAATATAAAGCTTTGCAAAATGAGTATACTGATATGAAAATTAATGAAATTTGGAATGTTGACGAAAAAGATAATTTTGTAATAGAAATGGCTCAATACATAGCGGAAAAGTGCGAGTATGGAGATAAAATGGAAATATTGAATGAAGAACAGAGGGTATTATATATTACGCATGAACTTGAAATGGAAGTTAATAATGGTGGTTTTTCACAGTTTTTCTTTAATTCAGATGGGATTTTCACAAATGAACTTGTTTCTTCTTTTGAAAAAATTGGTGCTGTCAAAACAGCAGAAATTTGTAAAAAAGCCGTTAGCATATTTGGTGACGAAATTCCTACAGATAGAGATGAAATGCAGAACATTTTAGTTCCCGTTGACGAAAAAGATGAAGAAAAAATTGAAAATTTGCTTAATGAATGTGATGATGAATTCTTTGAATACGAAGATGATTTGTTGGAGTTAAGTTACCAATTTATTATCAACAACAAAGAATCATTTTCAAAATAAATTTTTTAGTTCTAACTTTACACGAGCTTTCATTAAAAATTGGCTGCATCTAAACCTTATGTGTCGCATAGTAAAGAGTGTCGAATGATGTTGAAATAAAAAAGAGCCTCCCGGACCTTATGGGAGGGGGACCACCGAAGGTGGTGGAGGGATATATGGAGAGAAAACATAATACTGACTTAACAAATAATGCAAAAACTTTGAGAAAGAATATGACAAAAGAAGAACGACATCTTTGGTATGATTTTTTGAAAAATTATCCCGTTAGATTTTTAAGACAAAAAGTGATAGATAATTATATAGTTGATTTTTATTGTCATAGTGCAAGGTTAATTATTGAACTTGATGGCTCACAACATTATGAAGAAAAAGGGTTATTAAAAGATAAAATCAGAACAGAAAGAATTGAACAGAGAAACCTGACAGTTGTTAGAATACCTAACAATGAGGTAAATAGAAATTTTGAGGGAGTATGCCAGTACATAGATATTGCAGTAAAAGAATCCCTCCGTCAGTCTGCGACTGACACCTCCCTTTAGGCAAGGGAGGCTTTGGACTAAAGATGACCTGCATCTAAACCTTATGTGTCGCAATATAAAGAATGTCGAATGATGTTGAAAAAGGATGGGAGCATATGAATTATATGCTTGTTAACAATTTATTTGCTCATTCAGAAACCGTGACAATGTATATATAATATATTGACAAAATATTTATATTGTGGTATTATGTAGGTGTGAAGAAGGCTGATAATATGGCTGAAACATATAAAAATATGAGGTGACAAATATGGAGTACATAGGAAAATTTATTAAAGCGACAGATGAATATAACACATTTGAAAAAAGTGTGCCTGCGCCTTATATCAGGAAAAGTTTTGTTTCTGATGTTGATACAGTTGCAAAGGTTGTAATTGCTGCGTGTGGTTTTTATGAGCTTTATTTTAACGGAAAGAGATATACAAAGGGATTTTTGGCTCCGTATATTTCAAATACGGATGATTATATTTATTTTGATGAGTATGATGTTCCGGTGAGTGCCGGTGAAAATGTTATCGGAATACTGCTTGGAAATGGGTTTCAGAATAATCCCGGCGGTCATATATGGGAATTTGACAAGGCACCTTTTAGAAGTGCACCAATGACTGCCATAAAATTGACGTATAAAAATACAGATGGTGAGGATGTTGTTATACAAAGCGATAATACTTTTAAAACACATGAGTCTCCGATAAGACATGATGATTACCGTTTTGGTGAATATTATGATGCCGGGTTTGAAATTCCGGGTTGGAATGACACAGGCTTTGACGATTCGGCATGGGGAAATGTGATTGAGACAAATCCTCCGAGAGGTGAACTGCGCCTGTGTACGGCAGAACCTATTATAAAAGAAACTGAATTAAAGCCGGTTGAAATTATTAAAGATGATGACGGATATATCTATGATTTCGGTATTAATAATGCAGGTATATGCCGGCTCAGTATTAACGGTGCAAAAGGTCAGAAGGTTGAACTGCAGCACTTTGAGATATTAAAAGACGGTAAAATGTTTTTGGAAAACATCTGGTTTGTAAGAGAGCACTGGGAGCGGGATAAGGAAATAGTTCATAAAGATACATATGTATGCAAGGGTGATGGAAATGAAATATATACTCCGACCTTTACATACCATGGTTTTCGCTATGTAAAGGTAAGCGGTATTACTGCGGAACAGGCAACTTCCGATTTGCTAAGATATGTTGTTATTCATTCAGACTTAAAATCACGCGGCGGATTTAAGTGTTCTGATGAAACGGTAAATAAATTGCAGGAAATCACACGCAGAAGCGACATTTCAAATTTCCACTATTTCCCGACTGATTGTCCGCAGCGTGAAAAGAACGGATGGACAGCTGATGCGGCACTTTCATGCGAACATATGCTTTTAAATTTTAATCCTGAAGTAAGTTACAGAGAGTGGCTTAGAAATATTTGCAAGGCACAAAACGAAAAAGGAGCATTGCCCGGAATTGTACCGACAGGCGGCTGGGGATTTGATTGGGGAAATGGCCCTGCGTGGGACTGCATTTTGGCATATCTTCCTTATTATGTATATGTTTATCGTGGTGAAACGGATATGATAAAAGAGTCTGCACATGCTGCTATGGCATATTTACATTACCTCACAACAAGAGCAGATGAGAAAGGCTTAATACATATAGGACTCGGAGACTGGTGCCCGGCCGGCAATTCGGGGAGCGACGGTATAAAAGCACCGCTTGAACTCACCGATTCTGTTATGTCGATGGATATTGCAGAGAAGATGGCATTTATGTTCGATGCAGTAGGAATGACGGTACAGCGTGATTTTGCAAAGACAATTGCGACAGGGTTTAAAAATGCAATACGTGATAATTTGATTGATTACAGCACTATGACAGCTAAAGGAAGCTGCCAGACAAGTCAGGCGATGTGCATTTATTATGGAGTATTTACGCCTGAAGAATCGGAAACGGCGGTTGCACGTCTTTTGGAGTTTGTTCATGAGGCTGATGACCATATTGACGTGGGTGTTTTGGGCGGACGAGTGATTTTTCATGTGCTTTCCCGGTTTGGTTACAGTGATCTTGCGTTTTGGATGATTACAAGACCGGACTTCCCGTCTTACGGAAACTGGATTGAAAGAGGTGCCACAACGTTATGGGAAAGTTTTCTTCCTGACCGCTTCGATTCGGCAAATCATCATTTCTGGGGCGATATAAGCGCATGGTTTATAAAGTGCCTTGCCGGAATACAGTTTAACCCATCGGGTAACGACATTAGAAAAGTAGATATTAAGCCGTCTTTTGTGACAGCACTTAACAGTGCGGAAGGCTATTACACAGCTCCTGACGGAAAAATTGTTTCTTCATGGGAGAAAAAAGGTGACAGCATAATACTTTCGGTAGAGATACCGGAGAAAATAAAGGCAACGGCATATTTAGAGGATGGATTTATATTTGAAGACGGAGCTTCTTCAAAAGAAGTTTGTTCGGGTGAGTATGTAATTAAGTGTTGTTAGTTTATGATATTTTATTTATACAAGCAGATAACCGGAACTTTGGTAAGTCCCGGTTATCTGCTGAATTTTTCATGAATTTTGAATATAGTTAAAAAGCTGTCTGAAATTTTCGATTATTTCATTTTCGGGTACCGCATAGGCGGAATACTCCATATTCAGAGCATCGTATTTATGTTCGCCCATTTTGTGATATGGCAGGAGTTCAACGCTTTTATAACTGATATTTTTAATAAAATCAGATATTTTGGTCATTTCCCGGGAATTGTCATTAAATCCGGGTATGACCGGGATTCTTATTATAATATCACCGGTAAAATTGTCAGAAAGCTTTTGCAGATTTTGTAAAATCTGTTTATTTGAAACGCCGGTTCCTTCAATATGCAGGTTTTCTGAAAAACATTTCACATCATATAAAAATAAATCGGTGTAAGGAATTATCTTCTCAAAATAGTTCCAAGTCACATTACCGGCAGTGTCGACTGCTGTATGTATTTCGTTTTCTTTACATTTTTTCAGAGCTTCGTAAAGAAAGTCTGTTTGCAACATACATTCGCCGCCGGAAAAGGTAACACCGCCGCCCGACGTTTCGTAAAAAGCTTTGTCTTTTATTACCTCTGCAAAAACTTCGTCAACAGAATATTCTTTTCCGCAGATTTCTTTTGCATCGTTAAAGCAAAAGAAATCTTCATCCTCTGCAGTTAAATCTTTGCATCTTCCGCAACCGGTACATTTGTTTTTATAAAATAATATTTCTTTTTTCTGATTCTGACTTTCGGGATTATGACACCATTTGCATCTTAAATTACAGCCCTTGAAAAACACTGTTGTCCGTATTCCCGGACCGTCTACAAATGAGTTTCTTTCTATATCGAATATTATTGCTTTTTTCATAGTGTTCTCCTTATAATGTTGCCGCATTATCTCCGCCGTCGGCAACAACTGTGTGACCGCAGATTATTTCGCCGTAGTTGCTCATAAGATAATATGCAAGTTCCGCAATCTCATCGGGGCGAATAAACCTCTCTATTGCGTGGCGTTCATATTTTTGATTGATGTCATGTGCATAGCGTGCTATCATCGGAGTAAATGTTGCACCCGGTGCAATTCCGTTTATGATTATGCCGTTATGACCATACCTTTTTCCTAAGGCACGTGTCCATTTGATAATTGCTTCTTTAGATGCACCGTAACTACCGGTAATATCCATACATGCTGCATTTGAAGCAATATTCAAAATATTTCCACTTATGCCTTTTTCTAACATATAGTCTATTTCGTTACGCATCAAAAAGAATGCCGACTTGAAGTTTATATCTGTCAAAGTGTCCCACTCTTCTTCAGTTATATCCCAAGGCTCATAGCCTCTGCCTGTATACTGGCCTGTTCCGAGAGCTGCTGCATTTACAAACCCATTAAGGCCACCTAAAATCTCTGTTGCCTCATTGAATAATGCAATATGCTCTTTTACATTTGTTATATCAAAAGCCTTATAATATATGTTCTCACGGTTTATTTCTTCTGCAGCATTTTGGAGTTTTTCTGCATTTCTACCTGTTATTAAAACTTTTGCACCTACATCACAAAAACGTTTTCCAATAGCCTTTCCTATGCCGCTTCCACCGCCGAAAATTATTATTTTATCATTTCTGAGTTTCATTTCGAACCTCCTGATATTAGCATTCTTATTGGATTTTTTTTGATAATTTTATTTGCAATTCCTTCTTCCAGCTGCGGTAATATGTATTTGAATACATAATCAAACCTTGTTGTCGCTTTAATTTGCGGGTTAGCTTCAAATCCGTTAAAAAACAGTTCATCATGCGAAAGAATTATCCTGTCTGCATATCCAAGTTTACAAAGCTTCGAAATAAGTTTAAGTTTTTTGTTGATATAATCCTCGCTTGTGTTGTTATACAACCGGTCAAGACCGATAAAGCATCCGTGATTTACAATTTTCGTTATATAATCAATATCCTCGGTATCACTTAGATGACCGACAGTAATAAATTTCGGTTCAACTCCATTTCTGAGCAGAATTTCAAGTGCCATAAGTCCGTTTTTGTTATGCGCATTTGTGTGTAACACAACAGGAAGTCTCAGTTTTTTGTGGGCAATAGCGGTTGCCTTTAATAATTTCTCATTAAAGGGGCTGATTATCTCATTTTCAACTGCCGCCTTTATTATTCCTGCATTGTTTTTTTCTGCATCATAAACGATATATTCAGCAAGTGTTTCTTCACTTGTGTTATACAAAACGGGTTCATCTGTATAATAAAAGCCTGTTGAACAAACTATATGCACACCGCTTTCTTTGGATACTTTCTTTAAAAGTTCAATATCTCGCCCAATATTCACAGGGGTACAATCAACAAATAAATTCATCCCATAGGTATTTTTAAGCCTTTTGAGTTCAGCTATGCTTTTGCATGCTAACTTCTCTTTATCAAGATATTCTTTGCCCGCCATTTTTAATAGATACTCTGAAAAACAGCAAATATGCTCATGGCAAAGGCAAGCCTTTACTTCTGATTCATTTATTGTTCCTGAAACGGTATTTATTTCATTCTTATTCCTGACGATATAATCATGAATCTCATTCTTATAACTTAACATTTATGCGCTGTCCTCTCAATAATATCATCCTGTATGCTTTCATTCAGTTTCACAAAGTAATCAGAAAATCCTGAAACACGCACACGCAGATTTTTGTAGTCGTCGGGTGTTACCTTTGCATTAATTAAATCTTCTTTAGAAACATAGGTGAGCTGAAAATGAACTCCTCCGTTTTTGAAATATGTTTCAAGCATATCTACTGTTTTTTCAAAATTATCATCATTTTTAATAATTTGTTCGTCTATCATAAGGTTAGTAACGGTAGATCCGCATCCTATTGCGTTTGGGTCAACTTTTGCAATGGAATTTAAAAGTGCGGTAAGACCGTTTCTGTCCTTACCTTCGCTTTGGCCTAAGCCGAATTTGAGAGAGTCACCTTTGTACCTGCCGTCCGGGGTAGCTTTCATTCTTTCGCCAAACCATTTGTGATGTTCGTTATATCCCATAAGATCACCGATGAGCCAATGATAGCCAAACAGATTAGTTTTGTCTTTCAGAAATTCATACAAGCTCTGATATAATTTTTGAGCAACGTAATTTGAACGCTCGGTATCGTTACCGAAAAAGTCACCTTTTTTTAAGATAAATGTATGAAGTTCGTCATACCCTTGCCAATTGTTTTGGAGTGCGCAAATGAGTTCTTCCATAGTAATTATTTTTTCATCAAATACAAACTGTTTTACAATGATAAGAGAATCAATAACATTTGCAATTCCCATATACGTGGGTGAGGCAATAACAATATCTCCGGCACCCTGCGTTAAACTTTTTGCTTTTTCAATACATCCGTTAAAGAAAATGCTCGAAAGATAATTAATATCCTTTGCTCTTTCTCTGTTATATTTATTATCGTATTCATAAGCAATTTCAAGGTCTTTAAATAATTCTTCTAAAAAGACCGAATAAAACTCATCAAAGCTTTTGGTATTTGCGATTTTTTCGCTTTTTTTATGAAAAAGTGTTTCGATAGAGCGGGCAAAGTTTACCTTTGAATTACTTCCCGTAATAGCTCCTAAAAATGCAGGTTCATTACAGCCTACTGTCGTATAACCGACAGCTTTTTCAAATGGGAAACCGCATATTTCGGTGTAACATTTTATGCGTTTTTCATCATTCTGAAAGGCAATTCGCTTATGAATATCTTTTCTTTCAAGGTCGAGAACATATTTAAACACTTCTCTTGGTGTCTTTTTTGTCCAGCGCAATGTTACCTGTGGTATATATGTAGGGAGATCCATCAAGCTTTCAAGGATAAGCTGTGAAAGCTCATTATAACCGTCTTCGCCGTTCGGCAGATAACCGCCGATACAAAAATGTGATTCACCGCCTCTTGTAAAGCGATCGCTATTATATGGCGTTGCCGCCTGAAGCATTAAAAACAGTTCCTGCAGATATTCTTTTGCTTCTTCTTTTGTCAAAACGCCGTTTTTAATATCGGCTTCATAAAAAGGCATTAAATACCGGTCTAAAGTGCCTACACTATCCGGGTCAGAAGAAAAACACACATAAATCGCAAGAACAGCTTCGTAAAATGAAGACGGCTTGTTTTCCGGTACGTTTAAAAGAGCTTCAGATAATTTTTTTAGGTTTTGCTTATATTCTTTGTTTTTTACAGTTTCAGAAAGCTTAAGAGCCTCTGCCGAGCATTTATGCGCCCATGATATAAGTGCCTTTGCAACATTTTTTATGGCATTTAAAAAATCAATTTCGTCGGGGACGGTATGGATTATTAAAGAATCGTCAATTTCTTTAATAATTCCGTCAATACCTTTTTCCAGAACTTTTTTGTAATCCGCAGTTGCGTGCTGCCACTCAAATGTTGATAGGTTATCTATATGTTTCAGATAAAAATCGTCACGTAATTTTTTAAAATTCTCATGTCCCATCCGGTGGAAAGCGTCACCGACAACTGAATCATTACACTTGAAAAAGCCGGTCATTTTAGAATATTCGGTTAATACAGGTTTCTGATTTAAAATAAACTCACAGAGTCTTTTTGATTCTCTTTCCTGTTTCCCCAGAAACAAATCTTCTCTGTCGTATTCTGTTTTAACCGGAGTAGCATACATTTCTCCTTGTAATGTAAGTTGCGTAAGTTTTTCTATTCTTTCAGTCATGATATTAATACCTCCTATAAGACTTATACGATGATTATATATCAGGTTTTTTATTTAGTCAATGCAATTGGTAGCACTTTTATAATTTATAGCACAAAAATATTGACATTTTACCTTTTTTATGATAAAATCCTTCTAAGAGGTGTTTTAATATGATTGATAAAATATATATATCTAAAATTATTTCTGTTTTATATGTAAAGCCAAAAACAGAGTCTTTAAAAAGGTTTTATTATGGCCCTAATATCCCAACATATGAGCTTATATATAAGATATCGGGAGAAAATATAACAACATTTAACGGTAATGTAATGCACAATACACCCGGAAAGATTGAGTTTTTGCCTAAATGTGAAAAGGCGGAGTATTATGTTGATATAATTTCTGCCGGCGATTGCATAGATATATATTTTGATACAGATTGTCCCATGCCGGATGAATCATTTATAATTGATAGCGAAGCAAATAAGAAGTTAAAGCCGTTGTTTGATAAAATTCATCGGTTATGGACAGGCAAACTGGATGGATATCATTATAAATGTATGGCATTGTTTTATGAGATACTGGCTGAAATACAAAAGCCTTACGGAGGATATCTCCCGGAGGAAAAATATAAAAAAATAGAAAAGGGAATAGAGTATTTACATACTTATTATTATGACAGTGAAATTGATTATTATATGCCGGCAGAGCTTTGCTCAATAAGCTATACATATTTTAAAAAGCTGTTTTCAGAAAAATTTGGCATAACACCGCAGAAGTATGTAACAAAGCTGAGAATTGAGCGGGCTAAGGAGCTTATTATAACCAAAAGGTATAGTATAACAGAAATTGCCCGGATGTGTGGTTTTGATAATGTATATTATTTTTCAAACGTCTTTAAAAAGCATATCGGATGTTCGCCGGGGAATTTTTCGATCTAAACTGAAAATATCCGCAAGTATATCTACTGTGCGGATATTTTTTAGTTTACATATTTACAATATATTCGCCTATTTTATAAAGAAGCGAAACTGCATCATCTATAAGCTCATCGGGGAGATTTCTTGTATGATTGTGAGTTTCAAAGCTGAATGTTCCGGAATAGTTTATTTCGCGAAGTGCTTTGATTATTTCTTTCCAATTAATATATCCCATAAACGGTGCTACGTGGTCGTCGCCTTGTGAGTCGTTGTCCGCTGCGTGGATTACTTTTAACCTTGAGCCGAGCTTTACTATATCATCGTACTGGTTTTCCATAGATAAGAATGCATGACCGGTGTCCCAACATATTCCGACGTTTCCGTATTCGTCATTTAGTATGTCAACCAGTTTGATAAGTTCATCTGTTGTATAAAAAGCCGCGTGTTTTACTTCTTCACCGAACCAAAACACACGTTTTGGCATATTCTCTATTGCAATTCCGATATTTAAAGATTTTGCATATTCAATATACGGACGGAAACGTTTTATATTTTCTTCTAAAATTTCAGCTTTGTCGGTTTTTTCCGTTACCCATGGATGCATAACAATCCATGGTGCACCAGCAATGCTTGCGGCTTCTATTGTTTTTTTCATAATTTCATCCATATAGTCCGGTTCGGGCGGATTAAAACAGAATGCATGAGACTGAGTGAATTTAACGCCTAAGCTATCGGCATATTCCTTTATTTCTTTTACATAGTCTCTCCAATTTTCAAAGCTTAAAAATCTGTTTGAAAGAAAATACCTTCCAAGGTCAAAATCAAAGCATTTAAATCCGCATTTGCCGGCACGAAAAATCATTTCTTTATAATCATCGCCGGTAACAAAGTCGGATTTTGAGTCATAAAGAGCAGTATATAAGTTAAGTGATGTTGATATTTCCATTTATTAAATCTCCTTCCAATACTTACACATTTTTAGTATCGGCGTTCCGATGGCTGAAGGTGTTTCGTTGTTTATCAGTGAATTATAATTCTTTACAAAATCATCATATGTAAGGTTGCGACTACGGTTAATTGTGGCAGGTGCTTTAAGGCTGACTTCATAAAGAACAGGGCCTGTATAGCCGACAGATTTTAATTCTTCCACAAGTTCTTTCCAGTCGATTAGTCCTTCACCCGGGAGCCAATGCCTTTCGTTTTTAAAATCATAGTCAGAGAAGTGGGTTGTTATAATCTTACTTCCGGCTTTTTTTATAAAATCCTTTATCGGTTCAGAAAGCAGATGATTTGTGTCAAAGCATATGCGAAGTCTGTCATCTGCGTTTGTGATTTCAAGAATTTCAGAAGAATCACGTCCGATACATGTTCTCGGCAGATTTTCTACTGCGATTACTGCTCCGGCGGACTCGGCAATATCTGCAAGAATTGAAAGAGACTCTTTGGCATAGTTTATGCGGTCAGCTCTTTCGCTGCCCGGGTAAGGTTCACCGCTCGGATGCATTATGATATTTTTTATTCCGATGTCAGCGGCCTTTTTCATATATTCAGAATGAAAATCAATGGCTCTTTTTCTTAACAAAGAGTCAAAAGCAGTTATATCGGCTATTTCAAAAGGCGAAAACGGTGAGTGAAAAGACCATAATTCCACACCGGTCGATTTTGCCCATTTATATACATCGTTCCATGGTATTGTACTATACAGATCTTCCGGTAATGAAATTTCATAGCCTTTTATGCCGGCTTTTGCATAGTTTTCAAATGTTTCTTCAGCAAGCGGACTGCCACATCCGCTGAGTGCTAATTCAAATGGTTTCATAGTAGTAGTTCCTTTCGTTAAATTATAGTTTATCTGTATGTTTACAGTAGGATTTCGGTACGCTTTGCCAAAGCCTCCCTTGCCTAAAGGGAGGTGGCACGGCGTAAGCCGTGACGGAGGGATATTACATATCTATGTATTGAAAATATGTAGTAAAGATATAGAAAAATCAATAGCCCTCCCCCGTAGGCGGTCCCCCTCCCTTTAGGCAAGGGAGGCAAGCAAAGCGACACCGAAAACCTACTGTTTTATCGTAGA
>JAZTZP010000132.1:0-5407 GCA_045637525.1 Clostridia bacterium | reverse complement strand
GCTTCGCAAACGTTATGGAAGAAAAATTGCTATGCATTTTTTCAATATTTAATCAAACAAAAGCAGAGCTTTTGTACCTTAACGTTCGCCTTTGGCGAACATATCGCGTTGACTTCAGTCAACATATCGCTTGCCGGCAGGCAAATATCGCGTCAGCCAAAGGCTGACATATCGCTATTATAGTTTAGCACCGCTAAACTATAATTTATTTTCTTGTTAACAGTTTGTTTACTCATTCAAAAACCGTGAAACCCATACAAAGAATATTGACAAACAAAGTTTTTTATGATATACTTATAAAAAAATATTTCATACTGTTTTTACGGCAGAGCGGAGGATTAAAATGATATATAACAATGTAGAGCTTTTTAATATCGAACAAACAGAAGAATTTAACGGTGGCGTAATTTTGCAAAGGTTTCCCGCATCGGCATGTGAAGATGTGAGAAACAGAGCGTCCTGGATGGTTTCAGCAGCAATGGGTTGCGAGGTCAGATTTGTAACAGAATCGGATTTATTCTGGATTACCTTTGAAGCACCGGTGGCAGATGTAGACATTCATGTAATGCGCGGCGACTACTATTTTGATTCATATAAGCTCAAATCCGGAAATAAAATAACTCTTCAATTTGAAAACAAAGACTTCTTCGACGGGCTCGACAAAGACTTTGCAGAAAAATTTGAAAGTCGCTTCAGTCATAATGTATGGAGATTTTATTTTCACTCAGAAGCACCTGTGGTCTATCACGGAATACGTGCAATGCACAAAGAAGTCCGCCCACCGCAGCCTTTGGAAACGCCGTCAAAAAAAATTCTTGCCTACGGCTCTTCCATAACACATTGGTGCTATGCCGTAGATTCAAGAAACTCTTATCTTCAGCTTACCGCAAAGCGTCTGAATATGGATGTGTATAATAAAGGTATGGCAGGCGCCTGCCGTCTTGAAAAAAGCATGGCAGACTATCTCATTAATAAAACAGATTGGGACATCGCATTTTTAGAGCTCGGAATAAATGTGCTCAACGCATATACAGTTGAAGAATTCAAAGAAAAAGCAGAATATCTCGTAAGCGGAATAAGCAGAAAAAATCCCGAAAAACCAATATTTCTTACAGGATTTTACTATTCCGGCAACAATCTGAAAGGCTTCAATCAGAAGCTTGCGGATTTCGAGGATATTCTGAAAAACATCAGTAGCGAGTGCAACTTAAAAAATATAAATTACATAAACGGCCTTGAAATAATGGACAGCCCGGAATACTTGTTCCGTGATTTCTGTCACCCATCAGATTACGGTCATATAAGAATGAGCGAAAATCTTTCAAAAATCATATCAAACACCCTGAACTGATAAAATTCGCATCATAAAATAATACGAGGTACTGAATAAGCACAGCACCTCGTATTATTTCGTTGTTAATAAAATCTCATCTCTATGCTACATAAATCTGCACCATCTTTTCCGGTTTTATCAATACAACTTCCGGAATTGGAAAGCTTATAATATCAACATCAATAAACTTTATAATAACATAGTCATATATAATGGCAAATACACAATACCATCATTAATATTTAAATCCTTGGTATGAAGCACATATGGTATATTGGTTTGTTCTTTATATTTTTTTATAAATTTCTCCATGGAAGATAAAGTATACCTGCCACCGGATTTTACTTCTATCGGACAAATATTATGTTTATTTGTTACTTTACTTTTTACAATCAAGAAATCAATTTCCATTCTGTCCTCTGCGTTTTCTCTTGAATTCTTTGAGAAAAAATAAAGCTTATGCCCTGAAGAAACCAGCATCTGTGCCACTATATTCTCCATAATCATTCCACTATTAAATGACAATTTATCAAAAAGTATCTTCTTATAAATCTCTTCACCAACAATTCCGTTTTCATCAAAAGCGTGACTAATCAAAAGACCCGTATCTGCCATATAACATTTAAAAGTCTTGCGTTCCATATTCATTTTAAGACCGATATTAGGTTCAGCAGAATTATAACAAGTATTTATAATCATTGCATCATCCAGCCAATAAAACGGCTGCCTATATTCCCTCATCCTGGCAGACGATTTAACAGCACTCAATTTGAATTTTTTTTCATGCTTGGACAACTGCGCCGGAATTTCATCAAAAATTGCTTCTGTTTCCCATTCTTTCCCATCAGAATGTTTCATAATATCTTCACGATATAAGTTAAGAATATCACGTTTAATTACATCTACCGCCTCAAAATTACGTGTTTTAATATACTTTCCCACAGCCTGAGGCATACCCCCAACAATCATATATTGACGAAAATAGTCCATTGCTTTACGGTGCATCGCCTGCCCCAGAGGCTTTTTCTTCGAAAAGCAGTCACGAATAACATCCATCAGCGTTTCGTTATCCATAGCCCAAAGAAATTCTTCAAAATCCATAGGATACATGCGAATATGTCTCTCTTCAGATGGAATTGTAATATCCTTTACATTCTTTCGTATAGACATTAAAGAGCCGGTCTCTATATAATCAAATCTTCCGTCAGCTACTAAATATTTTATCGCTGCACGAGCTTTTGGAAATTCCTGCACTTCATCAAAAATAATAAGGCTGTCTCTTACATACAACTTTTTATTGTAATAACCGGAAAGATACATAAATAATGTGTCTAAATCATCAAGATAATTAACAAATAAATCACAAACATCTTTGCTTGCCCTATTAAAATCTATAATGATATACGATTTGTAATTTATTTTTGCAAATTTTTCTGCAATATAACTTTTTCCAACACGCCGGGCTCCATCAATCAAAAGTGCTGTATCACCTTTGGATTCGTTCTTCCATGATAATAATTTATCATAAATTTTCCTTTTCATAATCTCACCTTTCACATAAACAAGATTTATTTACGCGTATAATATCACGAAAACAAGATTTATTTACATATATAATATCACGAAAACAAGATTATTGCAAGCCGTTTATTGCACGAATTACAAACTTTATATATATTTTACATCTTTTCAAATGAAAATTCAGCAATATTTTAGAGAAATGTTATATATTAATTACATAAACGGCCTTGAAATAATGGACAACCGGGAATACTTGTTCCGTGATTTCTGTCATTAACAAAATCGCACAAAGCATAAAACTGCTATTGTGCAATGCGATATATCTTCATATTTCCGAAAGCAAGCGGAATTTTCGCTGTTTTACCCGAAACGCTTACTTCTTCACCATCTAAAATATCCGTTATTTGCGCATTTTCAGGAACGCCCAGCTCTGCTTCTTCTGTGTCTTTATTTAAAGAAGTAACAATTGCGAGATATTCATTTCCCTTTTTGTAATACGACATATAAACGCCGTCACAGTCTGCATTTATATCGTTTTGCGGTTCAAAATACGGATACCACTCTGCATTATCTGTTCCGAAATCATCGTATATACTCCAGAGCTTTGAGATAAAATCAATGTCATCTATATTGTTTGCTCTCGGATATACATTATGAATAAGAGTAATTCCGGCAAGCATTCTGAGAGTAAAATCTTCTCTTGTATACGAAATAAAATTGCATGGAATGCCCATATTTTCTCCCATAAACTCTGTACGGAACGTATCCATTTTCATATTACTGAGATCTTCTCTTAAAAATCCCTGTATATTCTCACCATCGAAATAGCTGTCAGCAAAAGCTAATGTTGCCATCATACAGCAGCTGCTCTGATGAGTGTCTATTCTTCCGCCCCTGCTGTGAACAGCCTCATACAGCTTTTTAACGTGTTCTCTGACAGCAAAAATCGGATATTCAAAATGCAGTACACCGTCTTTATCACGATATCCGCAACCATGAGCCTCGTTTGCACACTCCCACGGAACAAACGTTCCGTCAGTATATATTCCGTCTACTCCGTATTCGTCCATCACACGTTCAACACGTTTAATCATAACATCGCTGTAACCACCGTGATAGCATACGGTATAGTCTCTTTGCATAGGCTCTCTCTGCCAGCCGCCGACAAAATTACCCTTCACGTTTTTATTAAGATACTCATGACAAACATCATTAAATCCCGGATAAAGTGACGAAACCTCATAACCGAAATACACCATAAGCTTTAATCCAAGCTTATGACAGTCATTAACAAACCTTTTAAATTCCTCTTCATCTTTAGGCAAACCGTAGTTCTGAATAACAGTCCAGTCCTCATGAAGAATAAGCCATTTAGCGCCTGATGCAGCAATACGCTCTAAAAGTGTGTCACCATTCCCCTTAACCTCGTCAAATATAGGAAATTTCGGCACATCATAAAGATGAAAAGCTCTCCAGTTCTGAAGATTTTTATTATCAAATTCCTTTACAGGCGTTGGCTGAAAAGCAAAAGAGTATGTAATGGGATTTATATTATTTCCCCATTCGTCAGCTCTGCCGGCCCAGTCATCCGGAGTGTGGTCTAAAAGTGATATTCTTATGTTTGTATATTCGTCTCTTCTCGAAACCGTTATACACTCATCAGGATTTTCCAACTCAAAGCCCTTATCGCTCTCACAGCACACACCAAGCCCCCCGTATTCCCAGCCTGCCCAGAAATAAGGCTTAAACGGCAGTTTTGTGTCCCCCTCGGGTGTTGAATGAGAATTAAGCACTCTTGCCGACAGGCAAACTCCGCTCTCACAGTTCGGCCAGTAATGCATAAGCCCTGAAAACTTATTTTTAAGCGGAATATCTATATAAAGCCCGGTAAGCCGCGGCACATTATCCTTATGAAAAGACCAGAACGGAATAAGTCTGAAATCAACTTTAATAAACCCGTCAAACTCAATCGTAATATCCGCATTAACTATAAGATTTTCAGCAGTCTGAGCAAAAGTATACACAGCCTTCTCCGCCGTATTCTCATGCAATATCACCTGATGTCCGCTCCACTCTCCATCTATATCCCCAAACCTTGCCTTAAGCTCTATCGGAGCATAAAGTATTTCCTCATCACCAACAGTAATTGATGTCGGAAACAACGATTTTTGGAATTTAATTTTTCTGTTTAAAACCTCAGCACAAATACCGCTTTCGGTATTTTTCGCTTTAAGCTCTGTCCAATCCTTATACTTTAACATCTCAGAATTCTCCCTCACTGTTTATTTACTTTTTATTGTTAACATATACATATCTTATCTATCCGATAGTATACCATGATTTTATCCCAAAATCAATAGTTTTTCGTTATTTTTTACGAATTAATTATTATAGAAAGTTCCTTTTAAATAAGGCTCTATAATAAATGTTGGGGTGTCCGACAAATAGAGCTTTAAAAAAAATTAGAAAAAAACAAAAAAATTTTCAAAAAAGTAGAGCATATTTGTTCAAAATCCTGTATAATGGAATTGACGAGAAACCATGACAGGAGGA
>JAZTZP010000131.1:0-19336 GCA_045637525.1 Clostridia bacterium | reverse complement strand
GGAGGGGGACCGCTTGCGGTGGAGGGATATTAATTTTTCTATGTTTTTACTATATATCCCTCCGTCACAGCTTACGCTGTGCCACCTCCCTTTAGGCAAGGGAGGCTTTAGCAAAGCGTATCGAACGCAGACTGTAAACACGCCGCTAAACTATAATTTATTTAAACAGAAATGAGGTGCAGTATGAAATATAAAGTTTTAATTGTTGAAGATGAGGAGCTTATGCGTGAGGTTATAAAGGATTATTTTGAAGACGGGGGATTTGAGGTTGAGGAATGCGGAAACGGGAATGATGCTCTTGAGATGATAGAGGATTATGAATACCGTTATGACCTTATATTACTTGACATAATGATTCCCGGTATAGACGGATTTTCTGTTTGTCGCCGTATACGAAAGAAGCATGACATACCTATAATAATGATAACCGCAAGAAGCGACGAGGACGACAAGCTTTTAGGCTATGAGCTCGGAGCGGATGATTATGTTACAAAGCCTTTCAGTCCGAAGGTTCTGCTTGCGAAGGCAACGGCTATTTTAAATCGCATACATGGAACGGTTGTGGGCGAAAACGACGTTATAACTCTTGCCGGAATAACCGTTAATCAGGTATCTCATACCGTTACGATAGACGGGGCGGAGGTAGAGCTTACGCCGAAAGAATTTGACCTTTTATATTATCTTATGATAAACAAGGGGCGTGTTTTATCACGTGATACGCTTCTTTCAAAGGTATGGGGGTATGACTATTTCGGAGACCTCAGAACCGTTGATACGCATATAAAAAAGCTTCGCGCGAAGATAGGCGATAAAGCGGTGCATATAAAGACGTTAATTAAAGCAGGCTATAAATTTGAAGAGAAGATAATGTGAAAAGTAAGCGCCGTGACATAAAGGCGGAGCGGAGAATATAATGAAAAATTTTAAATGGAAGAACATATCTATAACGAAAAAAGTATTTTTTATTACGCTGTTATCAATAGTAATAATGCTGATGCTGTTTTTTGCAATTCAGAGCGTTTTATACAGCAGGATTTATTCGTATACGAAGGAAAACGCCATGAAACAAATGGTTATAAACCTTGCGGATGAATATAAAATGCTGACGGATAAAAACCAGATGCGTAAAAAAATATCCGAGTATTCCGCAAATAACAATGCATATATTATGGTGGCGGACGACAGGGGTATTAAATATGCTGTTTCGTATGAAATGGAGATAGAGTCTGATAATGGCGAAAAAATGAGTTTTTTGCTTGACAATGCGGTAAACAGCAATGATTTTATGAACCTTAATATAGAACAGGGTGACACAGTAAGTGTAAAATTTGTTAAGTTTGACAGAGGTGATACGGGCATATATGTACCCGAAACAATTTCAAAGGGCGGGAATAAGTGGGAAAACACCTCGCTCATGAATTTTCGTAATCCGAGGTCTGAGGGTGAACGCAGACCATCACGGTTTGTTCATAGAAGCGAAACTGTATCGGGAAGGGTAACATCAATTGTAACGCCGGTTGCATATAACGGAATAATACAGCGTTCTGATGCTTTGTCGGCACTTATGAGCTGGGTTGAAAACCCTGAAGATATTTCATACGGAGAGCCGGTAACATATCGGTATGTGAGTAATGAGTCGAAGGAGCTTTATTCTGTTGCGGTAATGATGCTTGATGACAGTGAGTTTATATTTGCAACGACATCTCTTCGTCATATAAGCGAGGCTATGGGTGTTTTAAACGGACTTATTATCCCATGGACGATTATTGCCGGAATAATGGCGCTTGTTGTTGGTGCAAGCTTTTCATACATGATAACAAAGCCGATTCTGAGGCTTACAAAGATTACTACAAAAATGAAAAATCTTGATTTTTCGGAGCATTGCTCTGTTTTGGGTAGTGATGAGCTTGGTGTTTTGTCAAATAACGTAAATGAGATGTCGGATAAGCTTGATACGACAATTAAAGAGCTTGTAGCGGCAAATGACAAGCTTACGGAGGATATAAACCATGAGCGTATGTTGGAACAGCAAAGAAAGGAATTCGTTGCGGCGGTAAGTCATGAGCTTAAAACGCCTCTTGCGATAATACGTGCATATGCTGAGGGGCTTATAGACGGGGTGTCGGAGAATAAACGCCTCAAATACATGAACGTAATTGTTGAAGAGACAAAGAAAATGGACACGCTTGTTCTTGATATGCTTGAAAACTCAAAGCTTGAAGCCGGAGTGGAAAAGCTTAATATAAAAGAGTACAGCATTACAAAAATTATAAATAAATATGTAAAGCTTTTTGACGAAAACTTTAAGCAGAAGTCCATAACGGTGGAGTTTAATTCTGATGAAGAAGCAATAGTGGAGGTTGACTGCGACAAGATGGAGCTTGTGATAAGCAATTTCCTGACAAACGCACTTAAAAACACTCCCGAAAGCGGGAAAATAACATTATATATCACACAAACGGAGTCTGAAGTTGAGGTAAGCGTTGAAAACACAGGAGCTCATATTGATGAGAGTGAGCTGTCGAAGGTGTGGGATAAGTTTTATAAATGTGATAAGTCAAGAGAAAGAAAAGATAACGGGACGGGACTCGGACTCTCGATTTCTAAAAACATTCTGCTTTTGCACAAGGCGGAATATGGTGTGAATAATACAGAGGATGGAGTAAGATTTTTCTTTATTTTAAAGAAAAAACTTGACAAAGATATTTGAGTTTGATATAATTTTGATAAATTATTATATTTGAAAGTGAGGATTTTAATTATGCCATTTATTGATTCAAAAATTACAGTACAGGTGAGCGAGGATAAAAAACAGGCTATAAAGGCTGCTTTGGGTAAGTATATTACTACTCTTAATAAGCCCGAAACCTATCTTATGGTAGGAATTGAGGATAATTATGATTTATGGATGGCAGGCGAGAAGCTTGAAAAGGGAGCTTATGTGTCTGTCAGCCTTTTGGGAAATGCGTCAAAAGATGCATATTCAAAGCTTACTGCGCAGATTTGTGATATGTATGAAAAAGAGCTCGGAATACCGGGTAACGCTGTTTATGTATCATATCACCCGGTTTCCGACTGGGGCTGGAACGGAAGGAATTTTTAGGAGAAAGTGCTATGAACATCGGTGCAAAATGGATATGGCTTGATAAAAAAATATTCCCGGAATATGAAAATTGCCCGATTTCGGTTTTTGATAAAAGCAGGGAAAATCATGAGTTTATAGTTGCAGAGTTTAAAAAGAGCCTGAAATTTGATAAAAGCATAAAGAACGTTAATGTCGAAATAAGTGCAGATGTTAAATTTCATCTTTATATAAATGGTAAATTTACAGGTCTCGGCCCGGTCTGTGCCGGTGGAGATTTCGGGACGGTAACGCCGATGGGAGTGCATTATTCAAACAGCTACAGCGTTAGTTTGGATGAGGATTTTCTTGATATTTATGTGTTGGTTGAAAATACTCCGACTGTTCAGTGCGATATGTCGCACGGCAAAAACGGGCTTATAGCTTCTTTTGACATTGCTTTTGCAGACGGTACAGCAGAGACGATTGTTACCGATAAAACGTGGCTTGTGCGGCGTGATTGCCGCCGATATGGCATCGGCAAAACGGATTTCACTTTAAAATCCGGGAAATGGCTTCCGGCAGGAGAAACCGGAAGCGCACTTGTTCCCGAAAAAGCGGATATTCCGATGCTTCATGAAGAAGAGATTTTGCCGGAAGGCTTCGTTCCGTTTACGGTTTTACCCGGAGAAACGAAAGAAGCTGTATATTATTTTGATAAAATATATTCCGGCTATTACACAGTTGAGATAAAAAATAAAGCGTCTTATATCATCATAATAAGAGATTTTGAAATTGATGAAAGCAAGCAGGCGAGACATCCGGAAGTAATAACCGGAGACGACAAGACAGATTTCCGAAGTCTTATTATGAGAAGCGTGGGCGGAATGAAGGTTTGTGTTACAAATGTCGGGAATGTGCCGCTTACTGTTGATAAGCTTGCGGTTTCATTCTGTCATTATCCGATTGATAAAGAGGGCAGCTTTGAATGCTCTGTTCAATGCTTTGACAAGATATACAACATGGGAAAGCACGCACTTAAAATCTGTCGTCAGACTATTGAGCTTGACAGTCCCATGCATCAGGAAAATTTAGGCTGTTCGGGGGATTATTACATTGCATCTTTAATGAATTACTACACTTACGGCGATACTATGCTCGTAAGGCTTGATATTGTAAGAATTGCAAGGTTTTTAGAGCAGCAGAACGGATTTATGTTTCACACGACTTACAGCCTTATATGGATAATGATGGTGTATGAATATTATATGTACAGCGGTGATAAAAGTGTTTTGGAAGAAGCTTCCGAGGCAATTCGTCTTGTGCTTGAAAAGATGAAGACGGGTGCAGGAGATAATGAGATTATATATCGTCCCGAAAGCTATATGTTTGTTGACTGGCTGATGGTTGACGGAATAAGCATGCATCATCCGCCTATGGCTCTCGGTCAGAGTGTGTTAAATGCATTCTATGCCGGAGCGCTTGAGAAAGCGGTCAAGATTTATAATGCATGCGGCAAAACAAATCTTGCAAAAATCTATGAAAGTCGTCTGCAAGTTCTTAAAAAATCATTTAACGAAGCTTTTTTTGATGATGAAAAAGGACTTTATTTCGACGGATTGAATGATAAATATGAAACAGCATCCAAATGGCTTCCGGAAAATACCGATAAAAGATATTTTTCATGGCATACAAATACTCTTGCGGTGCTTTATGATATTGTTCCCGGGGACAGGCAAAAGGAGATTATGCGCCGGATTATCAGCGATACAGCTTTAATAATGCCACAGCCGTATTTTATGCATTTCGTTATAGAGGCTTTGTATAAGGCCGGGTTATTTGAGGAATGCGCGATCAGTCAGCTTATGCGTTGGGAGGAAATGTCTAAGATAGAAAAAGGACTTCAGGAGGGCTGGTATGATATATCGGGATACGGGTTTGATTATAGCCATGTATGGGCCGGAACGCCGACATATCAGCTTCCGTCAAAATTTTCGGGGATTGAAATATTAAAGCCCGGATTTAAGGAGATACGTATAAAGCCCAAGCTTTACGGACTGAAATATGCGAGAATTTCCATACCTACACCGTACGGATTTATAAAAATAAGTATGGATGAGGATAAAACGGATATCAGTGTGCCGGATGAGATAACCGTAATTGATTGAGTTTTCATTTTTAAAAATAAAAAACGGTTACAGCACTGTAACCGTTTCTGGAGCTGATGATGGGACTCGAACCCGCGACCCTCTCATTACGAATGAGATGCTCTACCAACTGAGCTACACCAGCATTACCTTATAATTATAGCATAAAAGTATTTTGTTGTCAAGAGGAATTTTGAAAAAAATTCAAAATTGGTACAACTGTTTGTTTGTATAATTTTTATAGCTTGAATTTGAAAAAATTCTTTGTTTTGACGAAAAATTACCATAAATATTTATATGCTGTTGACAAATATCGGTTAATGTGATATAATGCATAACATAAGGGAGTAGTCAGCACGCAGGTGTGATGATGTCAACAACCTCGGAAGTTTTTTCCTGGCATTGTTCTAAATGACGAGACTTATATTTTAAGTCTTGATTCATAGGAATTGCCGGGATTTTTTTATGCAATAAAACGAAAGGAATTTTTAAAATGATTTATGTACTTTATATTGTGGTAGCGGCTATTGTGGTTGCTTTTTCAAACAAGGCGTCGGAATACGTTGATATTATTGATAAAAAATCAAACCTTTCCGGTGCGTTTATAGGCGGTGTTATGTTGTCGGCGGTTACGTCTTTGCCGGAGCTTTTTACAAGTATTTCATCAACACTGATGCTTGGTAAGCCCGGACTTTGCATGGGTAACATACTCGGAAGCGATTTATTTAATCTTGCAACGATTTCATTCTTTATTCTGGTGTTTTTTAAGCCGTATAAGTCGGCGAAGGTTGCACCCAGTCATATAAAGGTAAATATATTTGTGTGGCTGATATATGCCGCAATGGCGCTTAATTGGCTGAATGTACTTAATTTTGAGGTGATGACGGTGAATATTACTTCAATTGTTATAGTGGTGCTGTATGTGCTTGGTATAAAGTTTATGTCATCAGATGAGTCGTCAACGGATGAGGAGGATTCATCTGAGCTTACGATGAAACAGGTAATTGCAAGATTTGTACTTGTAAGTATTGGTATTGTTGTTTCAAGTATTGTTATAACGTATATTACGGATATTATATCCGAAAAGCTCGGTCTCGGTCAGGGACTTGCCGGAGCGTTGTTTTTAGGTATTGCAACGTCTTTGCCGGAGCTTGCTTCAACGGTTGCACTTTTCAGAATGAAGAACTACAATATTGCAATGGGTAATATCATCGGAAGCAATATATTTAATTTTATAATTCTGGCTCTCACGGATATTCTTTATGTAGGTAATGGTGTGTATGACTTCTCCGACCCGAAGAATGTAAATCTTCTCATATTCGGAGCGATTGCGACACCTGTTATGCTTGTAATGATGAAGTTTAAGAATAAGGTTACGCAGGTTATATGTCCGTTAGGCGTGTTAGCCTCTTATATAGCATTCCTGGTTGTATAATAAAAGGTGCTGTTGCGTTAAGGCAGCTCTGTAACGAAAAAGAAATGACTCAAATCCTTGAAAAAGGGTTGAGTCATTTCTGCTTTCATGGTATAATTAATTTGCAGAAAAAAATACTAAAGAAAGCAGGTTAATTATCAACAATGAGAGAAATAAATCAAGTAGTATTACCATTAAATATTGGTTACAAAATACCGGATAAGGATCCCGTAGTACTTTCGTCTAAAATATGTGACGAATTAGACTATACCAAAATATGCAAAAAATATCTTAGAAAATGGCGGAAACACTCACCAAAAACACTTTTCAAAATATTGGTGTACGGATATATGAGAAAACTTTTTTCATCAAGAAGCATAGAGGAAGTTTGCAGGCGAGATATTTGTTTTATGTGGCTTTTAAACGATGAACCAACACCTGACCACAGCACAATAACACGTTTTATGGATGATAAACTATCTTCTGAAATAGAAGACTTGTTTTATCAGTTGATTAATAAACTTTACGAATTGGGTGAAATAAAATTTGAAAATCTTTTCGTAGATGGCACGAAAATTGAAGCTAATGCAAACAGATACACATTTGTATGGGCAAATGCTGTAAAGAAAAACGCCGATAAATTGTATCAAAAAATTGAATTCTTTATGAAAATTCTCGCAGAAAGATATATGATAGAGCTTGCTACTCCTGAAGAATATCTTTCATTCTTAGGGAATAGAATCATATATCTTAACACAGTTTTGTAAGTGGTAAAGGTAAAAGAAAAACGCAATTACAGCGTGATTTTGAACAACTTGAAGAATATTTGGAAAGAAAGCATAAATACAAAGAATACTTTGCGATTTTAGACGGACCAAAAAGCTTTTCCAAAACAGACCCTGATGCAATATTTATGCGGATGAAAGAAGACCATATGCTTAACGGTCAACTAAAACCGGGGTACAATGTTCAAGTAGGTGTAGAAAGTGAATATATCGTAGGAATAGGGCTTTTTCCTAAACCTACAGATGTAACAACACTGATTCCGTTTCTGGATAGAGTTAAAAGAGGAATTAACAGAACGATACCAAATATCATAACAGGTTGGTTGGAAGTTGTTTAGGAAAAGACCTGTTTGAAAAGAAAATAGCATAAGAAAATCAGTAAAAATACCAAAAACAGGTATGATTATTTTTGTGTACCCATTTTTATGAATGGGTACTATTTTTTTTGCAAAAAAAGAAAGAGCCGAGCAAATGAGTACTTTAAAAATGCTCCTTTGCAACAGCCCCTTTCAGTGGGACTTTTTAAACAGCCCTTGGGAATATTTTTTGCAAAATGTAGACTAAATTTATCCTAAACGATTGACTTTTAGAAAATAATATGTTATAATTAGTAATGTAAAATCCCTAAATGTCGACCAAAAACGGAGTGGATAATATGGAAATTAAAAGAGATTTGTATTTAAACAAGTTAATTAAAAGAGCGCGTAATGGTTTGGTTAAAGTAATAACCGGGATAAGAAGGTGCGGAAAATCTTATTTGCTTTTTAATTTATATCATGACTATTTGATTGAAAAAGGTGTGCAACCTGATCACCTTATAGAAATTGCTCTTGATGATATTATAAATGATGAATTAAGAGAGCCTAAGACCTTGTATAATCATATCAAGGAGCAAATAAAAGACAATGAGCAGTATTACTTGTTCCTTGACGAAATACAGTTTGTGGGAGATTTTTCTGATTTGGTTAATGGTCTTGCACACATCAGAAATCTTGATATATATGTAACCGGAAGTAACTCTAAATTTTTATCAAGTGACATTCTTACCGAGTTCAGAGGCAGAGGTGATGAAATCCATGTAACTCCGTTGTCTTTTGCAGAGTATTATTCTGTATATGACGGTAGTGTATCTGAAGCTTGGAAAGATTATTATACCTATGGTGGATTGCCGTTGGTTTTAATGCGTGAAGATGACGAAATGAAAGCAGAATATCTCACTACCCAATTAAGAAAAGTTTATATCAGTGATATTGTTGACAGAAATCGTATTAAAAATGAGAGCGAGCTTCAAGAGCTTGTAAATATACTTGCATCTTCTGTTGGTTCCCTTACTAATCCTGCCAAGCTTACAAAAATATTCAGAAACGTGAAAAACAGTAAGATAACTCAAAAGACAATAACAAAATATCTCGAATACCTTACAGATGCTTTTCTTATGGATAAAGCAAAAAGATATGATGTTAAGGGTAAAAAATATATTGCAACCCCATCAAAATATTATTTTACCGATATTGGTATAAGAAATGCACAGCTCAATTTCAGGCAACAGGAAGAAAACCACATTATGGAGAATATCATCTTTAATGATCTTAAAATAAGAGGTTACCGTGTTGATGTTGGTGTTGTTGAAATTACCGAAACAAATGCAGAAAGAAAAAGAGTACAAAAAGGACTTGAAATAGATTTTATTGCAACTAAAGGTAACAACAAGTATTATATTCAGTCTGCATTTGATATACCAAATGAAGCAAAAGAGATGCAGGAAAAGAAATCCTTGCTGAGAACAAATGACTCTTTCAAAAAAATTGTTATTGTAAAAGACGATATAAAACTGAAACGTGATGATAATGGTATTACCACGATGGGTATATTTGATTTCTTACTTAATGAAAATAGTTTAGACATGTAGGGGGTAGTTATTATGAGTTCAAAAAGTGGCGAGATACTCGCGAAACTGTGTAACATAAACGGCGTAGCTGGATATGAAGGTGATGTGGTAAAATTTCTTTATAGTATGCTAAATGAAAATACACATTTAGATGATATATATACTGATAATGTTGGTAATTTAATATGTTATCAAAAGGGTGCTAAAAGTAGTAAAACTGTGATGATTAGTGCACATATAGATGAGGTCGGATTTCAAATTATAAATGAAATAAATCCTGGAGAATATAAAATTAAAGCATTAGGGAACATCAAAACATGGAATGCAATTCAACAAAGAGTTTGCTCGAATACTTTTCAGGGCATAATCTATTCGAAAATTTATGAAAATATAAAACAATATAACTATGATAATTTGTTTCTAAAAGTTATGTTCGGCAAGCCGAAAATTGGTGATGTTTTCACTTTTCAAAGTAATTTTATATTCGGAGACGGATATTATTATAGTAAAGCCTTAGATAATAGGATATCCTGCTATTGTTTGTATAATTTAATTAATTGCAATATAAAATCAGAAAATGATATTTATTATGTTTTTACAGTACAAGAAGAATTGAATATGCGAGGAATTAGAGTTGCAAAATCTACAATACTTCCAGATATACATATCAATATAGATGTATCTGCAGAATGTGATATGAACAGCGTATGTATTGATAATGGAGTGGCAATAAAAATATCAGATGCCATGAGTGTTTCAAATCCTGATTTTGTAAAAAATGCTATTGACATTGCGGAAAAGAATAGCATTAAATTCCAGTTAGAAGTGAGCGATTGCGGAGCAAGCGAATTGATTATATCAAATTTGAAAGATAATGGTTGTAAAGAATTAGGAATTTCAATTCCTTGCCAAAATATACACTGTGCAAATTCTATTGTATCTAAATACGATGTGGATAATTGCGAAAAATTGCTTATTGTATTAATCAAAAGTCTAAAATATAGATAGAAACTATGAAAATTATACAAAATTCCCCTTTTATCTTGACTTTGTAAATGTTTTATGCTATAATACAATTATTATATTAGTTTATGTAAATGGAGGTGTGTGCAGATGAAAAAAGTAACAATTGCTTGGAAGGTTAAAAAAGTTCAAAATTCCGCAAGAATTAATACTATGTTCTGTTTCAAATCTTGCGAAAAGAATCAAAACTAGTAAATAACGGCGTTTTGTGAGGGTGTGGTGGTGTCACCACACCCTTTTAATATATAGGAGATTGATTATTATGGATAACAATATTATTGAAACAGAACTTGAACTTGGAAAAGTGTATTCATTACCCAATCAAATTCGAATTGTAAAATTTAAAAATTACTATTTGGCAATATATACTGAAGGTATTTTGTGGATTGTATTACAAAACGAAGAAGAACTCAATATTTTCAATGATTTATATAATAAAAAAGATTTGCAGTATGTTTTTAGCAAATATTCAGATGAGTCAGTTCAAAATGTTATTATACAATTAGAAGCAAAGAAGTTTGAGTACCCTTATACCATTGAAACGAAGGATAATAACGCATATATATATTTAACGAACAATTGCAATCAAAGATGTAAACACTGTTATATGTATGCGGGAGATGTTGAAATAGAAGAGGTATCAGTATCTGATTGGATTGAAATTTTGAACAAGCTGAGAAAGGCAGAATATTCAGGAATTACATTTACTGGTGGAGAAATTACGGTTTATAATGGATTCGACACGCTAATTAAGCATGCTCACGATATAGGATTTTCTGTTACTATATTAAGCAACGGAATTGCTTGGAGTCAAGAGATGATCTCTTCTTTGCATAATTATATTGATGAAATACAGATTAGTGTTGATGGATACAACGAAGAATCTTATATGAATGTAAGAAACAGCAAAGGTTTTTTAAAAGCATTATCAACTATTGAAAAGTTTTATGCCAAGGGAACAAAAGTTTCAATAGCAGTAACTCCGTTATGTGACAACATTGATGAATTCATATTGAACTTTGAGCCATTTGCAAAGAGCCTCTTAGAAAAATATCCAGAGATTTTCATTAAGTTTAATCACGAATTAATTACAGGAAGGAATATAAAAATAACAAATGAAAGTAATCTACTTTATCGAAAAAAAATAAAGGCTTTAGTTGAAAGACTTTATCCTGAATATTATACGGAAACATTTGTTTTGAATTATGAAAATAAAGCTATTAGACGAAATTGTGGATTTGGTGGAATTAGTATCGCCTCAAATGGTGATGTTTATTGGTGTAATAGGATTCATGAACTAAAAAGTACGATAAATATATTGACTGATGATATTTCTGAAATAGTAAAATTGAGCCAAAAAGTAAAGATGGATACTTCTGTTGATAATACATCTGTATGCAAAGACTGCGAGATTAGATACATATGTGGCGGTGGTTGCCGTATGAAATATGAGGGCATCAAGGATTTTGATAATCATGTTGGTGAATGGGTATATTTTTGTGAGGGAAAAGAGTCAATATATGAAAAAATGATTTTAAGTAATGAGTATTTTTTTGAAGAGTGATGTGAGGAATGATATGTCAGATTTGATTATTAGTATTAATTTTGATGAAAGCCGAAAGCATAACAATCTTGTAATAGAAACCTATGCAGGTGTTATTCCTATGCTTAAAAGCAAAAAATACTCCGGACAATTAAGAAACATCAATATAAACTCTCAAGCTAATTATGATAACATAAATAATATTCAATTAAAACAAATAGAAAATTTTTTAAACGATAGTAAAAATGTTCAGATTAATAAGTACCAATATTTTATTTCTAAGGCAAAACTATATATTCTTCCCGAACTAGTGCGTTATAATTGTGTTTTTTATAAGGATAAAAAACATGGTATGTATCAAATAACACAAATTCATTTTGATAATATAACTGAACAAAACTTTTATGAAATCGATGGTTTAAGGTTTTATGGCAATAAAACACAAATGTTTTTAGATGTCAAAGATGTTGATAATGAAACTATCGTAAATATACAGGCAAAAGTATATGTGGATTTAAACAAAAAAATTTTTCCTCTTGAACTTGTATTTGAATACGATGACATAATTATAAACTATTCAAACAAAGATCGCACGATAGCGGGGAAAAATACGTTTAGAAATTATGGATTTGAAGAAAAAATACAAAAACGTATTGAAAATTGTGGTTGGGAATATAAAAAAACTGAAGGCTTTAAATATCAAGGCAAAAATATATCTTCAGATTTATTAAAACTCTCTAGTTGTGGAGTAATTGTTTTAACAAATATAGGGCAAAAAATTGCCACATCTGATTTTTCTACTATTAGTGTTTCATACAATTTTGATTGGTTTGATATTGAAGGTTTGGTGGAAATCGATGGCGAAGCGGTAGATATATCTAGTTTGTTCAACATGAAAAAAAGGGCAGAAAATTGGATTGAATACAAAGGGAAGATAGTTTTTTTGCCAAAAGAATTTAATTCCAAATCAATATATTTTGATAAAAAAGAAAATACAATAAAAATCGACAAAAAGAATATAATTGATGCAATTAGCATAGCCTCAGGAATAAATGGTTCTAGCATAAAAAACATATCAAATCTTATTGGGTATGAAAATGTATCTTATAAAATTGACATCAGCATTGAAAAACTTTTAAGAAATTATCAAAAAACAGGCGTTAAATGGCTTTTGTCACTTAAAAAAAATGGTTTTGGGGGGTGTCTAGCTGATGATATGGGACTTGGTAAAACCTTACAGATTATTGCATATTTGAGCGAAAAAAGTCTATGCAATAGTTGCAATCTTATAGTTGTTCCTAAAACGTTATTGGTGAACTGGGCGAGAGAATTTTCGAAATTTTCACCTTCTACAGCTGTGTATAGTTATCATGGATCTAACCGAGATATTAGTATGTTGAATAATCATAAAGTTATCATTACAACATACCAAACTTTAGTTAACGACGAAGATAGATTTAAAAAAATTCATTTTGATAACGTAATTATTGATGAAGCACAATACATTAAGAATAATAAAAGCAAAGCACATCAAACGCTAAAAAGTATTAATGCAACAACTAAAATAATATTAACAGGAACGCCACTAGAAAACAATCTTGAAGAATTTTGGGGATTGATGAGATTAGTAAATCCTGATATTACAACATCGTATAAGACAGTTTCTGCACAAAGTGCAAATGACATTAATTATGTAAGGGAAATTTCCTCACCATTTTTATTAAGAAGGATGAAGGAAGATGTTTTGGATGATCTTCCTCAAAAGCAAAATCAAGTACTCTTTGTAAAGATGGAAACAAAACAGCAAGAATTATATGATAAAATGCTTGAAAGTATCAAATATGAAATTCTTAGGAAAACAGATAGATTTGAGATTAAATCTAATAGTATTGTGCTTAATGGATTGTTGTATTTACAAGAGATTTGCTGTCACCCTAAATTGTTGGAAAAAGAATATAACGAGGATGGTTGTGCTGAGTCAGCAAAATTAAATTTATTATTAGAGTTAGTTCAATCATTATATTATAACGGGCATAAAGTAGTAGTGTTTAGTCGTTTTACTAGGATGTTGGAAATAATAAAGGCGAAATTGATATCTATGCAGTTTAATTACTATTATTTAGACGGCAATACAAACGACCGAATATCTGTTGTGGATGAATTTGAAAAAAGTCCAAATGGTGTGTTTTTGATCAGTTTAAAAGCGGGTGGAACAGGGATAAATCTAGTGTCTGCTGATACTGCCATAATTTATGATCCTTGGTGGAATCCTGCAATTGAAAAGCAAGCAGAAGATCGAATTTACCGAATTGGTCAAAAGAAAAATGTTATGGTTTATCGATTGATCACAGAGGGAACTATAGAGGAGAAAATACAAGCGTTACAAAAAGAAAAATATGATTTATCTTGTAAAATATTAGACGGACATGAAGTTCCAACATCAATTACATCTGAAATTATGCAGCAATTAATTATGAATTGATGTATGTGTTTTTTTATAGAAGATAAAGAGTCGTCAAACTGTCGAACAATTCATATTTTCAGAAATTTCACTTCTAACGAATATCGGTTTTATGCGATTTGTTCGATTTGATTATACCCAAATTTTGAGTTTTCCGACAGTCTGACGTTGTTATTTCTGAATACAAATTGATTGAGCAAGCTATCTAATTGATTAATATAGATGGCTTGCTTTTTTATAGGTTCTTTATTGATGTATATATTTTACCGTCGTTTATGTCAACTATGCCGTATGTTCGTCCGAAGAAAAGACTGCCGGGGTTTAAAATTTGTCCTCTGCCCGAAAGGTCTGTTTCGGGGATATGGGTATGACCGTATATGATAAGGTCTATTCCTTCTGCATTCATTTTTTCTTTTAACATATAATTTCCCAACCGGACATTGTATTTATGTCCATGGGTAATAAATACTTTTTTTCCGCCGAGTGTGACTGTTATATCATATGGATAGTCAGAATAAAAATCATTATTTCCGCAGACAGCATATACCGGGATATGGGGATATTTTTCTTTTATGGCATCCTCGTCTTTTACAATATCTCCGGCGTGTATGATTGCATCTACGCCACCGTTATTTATATAAAAGTCTATGATGTTAAACCCGGCACTTATAGATCCGTGCGAATCAGAAAAAACCAAAATTCTCAAAATAATTCCTCCCAAAAGCATATATTTTAATATAAAATTCGTTAATTTACAAAAAAATATTTATAAAAATTTAGTACATTATATCATAAATCTGCGAAAAAGTCAAAATCAGAGGATACTTTTGTAAAAATATGACAACACGTTTCTGCATTTTATGTATATGTTTAGTGATATAATTTTATGGAAGTATTATTTTATGAGGTGGAAAGTATGAGTTCTCCGGATTTACAGGTACAGGAAAAAAATATAAGAGGAATGTTAAGACTTCCGAAGCTTGGCGACATACCTATGTGCTTGCTGCTGTTTTTGGCATCACGTGCATCGGTATTGGGAGTTTTCCCTTTTGGGTTAGCAATGTTTTGTGCGGCTTTTGATAAGTCGGCCGCTTATCTTGCATTGTCGGTGGCGGCAATCGGCTCTTTCAGCACAGGCGCAGGATTTATGGGAATAAAACAGATACTTGCTGTTATATTTTTCTGGCTTTATACAAAGCTTCGTGATGATTACAAGGAGATGCCTGTGTTTTCGTCGGTTGTATGCGGTGCGTCTATGTTTGCCGGCGGATGTATTCTTATGATATGCGATTACAGCGCAGTTTATGACTTTATTGCACTTATAATAGAAAGTGTTGTTGCGGCGCTTATGTATGTGGTATTTGAAAAAGGCGTCAGGCTGTTTGAGCTGAGAAAATCTGCCGCATCAAGACAGGAAATTATTTGTGCCGCTATATGCGCCGGGGTTTTTATATCGGGTATTCAGGAGATGTCGGTTTTTGGAATAAACATAGCGCATTGCATTATAGCTTACATAGTGATGAGCATAGCTTTATCATCGGATGTTGCGGTTTCGGGGAGCGGAGGGCTTTGCACAGGTCTTATGTGCAGTCTTAACGAGGCGGCGACAGTTACTCTGATTGGGTTTTACGGGTTGTGCGGACTTTTATGCAGTGCCCTGAAGTCGATGCGCAAATACGGGGTTGTATTGGGATTTTTAAGTTCAGGTGCGATAATTCTTTTATATGTGGGAAACAGCTTTGAAATTCCTGTTTCTATAACGGAGATGCTTGTTTCTGCCGGGATTTTTATTGCCGTACCGGAAAAACTCCATAAGGAGATAGGGACAAGGGTGAGCGGTATAATATCCGATAAAGCGATTATGTCGGACGAGAAAATAACCATGTATATAAATGATAAGCTTTTCAGGATATCCGATGCATTTTCAACGTTGTCGGAAACTTTTAAATGCGTTTCGGACAAGCGTATGCGCAAATATCACCGTGAGGCGGCGTCGATTATAAAGGAGACGGTAGAGCGTGTTTGCAGAAACTGTGCCGACTGCTCAAGATGCTGGCAGACGGATTTCGGATATTCATGGAAGATATGCTTTACACTTCTTGAAACGTATGAGAAAAAGGGGTTTTGTACGGTTGATAATGTTGGGAGCGATTTTTTAACACATTGTATTATACCCGAAAATTTTATTGCTGAGTTTAACCATTCTTATGAGCTTTTCAGGATTGAGACAATACATAACGGCGAGGCGATACTTGCAAGGGACTTAATATCGGAGCAGTATAATCTGTTTTCGGAAATAACTCAGAAAATGGCACGACGTCTTGATGAGGAATTTTCCATAGACCATGATACGGCATTACTTGTTTCGGACAAGCTTTCGGCTGCCGGGTATAAGCTTCGCAGTGTTAAGGTTATAAACTGTGGCGGTGCGTATGAGATATATATTTTGCCGCTTTGTTCTGTTGATCCCAATCCTTTATGCGATTGTATGAGTGAGATACTGATGCGGCCTGTATTTTTTGAGGAAATGCTTACGGGCGGAGTGATGAAGTTTTGTTCGGATGGCGTTTTCACTGTTTCGGTAGGAGTGAGTCAGATTCCCAAAACGGGTGAAACTGTGTGCGGTGATAGTGTGTTTCGGTTTAAAACCGATGATATGAAGTATTTTATCATAATATGTGACGGAATGGGCAGCGGAGCGACGGCGAGAAGCGAAAGTATGTTGACGGGAAGCTTGCTGAAGCAGTTTTTATGTGCCGGGCTAAATCCTAAAACGGCAATTGCGATGGTTAATTCCTCGCTGTCGTTAAAGCAGGATAGGGATATGTTCAGCTCTGTCGATATGGTTTGCATTGATCTTACAAGCGGAAAGACGGAGTTTTTCAAGATAGGCGGAGCGAAAAGCTTTATTCGTCATGATTATGATGTGGAGACTGTGTTCTGTGAGAGCCTGCCAGTTGGGATGCTCAGTAATGTATCTGTTGTGAGCGTGAATAAGCTTCTTAATTCGGAGGATGTTATTATAATGATGTCGGACGGTGTGAGTGATACGGAGTTCGGAGTTTTTACAAGCGAGAAAATGAAAAAGCTTCTTGCTGATGAGGATAAGACAACAGAGGAGCTTGCGGATACGATAATGAAAACAACACTTAAAAAACGGGGGAATATCGCAAAAGACGATATGACGGTTGCGGCAATACAGATAAAGAAGGGTGTATGATTAAAGATTAAGGCGTCCCAAAAGCTTTTTCGGGGACGCCTTTAATTTTTGGTGCGTCGAGTATGACGTTTAACTTGACGGTGAAAGTCCGTTATGGGGGTACATATCAACCAACATTAGTCAAGCACAAGCTATCCATGGTGGGGGGGAAGTGGAGGAAGTGTTGCTATCACTAACAGACCACTATCTAAAAGTACATACTGAAATATGAATTGAACCGCCGTATGCCGAACGGCACGTACGGTGGTGTGAGAGGGCTATTAATTTCGCACTGCTCGATCTTTGTCATGGGTTTGTCATATCGGTTTTGATAATATAAAATAAAAAGGTACTTATATTATGAAAATTAGAAGGAAAGGACAGTGAAAATGAACAGTTTTATCCTAAAGGGAAACATTTGTTACAGTATTTCAAAAACAAAATTAAAGACACTTTCGGGATATGTTGTGTGCATGGATGGAAAATGTGCAGGTGTTTTCGAGGAATTTCCGGACAAATACAAAGACCTTGAATTAAGAGATTTAAAAGACAAGCTCATTATTCCAGGCATGGTGGATTTGCATATTCACGCTCCACAATATGCTTTTCGCGGCATGGGAATGGATTATGAACTTATAGAATGGTTAAACACGCAGACATTCCCCGAAGAAGCAAAGTATAAAGATTCGGATTATGCAAAAAAAGCATACAGAATATTTGCTGATAATATGAAAAACAGCGCCACCACAAGAGCCTGTATTTTTGCAACAAGGCACAGAAGCGCCACCGAAATACTGATGGATTTAATGGAAGAAACAGGTCTTGTAACCTATGTAGGAAAAATAAATATGGATAGGTCAGCGCCTGATGAACTTGTAGAAGAAAGTGCAGATATGTCTGCCTTTAATACGTTTGGATGGATAAACGATATTGTGGGTAAATACAAACGCACAAAGCCTATACTTACACCAAGATTTATTCCAAGTTGTACAGACGACCTTATGGACCAGCTTCGTGAAATACAAAGGGCATACAGCCTGCCGGTACAATCCCATTTGTCAGAGAACAAGGGTGAGATTGAATGGGTTTGTGATCTTCGGCCTGACAGTTCGTTTTATGGCGATAGCTACTACAAACATGATTTGTTCGGTGGTGAAAATTTGGATTCTGAAAAAGTCAATACCGTAATGGCTCATTGCGTGTGGTCAAGCGATGAAGAAGTAAAGCTCATGCGTGAGAACGGTGTATTTATTGCTCATTGTCCTGCATCAAATATAAACCTTACATCAGGAATTGCCCCTGTAAGAAAATACCTTGACCTTGATATGAAAATTGGCCTTGGAAGCGATGTGGCAGGCGGACAGACGGAATCAATCTTTCGTGCAATCACAGATGCCATAGGCGTTTCAAAAATGTATTTAAGATATGTGGATGAAGATGCAAATGCTGTTACCTTTGAAGAAGCCTTTTATATGGCAACAAAAGGTGGCGGTGAATTCTTTGGAAAAGTGGGAAGTTTTGAAGAAGGATATGAGTTTGATGCACTTGTTCTTGATGACAGCATCCTTGCCCATCCTTTGGGGCTTAATTTAAGACAAAGAATTGAGCGCAGCGTATATTTGTCACTTGATATGTGTGGCGGCATCAAAGAAAAATATATTCAGGGGAATAAAGTTGGTAGTGTAAAGTAAATATGAAAAAATAGCAAACGATTTCGTAGAAAATCATTGATTTTCGCTAAAATGATTGTAAATGCTCCCACTGCAATTTGTCAAGGGTAAAATAAACGCGCAAAGCGCGCCCTGTGACAAATCA
>JAZTZP010000130.1:0-2519 GCA_045637525.1 Clostridia bacterium | reverse complement strand
TTTATTATTAAGATGGCAGAGTGCGGCATTGCGTGTAATGTTCATTACAAACCGCTTCCGATCCTTACTGCATACAAAAACCTCGGCTTTGACATTGCCGATTACCCCAATGCATATGCACAGTTTGAAAATGAGGTAAGTCTGCCCCTTAATACTAAAATGAGCTTGGAAGATGCGGAGTATGTGGCAGAGAATGTGAAGAAATTATATATTTAAGGTGTTGATACAATGCTTAAAGAAGCAGAGCGTTTAGAGGATAAATTTCAAAGTGAAGAGGTGTTAAAATACTATCGTATTTTACAAAGCAAAAAAGCAAGCATTATTGTTAAACGCGTGTTTGATTTTTGCGTGGCTCTTGTATTTAGCATAATGTTTTTGCCGATATTTTTGATTCTTGCAATTATGATAAAAATCGATTCTCCCGGAAAGGTAATGTTCCGTCAAGAGAGAGTTACTACATACGGCAAAACCTTTCGCATATACAAATTTCGTACCATGGTTGAAAATGCCGAAAAACTCGGAACGCAGGTTACTGTAAATAACGATATGCGAGTAACAAGAGTAGGCAGAGTTTTGCGCAAGTTCCGACTTGACGAGACACCGCAATTATTTAATATATTAAAAGGCGAAATGAGCTTTGTAGGTACAAGACCGGAAGTTAAGCGGTATGTAGATGCTTACACCGATGAAATGTATGCTACGCTTTTATTACCTGCAGGTGTTACTTCTCTTGCGAGTATATATTACAAAGATGAAGAAAGACTTCTTGCAGAGTCGGAAAATGCAAACGAAACTTACATAAACGAAATTCTTCCGCAAAAGATGAAATACAACCTTAAGTACATAGAAGATTTCAGCTTTTGGAACGATGTAAAGCTTATGTTCAAAACTGTAGCTGCAGTTCTCGGCAAAGAGGGAGAATTGGTTATAGAAGATAACAAGGAAAAAGTGGAAGTTTAAGGGAGTATTTGAAACAATGGAAATAAGAAAGGTATCTTCCGGTGAAAAACAAATAATCAGTAAAATCGTGAATATACACCTAAGTACGTTTAAAGGTTTCTTCCTTACTTTTATGGGAAAAGGATTTTTAAAGCAAATGTATGCAAGCTATTGCCTACATGACGATTCAGAACTGATTTGTGCTTTTGAAGATGACCAGCCTATAGGTTTTTGTGCATATTCTGCAAAAATGAGTGGACTATACAAGTTTATGATAAAGAAAAAGCTAATACCGTTTGCTTGGTATAGTTTGGGTGCCTTTGTCAGAAAACCTACGGTGTTTATGAGACTTGTGAGGGCTTTTCTTAAACCAGGAGAAAGTAAGCGCACAGAAGAATATGTGGAGCTTGCATCTATCGGAGTTTTGCCAAATATCAAATCCAAGGGCGTGGGAACTAAACTTATAGATTATGTCAAGGACGATGTTGATTTTTCTAAAATCGATTATATAGCACTGGAAACAGATGCATTAGATAATGATAATGTAAATGCTTTTTATGTAAAAAATGGTTTTGAATTGGAACGCACTTATGAAACCCGTGAGGGCAGAAAGATGAACGAATACAGATTTTATCGGAGATGTGTTAAATGAAAATACTGTTTTTAAATGCATACTTTTATCCTGAATCGATTGCGTTCAGCCATTTGGAAAAGGATATAATTGAGTCTTTTATAAAAGCTGGACATACAATAGAAGTTTTGTGTCCGATTCCAACAAGAAACATCTCGGATGAAGTAAGAAAAGAGTACAAAAACAAAAAATCCGAAATAATGTATGACCGCAAGGTTAATGTTCGAAGATTTTGGGCACCAATGGAGAAAAAAGGCACATTAATCCGTGCTTTCAGATATTTGTGGTGCAATCTAAGACAATACACTTTGGGCAAGAAATGCAAGAATATTGATTTGGTTTTTTCAGTGAGTACACCGCCAACTCAAGGTTTTTTAGCCGGTAAGTTAGCAAAGAAACTCAAGTGTAAATTTGTGTACTCGCTACAGGATATTTTCCCGGATTCCTTATTACATACAGGAATTACAAAAAAAGACTCCGTTATATGGAAAATCGGAAGATGTATAGAAAATATTACATATCGATCTGCAGATAAAATAATTGTAATATCCGAAGATTTCAAAAAGAATATTATAGCAAAGGGAGTACCTGAGGAAAAAATAGAACTTATTTATAACTGGGTTAACGAGAATCAAGTTGTAAATATAGACAGAAATGATAATCTGCTTTTTGATAAATATAATCTTGATAGAGATAAGTTTTATATTTGCTACAGTGGCAATATTGGTTACACACAAAACATGGACATGCTGGTCGAAGTAGCAAAGTCCCTTGAAGACAACAAGGATATAGGTTTTGTCATAATAGGTGAGGGTGCATACAAGTCCAAACTTGATGAAATTGTAAAAGAAAACAATCTCGCCAATATTACGCTTTTACCATTTCAAGATTATTCTGATATATCTCATGTGTTTAGTCTCGGAGATGTAGGACTCATTATTTCCAAAAA
>JAZTZP010000129.1:0-6423 GCA_045637525.1 Clostridia bacterium | reverse complement strand
ATATGCCTGTCGGCGCGATATGTTTGCTTCGCAAACGTTATGGAAGAAAAAATGCAAAGCATTTTTTCAATATTTAATCAAACAAAAGCAAAGCTTTTGTACCTTAACGTTCGCCTTTGGCGAACATATCGCGTTGACTTTAGTCAACATATCGCTTGCCGACAGGCAAATATCGCGTCAGCCACAGGCTGACATATCGCTATTATAGTTTATCGTAAGATAAACTATAATTTATCGAAAGGAGTGAAAAATCTATGTCTGATAGCAAAAAAACGATAGCTGTAATCGGTGGCGGGCCGGCGGGGATGGTTGCTGCCGGGGCGGCGGCTGCTGCCGGGGGCGTGGTTTATCTTATAGAAAAGAATAATATGCTCGGCAAAAAGCTCAGGATAACGGGAAAAGGGAGATGCAATATTACTAATTCTGCCGATATATCGGACTTTTTTTCTCAGATACCTGTTAATTCAAAGTTTTTATACAGTGCACTATACACTTTTACAAATGACGACATTATAAAGCTTATTGAGAGTTTTGGTGTGAAAACGAAGGTTGAACGTGGCGGACGTGTTTTCCCGGTATCTGACAACGCTCATGATGTGGCTGATGCACTGCGGCGTTATGCGTTGTCCGGTGGTACAAAGCTTATAAAGGGCGAGGCGAAAGGTCTTGTGATTTCGGACGGGAAAGTTACGGGCATACGTATGACGGACAGGGTTATTAAGGCGGACAGCGTTATAATCTGCACCGGCGGAAAATCTTATCCCCGGACCGGTTCGGACGGCAGTGGCTACATAATGGCTGAGAGTGCCGGGCATACGATAATCTCACCCACGCCGTCACTTATTCCGATAGAAACAAAGGAAAAGTGGGTTTCGGAGCTTATGGGACTTTCTCTTAAAAATGTAGGTGTGAGCGCATACGGAAAAAACGGAAAAAAGATTTATGAGGATTTCGGTGAAATGCTTTTTACTCATTTCGGAGTAAGCGGTCCTGTGATACTCTCTTTGTCTGCACATATGAAAAATCCGCAGAAAAATGACTATAAAATAGTGATAGATTTAAAACCGGCGCTTGATTTGGATATTTTAGACAAAAGAATACTGCGTGACTTCGAAAAATTTCGTAACAAACACCTGATAAATAGTTTGGACGAACTGTTGCCAAAAACGCTAATTCCTGTTATAATAAATATATCGGGTATAGATCCTCATAAAGCGGTTAATTGCATTACCCGTGAGGAGCGTGTTATGCTCGCGGATACTATAAAAAATCTGACGCTGAGCGTAAAAGGCTTTCGTCCGATAGAGGAAGCTATTATAACTTCCGGCGGAGTGAAGGTATCTGAAATAAATCCGTCTACAATGGAGTCGAAGCTCGTGCCGGGTTTGTATTTTGCCGGCGAAGTAATAGATATAGACGCATATACGGGCGGATATAATTTGCAGATTGCTTATTCAACAGGTTATCTTGCCGGAATAAGCGCAGGAGGTAATAATTAATGGAGTACGGTAGTAAGGAAGTTGCAAAGGCCGCAATAGTGCTTGCGGTTACAGACAGCAGAGAAGAGGAAATGCGTGTTCGTGCAGAGCTTGCGAAGGACGGTGTGAGAACTGCGGCGATTGATTTTGGTGACAAGTTTTCGGGTTCTGTTGTTAAGATTCTTGAACGTGCGGTTGTTGCTTCAAAGCGTGAGAATGTTATAGAGGACAACCATAACGAGGTAGGAGCTGTGATAGGCGCAACGCATGAAGCAATAAGCGGTATTGTAACAAAGGCTATGGGCCTCGATCTTGGCGGTAAGATTGCAATTGCAAGATGCGGTTCGCATTTATCGGTGTGCGTATTCTTTTCAATCGGTGTTCTTAATCTTAACGATGTTGTAATAGGAATGGCACACAGAGCACTTTGATATCTGAGGTTACACCGAATGCGGTAAAATAAGGAAAATGGAAGGTTAGTATTTATGAAAAAAATTGTAGTTGCTGTTGATGGTCCGGCAGGAGCAGGAAAAAGTACAATAGCTAAAGAGATAGCAGAGCGTATGTCGATTGTTTATGTTGATACGGGAGCGATGTATCGTACGGTTGCGTTATTTGCTATTAAAAATAACATTGATTTTAAGGAAAATGAAGAAGAGCTCATATCAAAGCTCGATGAAATTGATATAGGAATAAACTATACGTCACAGGGGCAGAGAATGTTTCTTGACGGAGAGGACGTTTCAGATAAAATCCGCACAGAGCAGGTGAGTATGGGTGCATCTGCCGTTGCTGTTATTCCGGCGGTACGTCTTAAGCTCGTAGAAATTCAAAGACGGCTTGCCCAAAAACAGTCGGTTATTATGGACGGACGTGATATAGGCACATATGTTTTCCCTGATGCGGATATTAAGATATTTCTTACGGCTTCACCTGAAATGCGTGCCCAAAGACGGTGTGACCAGTTAAAGCAAAACGGCATGGAAGTAAAATACGACGACGTATTAGAGGATATTAAAGCACGTGATAAAAACGATTCGGGAAGAAGCTTTGCTCCTCTTGCACAAGCACCTGACGCAATACTTATAGACACAACAGAGCTTAGCTTAGAGGAATCTATAAGCATGGTCGAAAAAACAATAAGAGAGGGAATAAGCTGATGCGCAGATTTTGTATATTTCTTGTCAGGGTATTTGTATTATTCGTTTTTCGTGTAAAAGTAGAGGGGAAGGAGAATTTCCCGCAAAGCGGAGGAGCAATTCTTGCGGTTAACCACAGAAGCAACTGGGATGTTATCGTTATAGGCGTGATAACACCGAGAATACTCCGTTTTATGGCAAAGGCTGAGCTTTTTAAAAACAAGCTTTTTGGCAGTGTTATATCAATGCTCGGAGCATTTCCCGTAAAAAGAGGCAAGGGCGACATAGGTGCGATAAAAAGTGCAATGGGCATTTTAAAAAACGGTGAGGTTATGCTGATGTTCCCTGAAGGACGTCGTTCGGTCGGCGACACTGCAAGCGCAAAGGGCGGAGTTGTGGTGATTTCTCAGATGGCGGAGGTTCCGATTATTCCGGCTTACATCAGCGGTGAGTATAAATTTATGAGAAAACTGACAATACGTTTCGGCGAGCCGATAACTATATCAAAGGATCAGAAGCTTACAGGTGAAGAAGTACAGCAAAAGGCAGACGACGTAATGAAAAAAATACGTTTATTGAAGGTTGACTGCTAAGGCAATACTGTCAGCTTAACGTTTACAGTATTGCAGTGAAATGTGAAATTCACACATTTTGCGTGGGTGAAATCTGTCGCATAGCGACAGGGTTTGGTAGAAATCGCAAGCGATTTCAGATTTGAATTTCTTAAATTGACAGTATTGAACTGTTAAAGGAGAATGTATTTTGATTAAAATTGCTAAAACAGCGGGCTTTTGCTTTGGTGTGAAGCGTGCTGTGGACGAGGTGTATTTAAGAGTTGATAACGGCGAAAAAATAGCCACGCTCGGCGATATAATCCATAATCCGCAGGTAGTTGAGGATTTAAAGCAAAAGGGCGTTATGTCATATAAGACGACCGATGATATTCCGGACGGGGTGAAGGTTGTAATAAGAACTCACGGAGTAGGTAAGACTACTGTTGATTCCCTTAAGGAAAAAAATAGTGAAATAATAGACCTTACTTGTCCGTTTGTCAGTAAAATTCATAATATTGTCCGGGAAAACTATGATGCCGGACGTCATATCATAATTGTGGGTGATGAAAATCATCCTGAGGTAACAGGCATAAACGGTTGGTGCAATAACGAGGCAACAATAGTATATGGCGAAAATTACCAAAAAATAGAAAAATTAGGGGAATTGGAAGTTTGTGTTGTAGCACAAACCACAATAAACAGAGAAATTTTTGGGCAAATCGTAAAATTTATAAAAAACACTTGCAAAAGCACCCTGATTTTTGATACAATATGTAATGCGACGAAGTGTAGACAGGAGGAAACGAAATTACTTGCTTCCGAGAGCGATGCTATGATCGTTGTCGGCGGTAAGGAAAGCTCGAATACAAGAAAGCTTTTTGAAATTTCATCCTCGGTGTGCCCTGAGACGCTTTATATAGAAACTGCTTCGGAAATACCGGAGAAGTTTACAAATTATAAAAGAATAGGTATTACGGCAGGCGCATCAACACCCGGTCGTATTATCGAGGAGGTAGTAAGAGTTATGGAAGAAAACGTAAGAAATGAGGAAACCTTTGCAGAACTGTTTGAGCAGTATGAAGGCAAGGCCGTAAACAACGGAGACATTATTGAAGGTACTGTTGTAGAGGTAAAGGACAATGAGGTTATAGTTGACCTTGGCGGATTTAAGTATAATGGACAGCTTTCCGCTGAGCAGCTTACAGACGATCCTACACAAAAGCCGTCTGACATTGTTTCACCGGGCGATTCAATAAAGGTTTATGTTGTTGGTGTTAGTGACAGCGAGGGTAAGGTTGTATTATCACGCAAGAAGATAGTTCAACAGGAAAGCTGGAACAAGGTTATGGCTGCATACGAGGCAGGCGAGGTTTTGGAAGGAAAAATCATTAAGGCTGTAAAGGGTGGAGTTGTTGCTATTGCTCTGGATAGTCAGGTGTTTATTCCGGCAAGACAAGCCTCCGACAAGTTTGTACAGGATTTAACAACATTAATCGGAACAACAGTAAGATTTAAGCTTATTGAAGCTGACGAAAAGAGAAAGCGTGTAGTAGGATCGGTAAGAAAGATCGTTGAAGAGGAAAAGAAGATTAAGGAAGACGCATTCTGGGCTGCTGCCGAGGTTGGTAAGCATTATTCAGGTGTGGTTAAGTCAATAACAAACTTCGGAGCGTTTGTAGATATTGGCGGAGTAGACGGTCTTGTTCATATCAGCGAGCTTTCGTGGAACAAGATTAAGCATCCTTCAGAGCTTGTAGCTGAAGGCGATGTTTTAGAGGTTTATATCAAGGATATAAACGCAGAAACAAAGAAGATTTCTTTAGGCTATAAGAAGGCTGAGGATAATCCGTGGGTAATAGCACAGGCTAAGTACAATGTAGACGATGTTGTAACATGTAAGATAGTTCGTATGCTCCCGTTCGGTGCATTCGCTGAGCTTATGCCGACAGTAGATGGCTTAATCCACATTTCACAGATTGCTGACAGAAGAATTGAAAAGCCGGAAGACGTGCTTGAAATCGGTCAGGAAGTAGAAGCTAAGATTACTGAAATCAACTGGGAAGCTAAGAAGATAAGCCTTAGCATCCGTGCTTTAATCGCTCCGAAGGTAGAAGAAGCACCGGTAGTTGAAGAGGTAGAAGAAGAAGCTGAAGACGGCGAAGTTATGGTATATTCAACAGACCCTGAGGTAGAGGTTGAAGAACCAATCGAAATCGAAGAGGAAGTTGCAGAAGAAGTTGCAGAGGAAGTAGCTGAAGAAGTAGCTGAAGAAGTTGCTGAAGAGGCAACCGAAGAAGCTCCGGCTGAAGAAGCTGTTGACGCTGAATAATTTTTAAAATCAAAACCGCTTGAAACAGAAAAACTGTTTTAGGCGGTTTTTTTTTGATTTGTTTTATGAAAAGATATGATTATTATCAATTATTTGCTTGTAGGTATAGTTGGTATTTTTGCTCATGTAAGGTATCTAATTGTTCGTATAAGGCTGATATAGCATCATCGGTTTGTTTGGTGTAATCACAGATTATATCTGAGGCGTATAATAATACCTCATCACCCACTCTTGCCGGGAAGTCCTGCATTGATAGTATTGCTTCATACAGAACAACAGCCATTGAGTTGGATTTTGCAAGGATCCTGCGGATTTCTTCGATATTATCCATAATGGTAAGGAGCATGTCGTGGCTCTCTGAAATTGGGTATAATGTAGTGGTGTTTTGTTGTGTTTTCATGGTATTTTCCTCCTAAAAATTAAATAAAAAAAGTGCGCAACATGAGCCGCGCACAAAAAACGCATGCTCATAAGCGCAACCTATATTCAATACTAATAATCTTAAAGTACCAAAAAAGAGCATGCATTTTTATCGAAATATAAAAATGCCTACTTTAAGATTATAATAGTAAAAATATTAATATAGGTTGCAATATTATTATATCATAATATTTGTATTATGTCAATATTTTTTGAAGAAATTTTATGGGTTTTGAATGAGTAAACGAATTGTGAATAAATATATAAATTATAGTTTATCGGGGAAATGAAATTTCCCTGCGACCAATTTTCCAATTTGTAATTTTAAGATTATGTATATATTATAGCGATTACTTATCGAGTTGCGCAAGCACACGCCGCTTTTACGTCAAAAGCGGCACCAAAACCCCAAAGGGGCTTGACTCGCCCCCTTGGATCCCCTCCGTGCGCTCAGCCGCGCGGCAAAGAGCAAAGCGCGCAAGTTTTTTTATTGAGTCGGAACA